>DATLUT010000053.1:0-14640 GCA_035532975.1 Allostellaceae bacterium
CCCAGCGGCTTGATGCGCTGTCCGCGCACGATACCGAGCCAGGCCAGCGTCAATGGATGACCATCGAGCACGCTGACCAGCGCGGCGTCGCGGCCCAATGGCGCGAGTAGTCGCGCCGCGTGCGACTGGCGGCCGCGCACCTGCCAATCGGCATAAAGCCGATCCGGCGATGTCACGACCAGGAGTCCGACGCGTGGATTGCGCTCTCCGAGCCTCGCTACCGCCTCGATCGCCTCGGGCAGCACGGCGCCCATGGCGACGATTGCGAGCTCGCCTCCGGCCTGTGGCGGCTTCAGCCAGTAGCCACCGGCAATGACAGCCGCGCGAAGTTCATCGCTGAGATCGCGCCGCGGCTGGGTGATCGCGCGGGTCGATAGGCGCAAGTAGACCGAGCCGCCGTCTTCCGCCTGCATGTGCGCGAAGCCCCACGCCATAGCGGCCTGCAATTCGTCGACGAAAGCGGGCTCGAAATAGGTCAGGCCCGGCTGACCCATGCCGATGAGCGGTTCGATCACCGACTGATGCGCGCCGCCTTCGGGCGCGAGCGCGATACCGCTCGGCGTCGCCACCACCATGAAGCGCGCGTCCTGGTAGCAGGCATAATTGAGCGCATCGAGACCACGCGCGATAAACGGATCGTAGAGTGTGCCCACTGGCAGCAGCCGTGCGCCGAACAGCGGCTCGGCCAATCCCAGCGACGCCAGAAGCAGAAACAGGTTGTTTTCGGCAATGCCGAGCTCGATGTGCCGGCCCGTCGGCGTGCGCAGCCACTTTTGCGCTGAGGGCAGGTGCTGCTCGCGGAAAACGTCGGGCCGCGCTTGGCGCGCGAACACGCCTGCATGGTTCACCCAGCCGCCCAGATTGGTCGACATGGTCACGTCGGGCGAGGATGTGACGACGCGGCTGGCGAATTCGCCGCCGTCACGGCCGAGCTCGGTCATGAGGCGGCCGAAGCCCTCCTGCGTCGACATAGTCTCGCCGATGCGCAAGCTGATCGCCGGCATCGGCAGCGCTGCCTGACGCGCTGCAATATTCGAGTCCGCGAGCGGCACAGCGGTGAGGAATGCGCGCAACGCCTCGGCCGGAACCTCGAGGCCGGCATAGCGGTCCCATTCGGCGCCGAGAGGAATCGCATGCG
This sequence comes from Allostellaceae bacterium, assembly GCA_035532975.1. Lineage (GTDB taxonomy): Bacteria > Pseudomonadota > Alphaproteobacteria > ATCC43930 > CGMCC-115725 > REEB95. The sequence continues at coordinate 1,139 of DATLUT010000053.1, forward strand.
CCGCCCGGAACGCCTCCATCTGCGCCGGATTCATAAGCCCGGCATGATTGTCCTTGTGGCCGGCGAGCGGCAGATTCCGGCCCTTGACCGTATAGGCGACGAAGCAATGCGGCGTCTCGTCGTCTGCGGCCGCATCGAAGGCTTCGATCAACGCCGGCATGTCGTGGCCGGCGAGGTTGGTCATCAACGCGTGCAGCGCGTCGTCGTCATGGTCGGCGAGCAACGCGGCAGTGCCAGGCTCACCGCCGAGATCGGCGGCAAGCCGCGCGCGCCAAGCTGCGCCGCCCTGGAACGTGAGCGCGGAATAGAGATCGTTCGGGCATTGATCGATCCAGCGCCGCAGCATGGCGCCGCCCGGCTGCGCGAATGCAGATTCGAGCAACTTGCCGTATTTGAGCGTCACCACCTTCCAGCCGACGGTGGCGAAGAACCGCTGAATCTTCTGGAACAGGTGATCGTTGACCACGCCGTCAAGACTCTGGCGGTTGTAGTCGATCACCCACCACAGGTTGCGCACGTCCTGCTTCCAGCCCTCGAGCAGCGCTTCGAAGACGTTGCCCTCATCGAGCTCGGCGTCGCCCATCACCGCCACCATGCGGCCGGCCGGACGGTCGTTGGACGCAAGGCCATGCAGCCGCACGTAATCCTGGGTCAGTGCGGCGAACAGCGTCATGCCGACGCCAAGGCCGACCGAGCCGGTGGAGAAATCGACGGGCGCCGTATCCTTGGTGCGCGAGGGGTACGATTGCGCCCCGCCCAAGGCTCGGAAGTTCTCCAGCGCGGTGCGACTTTGCCGCCCGAGCAGGTACTGGATCGCATGTAGCACGGGCGCCGCATGTGGTTTGACAGCGATGCGGTCTTGCGGCCGCAGCGCATGGAAATAGAGCGCGGTGAGCAGCGTTACCGCCGAGGCGCAACTCGCCTGATGGCCGCCGACCTTGAGCCCGTCGCGACTGGGCCGCACGTGGTTGGCGTGGTGGATCATCCAGGTGCTGAGCCAAAGCACCTTGCGCTCGAGCGCATGCAGCACCGCAAGCGTGTCGCTGGCAGCGGTTTCGTGCGGCGGCTTTCGCTGGGCCAAGGCCATGGCTCAAGGCTTAGCGCAGCATCCGCAGGAAATCATTGCGAAGATGCCCTCAATCCGCTTCTCTGGGACAGTTCCATTGCTCAATAGAGCATGTTTTGAGTGAAAAATTGCGCCAAGAGGCGCTCGACGCCATCGACCGCCGAATCCTGACGCAGCTCCAGGACAACGCGCGGCTGACCAACGTCGAGCTCGCCGAGGCGGTCGGCTTGAGCCCGTCGCCCTGCCTCCGCCGAGTCCGCGAGCTCGAACAATCGGGCGTCATCCGCCGCTATGTCGCGCTGCTGGACCCGGCGACGGTCGGCTTGCCGGTCAGCGTCTTCGTCAACGTCACGCTCGAGCGCCAGGTCGAGACCGCGCTCGAACGCTTTGAGGCGGCGATCCTCAAGCGGCCCGAGGTGATGGAGTGCTACCTGATGACGGGCGACGCCGATTATCTGCTGCGCGTCGTCACCGCCGACCTGTCGGCTTACGAGCGCTTCCTGGTCGAGCACCTGACACGCGTGCCGGGCGTCGCCAGCATCAAGTCGAGCTTTGCACTGAAACAGGTCAAATATCGCACCGCGCTTCCAGTCGGCTAGGTGCCGCCCCGACGCAGCCGCGGGCAACGGCCGAATATGACGGTTCCATGACTCCATGACGCGATTGATTTAGCGCAAGGCGCGCGCGCCCGAATTCTTGTCCTAATCGGCCGGCTCGCGGATGCACCGCGGCAACGGCGAGGGCGCAGCGTGACGACGAAGAACGAGATCATCGAACGGCTTGGCGAGACCGCGGTTTTGTTGCCGTCACTGATCGGCGAAGCGCTCGCCGCCAATGATCGCATCAAGCTCCGCCTCACCCTGCTTCAAGAGGCGGCAGCGCAAGCGCAAGCACCGACTCGCGAGGCGCGAAATTTCAACGCCGAGCGCCGCGCTGCCGACCTCATCGATCCGGCTCTCGACGCGCTCGTCACCGGCGCGCGCCCAACGGGACCCGGCCGCCTGCTCATACCAGGCGTTCGCACGCTGCTCGGCGGGCTCGACAGCGACCTTGCGCAGATGCTCGCGCCGCTCGCGGCCACCGATGCCGAAGCCAGCCGACCCTTCGTCGACCGCATCAGGGCGGCGCAGGCAGCCGTCCCGGCGGCCGACGGCGACCAGATCGATATGCGTGCGATCGACATGCTGACGTCGGCCCGGCGAGACGAGCCCGACGGCATTCACCTCCTCGTCATGGATCTGCACAAGGCGCTCAACCGGCTCGCCGCGGAGACCGCCGTCGAAATTCTCGACGGTGCGCACGTGCATTCCCTTAACGAGCGCGATCGCCAGGCCGTGAAAGCATTCATGCGCGGACTCAATCGCACCACGCCGCTCGCCTTCGGCCATCCCGGGCTCGGCACAACGGCCGTGCGAAGCGGCGGCCGCCTGACCATCCAGAACGACATCGGAACCACGGACGCGCATGTTCTCGTTGTTCATGTCGATGCGAACGTGGTGACCATCACCTACACCGACAACCACAGACCGCGCGCAGAGTTTTTCATCGCGTTGTTCGAAAAGCATGGCGTTACTTGGAGCCCGCTCGCGGAGCAACGTGGCGATGGCCTCGACGAGGATGTTTTCTACCTTTTGACCGGCCGCTATGCATCCGACGTCGAGCGCGAGCTCGAGCGCTTCCTTGAGTTCCTCGGTTCGCGCATCGTCTTTCTGATCGACTGGAACAAGGCGCGCAAGGCGCTCCAGGTGTTTGTCGGCAAGAATGCGGCGATCGAGCTGTTGACCTGGGCGGCCCGCGGCGACCTCGGCCATCGTGCGTTCCTCGAGCTCGGCGGCGGCGAGCTGATCTTCGACGCGGTCCATCGAGCGGCGGCGGGACGCATCCGTTACGGCGTTCGGCTCGACGAGGCGCTTGGCGCGGGCGATTGCGCGAAATTCCTGCAACACGTGCTGCGCGACACCAGCCAAGGGCTCGCCGCCGGACGCTCCGCCCGGCTCATTCGCGACGAAATCCAGGCAGAGCTTTCGCGCCGCTTCGAAACCGCCGAGAGCTCGGTGCTCACTGTGCTCGTTCGGCATCTCGGCCTGTCGCGCATGCTGGCCGGGGCGATCGCAGACCTGCTGGCGACACCGGGATTGACGACGCCGGCCGATCGGCGAGCGCTGGCGTCCCGGGCCAAGCAGATCGAGGAGAAGGCCGACCGCCTGACGGTCTCGGCGCGCGAAATCGCCGCGCGCATCCGCGAGGCCGGCATGTTGCGTCCGGTGATCGACGAAATCGAGAACACGACCGATGCCCTCGAGGATTGCACCTTTCTTCTCAGCCTCGTGCCCACGCCGGACGCGGACGCGCTCGAAATCGCGCCCCTTATCCGGCTCGCTGGAATCGTGATCGACAGCGTCGGCCATCTGGTTCGCGCGGTCGAAGCAGCGTCGCGGCTACCGCAGGGGCAGCGTGCCGACGCGGTCGCTTCGCTTCAATCGATCGATGCCGTCGTCGTCGCGGAGCGGGACGCCGACGCCGCGATGCGCGACACCTTCGCCGCCTTCATCGGCTCGCCGCACGGCGACGCGCGGGCGCTCGTGCTCGGCCTCGAAATCGCCCGTGCCCTCGAGACCGCAACCGATCATCTGTCGCATTCGGCGCTCTCGTTGCGCGACCGCGTCCTCGCGGAGTTGTCGGCATGACCGGCTTCGCACCGCTCTTTATCGGTATGGATGGCGCCGATGATGAGCTTCGACCGGACGCGGCCGGATCGAAAGCGGCACTGCTGTCGCGCATGAGCCGGCTCGGCTTGAATGTGCCGCCGGCATTCGTCCTGCCGACGACGCTGTGCGCACCGGTCGCCCGGAACGAGCCGCAGGCGATAGCGACGCTTGAGCGCGGATTGCGTGACGGCGTCGCACGACTCGAGAAGGCGACCAGCCGGCGACTCGGCGACGTCCGCGCGCCGCTTGTCGTCTCTGTACGATCAGGCGCGGCGCAATCGATGCCTGGCATGCTGGCGACCGTTCTCGACGTCGGCCTCAATGCCGATAGCGTCCACGGCCTGATTGGGCTGACCGGCAACCCGCGCCTCGCCTGGGATAGCTACCGCCGTTTCGTCCAGATTTATGCGGAGGTCGTCGCCGATGTGCCGGCGGCAGCGTTTGACGCATGCCTCGTCGACATGATCCGTGCCGAGAACGTCGAAGCCGCCGCCGACCTCGATCCGGAGGCACTCGAACGGTTGACGCATGAATTCCAGGAAATCGCAGCGCGGGCGCCCGGGGCCGCTGTTCCTGACGACCCGATGGAACAGCTCGCTGCCGCTTCGCGCGCCGTCTACCGCTCCTGGAGCAGCCGACGGGCGAAGGAATACCGCCGCCTCAACAAGCTCGACGACCTTGCCGGCACGTCGGTGACAATCCAGGCGATGGTTTTCGGCAACGCCGGCGGAAATTCCGGCGCCGGCGTGGCCTTCTCGCGCAATCCGGCGACCGGTGCGAAGGAGCTCTATGTCGATTTCCTGTTCGACGCCCAGGGCGAAGATATCGTTTCCGGCCGCCGAATGACGGGCGGCGTGACGACCCTGACGACGCGGCTGCCGCAGGCGGCCAAGGAGCTCGCCGAGGGCACGACGCGGCTCGAGCGCGAATTTCGCGACGTGCAGGATGTCGAATTCACCGTGGAGAACGGGACACTGTTCTTCCTGCAAACCCGCGCGGCCAAGCGTACTCCACTTGCGGCGCTGCGTATTCTCGTCGACCTCGTCCACGAAGGGCTTCTTGATCCAGCGACTGCCGTCGCACGGGCCGCGGAAATCGACCTCGATCGCGCCCGCATCACGCGCTTTGCGGATCAGGTGCCGCCCGCGGCGGCCGCGACAGTCGCTTCGCCCGGCGTCGCCACCGGGCGCGTCGCCTTTGACAGCGCACACGCCCAGGCGCTTGCCGCCAGGAACGAGCCGGTAATTCTCGTCCGGCACGACACCTCGACCGAGGATGTCGCCGGCTTTGCCGCGGCCGCCGGTATTCTCACCGCCGTCGGCGGGCGCACCGCCCATGCCGCGGTTGTCGCGCGTCAGCTCGGCAAGGTTTGCCTCGTCGGTTGTCGCGCGTTGAAGATCCATGCGAGCGGCCGGTGCGCCGAGATCGCCGGCAAGAAAATCGAGGACGGGGATTGGCTTTCGCTCGACGGCGACAGTGGCGAGGTGACGCTCGGCCGACGGAAGATCGTGGCCGAGTTACCGCAGGCCGAGCTCTCAGAAATCGCGGCATGGCGCCAGCGCGAGGCGTCTTGACCGCGATTTCACCCGAGAGGGCGGTGTGATTCATGTCGTCCAAGCCCGGATCGCGGACCGCAGCGCCACTGATCCCACTGCGGCCGACCATTGGCAAGCTGCGCGCCGCGGCGGCGAAGTGCACCGCCTGCCCGCTTTACGCCGATGCGACGCAGGCCGTATTCGGCGAAGGGCCGGTGCCGGCCGGATTGATGCTGATCGGCGAAACGCCCGGCGATCAAGAAGACCGAGTGGGTCGGCCGTTCGTCGGTCCCGCCGGCAAACTGCTCGATCGTTGCCTTGAAGAGGTCGGCATCGCGCGCGACGAAGCCTATGTCACCAACGCGGTGAAACATTTCAAATGGGAGCCGCGCGGCAAGCGCCGGCTGCACAAGAAACCCAATGCGCTGGAGATAGCGGCTTGCAAGCCGTGGGTCGAGGCGGAGATCGCGTTGGTCAAGCCCAAGGTGGTGGTGGTGCTCGGCGCAACGGCGGCAAAGGCGCTGCTCGGTGCGACGTTTCGCGTCAGCCGTGAGCGCGGCAGGGTGATCCGCGCGGAGCTGGCGCCCTACGTCATGGCGACGGTTCATCCGTCATCGCTGCTGCGTGCGCCGGATGACGCGACCCGGCATCGCGAGATCGCGCGTTTCGTCGTCGAACTCCGCCACGCCGCCGCAGCGCTCAAGAAAGCCTCCTAGAATCCAATTGCTTGATGCCCGCTTGACGGCACAGCAGGAAGTGGGAATAAATAGAACAATTCGTGAACACGTATGCGAAAGCCGGGAGGCTTGCGTGACGCAGCGGCCGAATCTCGCCGCACTCAAAGCCCACCTCGCCCTCATCGGCGGAGCATTCCCAGCCGGCATGCTGGCGTTGGGCGCCCTGCCCGCTTTACCGCGCGCCGGCCTGCATGAGGTCGAAGGCGACGCGGCGGCGAGCGGCTTTTGCGCCGCGCTTGCCGGATTGTTTGCTGACCGGCGTGGCCTCGCCCTGTGGTGCGCGCCGCAGCACATTCGACGCGAAGCCGGCACGCTTTATGGCCCCGGCTTCGTTGTCCGCGGACTCGATCCGGCACGTCTCGTCATCGCCAGCCCCCGCCAGGCGCGCGATGCACTGTGGACGATGGAAGAAGCACTGCGCAGCGGCGCCTTCGCCGCGGTGATCGGCGAGATTGAGACATTGCCGCCGATTGCGGCGCGCCGTCTGCAGCTCGCTGCAGAAACGCATGGCACCGCCGCGCTGTTGTTGCTGCCGCCGCGGACGCAGCGCGCCACTTCCGTCGGCGTCTCGCACTGGCGCGTGACTTCGGCGCCGGACGGCGCTTGGCACATCGAACGCATACGCTGCCGCGGTGGCGCACCCGGAACCTGGCTGGTGGAGTGGAACAATGCGACGCATCGTTTCGATCTGGTTGCCGTATCTGGCGAGCGACCTGGCGCACCGGCGTCGCCCGGATTGGTCCGGCAAGCCACTGGTGCTGATCACCGAGCAGGCGAAACGCTTCTTCGTCGTCGCGCCTGACGCGCTGGCCGAAGCGAGTGGCATCGCGCCGGGACAGGCGCTTGCCGATGCGCGCGCGCTGGCCAGCGATCTCGCCGTGATGCCTTTCGATCCGGCGGTGGTTTCGCGCGCGCTTGAGGGCATCGCGCAATGGTGCCTGCGCTATACGCCGGCGACTTCGCCTGCGGGCGAGGATGGCATCTTCCTCGATCTCACCGGCTGCGCGCCGCTGTTTGGCGGCGAGGCAGCGCTGCTTGAAGACCTTGTCATGCGGCTTGCGCGTCAGGGCTTCGAGGCGCGCGCCGCCATCGCCGGCACGCCTGGCGCGGCCTGGGCGCTGGCGCGTTTTGCTGCCGGCACCGTCGCCGCATCGGGAATGGAACATGCGGCACTCGCCGGCTTGCCGATCGCGGCATTGCGCCTCGCGCCCGAGACAGCCGCGATGCTGCACCAGTTGGGTTTGCGCACGATCGGTGCGCTTTATGATCTTTCGCGCTCTGCGCTGGCGCGCCGCTTCGGCAATGATCTCTGCCGCCGGCTCGACCAAGCGCTGGGACATGCCCGCGAGCCGATCTCGCCGGTGCGCGAGGTGCCGCCCTGGCGCGAGCGCCGCGACTTCGCTGAGCCGCTCCTGCAACCGGAGGATGTCGCCGCAACCTTGCGGCGCCTCATCGAATCGCTGTGCACGCGACTCGCCGCCGAAGGACTAGGCGTGCGCAGTCTCGAATGCCTGGGCTTTCGCACCGACGGCAGCACGGCGCGCGCCCACATCGGCACCAGCCGCCCATCACACGATCCCGCCCATCTCATGCGGCTTTTCGTGGAAAAGCTGTCGCTCCTCGATCCCGGTGACGGCATGGATGGCATGGTGCTGAGTCCGACTGCGCTCGACCCGCTGGCGCCCGAGCAGGCGGCGCTGACGCGCGATGGTGCGCAACCGGGCGACCTGGCCGCACTGCTCGATCGGCTTGCCAATCGCCTGGGCGCCGCCAATGTCTTCGCTCTGGCGCCGGTCGAGAGTCACCGGCCCGAACGCGCCCAGCGCCGCATCGCGCCGGGTACGGCGATACGCAATCTGCGCTGGCCCGACGGCATGCGCCGGCCGCTGCGCCTCTTCGCCGATCCCGAGGCGATCGAGACCGAGACGGCAACGCCCGAGGAAGCGCCGCTGCACTTCACCTGGCGGCGCATTCGTCACTTCGTCCACCAAGTCGAAGGGCCCGAGCGCATCGCCGCCGAGTGGTGGCGCGATACCGCGCCGGCTGTGCGCGAGACACGTGATTACTACCGCGTCGAAGACGAGGACGGCCGCCGCTTCTGGCTCTATCGCCAGGGTGCGGGCGATGCATCGCGCTGGTACTTGCACGGGCTGTTCGCGTGAACCAATACGCCGAGCTCCAGGTCACCAGCAATTTCACCTTCCTGCGTGGCGCATCGCATCCGCATGAGCTGGTCATGACCGCAGCCCTTCTCGGCCACCGGGCAATCGCAATCACCGACCGCAACAGCCTCGCGGGCGTCGTGCGCGCGCACGACGCGGCGCAGCAAGCCGGCATCCGGCTCATCGTAGGATCACGGCTCGATCTCGACGACGCGCCGAGCTTGCTGTGCTTTCCGACCGACCGCGCCGCCTATGGCCGGCTGAGCCGTCTGATTACCGCAGGACGACGGCGCGCATCCAATACCGAATGCCGCCTGACCCTCGATGATCTGCTTGCTCACCAAGAAGGCCAAATACTGGTGGCGCTGCCGCCGGAAGAGCCCGATGCGGCCTTCGTCCGAATCCTGAAGGATATTCGCGCGCGGCTCGGCAGTCCGCTCTATCTTGCCGCGCAGCACCTCTATCGCGGCGATGACGCCACGCGGATCGCATCGCTCGCTGCGATGGCGAACGAAGGCGGCCTCGCTCTCGTCGCCACCAACGACGTGCACTATCACGCGCCGTCGCGCCGCATGCTGCAGGACGTGCTGGCCTGCATCCGCGAGCATTGCACCATCGATCAGGCCGGCTTCCGCCTGATGGCCAATGCCGAGCGCCATCTCAAGCCGCCCGATGACATGGCGCGGCTGTTCGCACGCTATCCGGAAGCGCTTGCGCACAGTGTCGAGATCACCGCGCTCTGCCGTTTCGACTTGAGCGAGCTGCGCTATGAATATCCTGTCGATCCCTGTCCGCCCAGCCTGACATCGCAGGAATACCTCGTGCGCGAGAGCCAGGCAGGCGCCCGACAGCGCTATCCCCAGGGCATTCCGGACAAGGTCGCGAAGCAGCTCGCGCACGAACTCGATCTCGTCGGCCGACTCGGCTACGCACCTTATTTCCTCACCGTCTATGATCTGGTGCGTTTCGCCAACTCGCAGGAAATTCTCTGCCAGGGCCGCGGCTCGGCTGCCAATTCCACCATCTGCTATTGCCTCGGCATTACCGCCGTCGATCCGGCGCAGAGCGATCTTTTGTTCGAGCGCTTCGTCAGCGCCGATCGCGACGAACCGCCCGACATCGATGTCGATTTCGAGCACGAGCGACGCGAAGAGGTGATCCAGTACGTCTATGGCAAGTATGGCCGCGAGCATGCCGGCATCGCCGCCACCGTGATCACCTATCGCCGGCGCTCGGCCATTCGCGATGTCGGCAAGGCGCTCGGGCTATCGCTCGACATGGTCGGCGCACTGGCCGAGATGGTGTGGGGCACGAGTCCCGACGATATCGACTGCGGCCAAGTGAGCGCGCTCGGCCTTGATCCCGATGCGCCGCGACTTCGGCTTGCGCTGACGCTTGCGAACGAATTGCTCGGGTTCCCGCGTCATCTGTCGCAGCATGTCGGCGGTTTCGTCATCACCAAAAGCCTACTCTCGGAGGTGGTGCCGATCGCCAACGCGGCGATGGCCGAGCGCACCTTCGTCGAATGGGACAAGGACGATCTCGACACGCTCGGCATCCTGAAGATCGACGTGCTGTCGCTCGGCATGCTGACCGCGATCCGCAAGAGCTTCGAACTGATCGAGCGCCATTACGGAAGGCGGCTGACGATCGCCAATGTGCCGCGGGACGATTCGGCCACCTACGACATGCTGTGCAAGGCCGACAGCATCGGCGTGTTCCAGGTCGAGAGCCGCGCACAGATGAGCTTCTTGCCGCGCATGAAGCCGCGCTGCTTCTACGATCTGGTGATCGAGGTCGCGATTGTCCGGCCAGGCCCGATCCAGGGCGACATGGTCCATCCCTATCTGCGTCGCCGTAACAACGAGGAGAAAGTCGAGTTTCCCTCGGCCGAACTCGAGGAAGTCCTCGGCAAGACGCTGGGCGTACCGCTGTTCCAGGAACAGGCGATGCGCATCGCCATCGTCGCCGCCGGATTTACGCCCGGCGAAGCCGATCAGCTGCGCCGCGCCATGGCAACCTTCCGCCAGGCCGGCACTATTGGCACCTTCCGCACCAAAATGATCGAAGGCATGGTGGCGCGCCGTTACGACCGGGGCTTCGCCGAACGCTGCTTCAGCCAGATCGAGGGCTTCGGCGAATACGGCTTTCCTGAAAGCCACGCCGCCAGCTTCGCGCTTCTCGCCTATGTCTCGGCCTGGCTCAAATGTCACTACCCTGCCGCCTTCGCTTGCGCGCTCCTGAACAGCCAGCCGATGGGCTTCTATGCACCGGCGCAGATCGTGCGCGATGCCAAGGATCATGGCGTCGAGATCCGCCCCGTCGACGTCAATCACAGCCTGTGGGACTGCACGCTCGAGCCCGCCGTCGGCTCGATCGGCAGCGTCGCGCTACGGTTGGGTTTCCGTCAGATCAAGGGCTTCGCCGAAGACAACGCGGAGCGTCTCGTTGCCGGCCGCGGGAACGCCTATGCCGATCCGCATGCGCTGTGGCGTCGCGCCGGCATCGCCGCTGCCGCGCTCGAGCGCCTGGCCGCTTCCGACGCCCTGGCCTCGATGGGCTTGCAGCGGCGCGAAGCGCTTTGGGCCCTGAAGGGCTTGGGTGAAACACCGCCACCGCTCTTCGCCCTGGACGATCCGCTGGCGCGCGAGCCGGCGGTCGAACTGCCGGCAATGAGTCTGGGCGAGGAAGTGAGTGCCGACTACACGGCGCTGCAGCTGTCGCTCAAATCACATCCGCTCGCCCTGCTGCGCGACAACCTGGCAACGCAGGGCGTGACGCCGGCCGCGCAAATCGCCACGCTTACCAACGGCGCGCGGGTCCGCGTCGCCGGTCTCGTGCTGGTGCGACAGCGACCGGGAAGCGCCAAAGGCGTAATCTTCGCCACGCTCGAGGACGAAACCGGCGTCGCCAACGTCATCATCTGGCCGCACGTGTTCGAACGCTTCCGCCGCGAAGCAATGGGCGCCGCGCTCTTGATCGTAACAGGCCGGCTGCAGCGCGAAGACATCGTCATCCACGTCGTCGCCGACCGGATCGAGGATCGTTCGGCCGAACTGCGCAACATCGCGACATCGCGCGAAACCGCGATCACCCACGCATTCGCCGCCGTGGCGGAGAGCCGGCGCGACCGCCGCTTCCCGTCGCGCGACTTCCGCTAGACGAAGTGGAAAAGCCACCCGCCGACGCCATGCCGGAGATCGCTAGGCCAGCGAAGACGTCGGCGATGTGGTTGACCGACGCATTCGGCTCGCGTCCGTACCATTCCATCGCCGCATTGCACATGCCGAGCAGTGCCAGTGTCGCCAACCGCGGATCGAGATCGCGCCGCAGCTCGCCTGCCGCGATGCCGCCTTCGATCACGCCCTGGAGGATGCTTTCGTAGCGGCGCGCAACGCGACCGATGCGTCGCGCACTATCGCGCGGCAAAAAGCGGCGCTCACGCAGGAAGCAGCGGACGTAATCGCCGCGCTCCGCGACCGGCGCGAGATGACTATGAATGATGGCGACGAGCTTGTCGGCGGCGTCGGCCGGCCCGTTTGCGATGGCCTGTGCGCGTTCGAGGAAATCGCCGACGCTCCGCAGGCAGACCTGTTCCAAGGCTGCTTCCTTGGACGGAAAATAGTAATAGAGGCTGGCCTGGCGCATGCCGAGACGGTCCGCGACATCCTGGGTCGATGCGCCGTGATAGCCGCGCTCGGCGAAAACCGCGGCGGCAGCATCGATGATTTCCTCGGCGCGGCGGCGCGGCCGGACGGCACGTGCGGCGCGAGCGGGCGGCATGGCCGGCCTCCTCGTTCGGCGACCGGCGGACGATAGGCGAAACGTCTATCAGGTGATAGAAAAATTGCCAGTCAGGGAGAATGCCATGGCCAAAACCACGCAACCGCCATTCCGGGCCGATCAGGTCGGATCGTTGCTGCGTCCACCGGAACTGCACGCCGCCCGCGAACGGGCCGCCCAGGGAACGATCACCAAAGCACAACTGCGGGAAATCGAAGACCGCGCGATCAAGGATGTGGTCCGACTGCAGGAATCCACGGGACTACGCGGCATCACCGATGGCGAGTTCCGCCGCGCGTTCTGGCACGTCGATTTCCTCACCGGCTTTACCGGAATCGTCGCGACGGAGGCGCAATATGCGCTCGGCTTCCGCGGCGAGCATGGCGAGACCGCCGAGACGCGCTCGATGCTCGTGGTGCGCGACAAGGTGCGCCGGACGCGACCGGTGATGCTCGATGATTTTAAATTCCTCAAGAGCGCCACGGCGCGCACGCCGAAGGTCTGCATCCCGGCGCCGACCTATCTCCACATGCGCGGTGGACGCAGGGTGGTGAGCGATACGGCCTATCCCGATATCGATGAATTCTGGTCGGACATCATCGCGGCTTACCGTGCCGAGATCAAAGACCTGGCCGCCGCCGGGCTGACCTATCTGCAACTCGACGACGTGTCGTTCGCGACTCTGTGCGACGAGAACATCCGCACCCAGGTGCAGCGCGACGGCGAAGACCCGGACCGGCTGCCGGGGCGCTATGCCCAGATCATCAGCGCGCTGATCGCCGAGCGGCCGGCGGGCTTGCGCGTGACCATGCACACCTGCCGCGGCAACTTCCAGAGCATGTGGATGGCCGAAGGCGGCTATGACGCGGTCGCCGAAGGGTTGTTCGGCGCGGCGGTCGACGGCTTCTTCCTCGAATATGACGACGACCGTTCGGGTGGTTTCGAGCCGCTCCGGTTCGTGCCCAAGGGCAAATACGTCGTCCTCGGCCTCGTCAGCACCAAACGGCCGGAGCTCGAATCGAAGGACGCCCTCAAGCGGCGGATAGACGCGGCGGCGAAGTACGTGCCGCTCGAAAATCTTTGCCTCAGCCCGCAATGCGGTTTCGCCAGCTCGCATCACGGCAACAAGCTGGCGATTGATCTGCAACGCCGCAAACTGGCACTCGTGGTCGAGGTTGCGCACGAGGTTTGGGGCGGGATCTGAGACTGCCCACTGGCGGTCGGCATCGGCCGATTTTCTCAGCAGAGCGATTTTCCACGGGTCTTGTGCAACGCAACAATGGGCTAGCTTTAGCATAGCCATTTGCCCATTTTAATGGGATTCATCCCATCACTCTGCCCACTATGCGAATGGGCGGGATTGTGGTTGACCGGTGCCCAGGGCGCGATTGGAATCAGCGCAAAGCAACAAGCGCGCGCCCCGCGCGCCCGGGATGGACACGCATGGATAGCCAATCGCTGTTGCACGAGATTTCGGGGTATTGCCGCCACGTCGGCATGGCGGAGTCGAC
>DATLUT010000054.1:0-33060 GCA_035532975.1 Allostellaceae bacterium
GTAACGATCACATAACGCGGCTGAATGCCCTTGGCGCGCTCATCCGGGCTTTGCGCGAACTGCTCCGACACCTTGATGCAGAAATCCATGTCGTCGCGCGTGGTCGAGGCGTGCAGCACGACCTTGCCGTGGCCGGCGATCTCGAGCTCGGAAGCGAGCGGCGCGCTGGTGAAGGTGAGCACACCGCGCGCCGGATCGGGACCCGTCGGCGTGACCATCACCGTGCCGACCACCCATTTGGGATTGGGATAGGAGTAGGTGGTGGCGCCACCCTCTTTAGGCGCCGCATCGACGAGCGCCCCGTCGTTGAGCGAGGCGACGCTGCCTGAGGGGCCGGGCGCGAAATAGAAGCTGTGCGGCTTGACGCCCGGCGGCGGCCAGGTCTCGAAGCGGCGCGCCTCGGTCGAGTTCTTCAGCACGTATTCGACATTGGGCCGCGTGGCAAAGCTCGTCTTCGCGCCCTTCAGGTACATGTCGTAGAACGGCAGCAGGTATTTCTTGTGGAATTCGACGTCGGCGAAATCGATTGCCGAGGCGAACGCGGTTGGCGCGCCGGTGATGGCAAGCTTCTTCGGCCCCTTGGCCGCGTGGTAGCCGCGGATGTTGCCGTCGAGGTGCAAATCCTGCTTCGACCAAACGCCGATCGAGAACAGCGGCACCTTGATCCGATCGAGCCGTTCCACCGCGGCGCGCTCCTTCCAGTAGTCGTCGTAGAGCGGATGCTTCTGTACGTCCAACAGCATGTCGTAGGTCATCGGACGCGGATGCTGCTTGTTCGCCGGATAGAGGTTCGCGACGCGGACGCTGGCGTTGAACCAATAGGGCAGGAAATTACCCTCGATGCCGCCGGGATAACCCATATAGCGATAGGGATCGCACAGCCCATCGTAGAGGCCGAGGCAAGCGAGATGCGGCGGGTTCTCGATGGCCATGAACCACTGCGTCATCGCGTAGTACGATTGGCCGATGCCGCCGACTTTGCCGTTACACCAAGTCTGCGTGCCGATCCATTCGATCAATTCATAGAGGTCCTTCTGCTCCTCACGATCGAGGAAGCGATAGACGCCTTCGGAGAATCCTGAGCCGCGCACATCGGCATGGACGTAGGCGTAGCCTTGGCTGACGTACCATTCGACCGGTCCGGTCTCGCGCCACAGGAACATCGGCTGCGCCGGCAGTTCGTTGTTGTCGTAGCGATAGGGCGAAGCCGCGAACAACGCCGGGAAGGGGCCGCTGCCTTCCGGCCGATAGACGCGGAGCGCGATTTTCACGCCGTCGCGCATGGCGACGCGGACGTCTTTTTCCTGAATCATGGCGCCTTCCCTCGGTTTCCGGCTCTCGCGGCCGAAATTCGAACACGTTCGGCAAACCGTAACTGCGCCAACCGGGTGGCGCAACTCGGACAGAAAATTGCCGACGATTTCATCATTCGACCGTTGACGGCGGCCACCGGAGGTCTAGCCTTTGTTACGGCGCAACAACGCTGGAGGGTGCCCAAACAGCATGACTCCACCTGATCAGTTCGATCAGCGCCTAAATGAAAGCCCGACCTTGTGGCCGGGCGGTGAGCTTCGAGCCACCCATTGAACCCCGCTACCGTCCCTGCGGCCGCAGGCTCCCTGGCGGGGTTCGCGCGTCGCACCCGCAAGACGCGATGACCGGAATTTAATCTGCGGGGTCAGCGGATGACTTGGCCGCGCGGACGGTGATTCCGACGCGACGAAAGGGTAGTATCGCTCCCCGAATCTTGCCGTAATTCGCAGCGTTAATCGACGGTCACACATAATTCCGAAAGGCGCATTTGATGACCCTGAAATACCGCTTCATCGCTCTTGCCGCGAGCGCTGCGTTCCTCGCCGCCGCACCGGCCATCCATCCGGCGTCGGCCCAACAGACGCGCAACAACTGCGCGCCGGAGGACAAGATTGATGCCTCGACCGCGCCACAGGCGACCAAAAAAATGGAGGCCGCCGGTTATACGCATGTCCACGATCTCATGAAGGGCTGCGACAACTATTGGCACGGCCAGGCGACGAAGGGCGGCCAGGCCGTCCGCATCGTGCTCTCGCCGCAAGGCCAGGTGATGGAGGAAGGCGACTGAGCCAAGCGTCAGCCGCCGATCCGGCTATGCTCGGCTCCGTTCCGCGTCCGCTTACAGGTTCCAGGCGCGTTCAAGCGAGCAGTCGTTAGCGGACGGAAGCCTCGCGGTTTTCGTCGCGCGACCAACCGCATTCATCGTCACGATAGACGCAGCAGACGCCGGGCGTTGCCGTCGTAGAGCTGCGCGCGATGGGCCGCGGATAGGTTCATCGCGTCGATCGCCTTGATGATCTCGCGGATAAAGAGCGGTCCGCCTTCGGGATCGAATGGACAGTCGGTGCCGAACAGACAGTGATCGATGCCGAAGAAGTTCAAGCCGCATTCCATGCCGGCGCGCGAGCCGTTGATCGCGGTATCGGCGAAGAACTGCCGGAAATAGTCGACCGGCCGTTTGCCCTTGGCCTTCATATCGGCGACGATTTTGCGATAGCCGTCCTCCGCGCCCTCGCGACTGCCAAGCTGGTCGAGCCCCATACCAACCCGTGCCTCGAGATAGGGCACCATCGCACCCATGTGGTGGGTGATGATTTTGAGCTTGGGCCAGCGGTCAAAGAAGCCCGAGAACACCATGCGTGCCATCGCCGCCGAGGTCTCGTAGGGCCAGCCGAACACCCACCAGATGTCGAAGCGCGAGCTCGTCTCGGTCGGATAGTCGGCGAATTTCTGGCCGCGCGTCGGATGCATCCAGATCGGCAGATCATAGGTGTGCATCTTCTCGAAGATCGGCGCGAACTCAGGATCGTCGAGCGGCCTGCCGTTGACGTTGGTGAAGATCTGGATGCCCTTGGCGCCGAGTGTCTCGACTGCACGGGTGATCTCGTCGAGCGTCGCCTTGACGTTGTTCATCGGCACCGATGCAACCCAGGCTGGAAAGCGGTCGGGATGTTTCGCACAAATGTCGTGCATGCCGTCGTTGGCAAGCCGCGCGAGCGCCGGCGATTGATCCGGCGGCGCGATGTATTCGATAGCGGGCATCGAAAGCGTCAGCACCTGCTGGTACTGCTCGAACTCGTCCATCATCCGCAGACGCTTTTCCAGATCGAACAGGACCGGGATATTGGTCCAGCGCCGGATCGCGTCCTTGTTCGGCACGATCTCGACCATCTTGTCGAAATAGCTCTTGGGAAAGATGTGCGGGAAAATGTCGAGCTTTTTCATCGCGTCCAGCAGCCTCTGTTTGCGCGCTACTATCTCGGGGCCGGCCCGCGCTTGTCCATAGTCAATCGGCGCCGGCCGAGACCAAATTGACAGCACGTCCGCTTTGCCCATGATGGGCGGCGCAACGGTGGGAGGAACGGTGGCCGCTCTGGACGATGTGATCGAAGACCTGGTCGCCGCCAATCGCATCCTGGCAGCGCAGGGCGTGGTCGACGGCTTTGGTCACGTCAGCGCGCGGCATCCAGACAAACCGCAGCGTTATCTGCTATCGCGCGCGCGGCCCCCCGAATGCATCGACGCAGCCGACATCATGGAGTTCACGCTCGACGGCGAGGCGATCGATACACGCGGCCGCCGGCCCTACAACGAGCGCTTCATCCATGGTGCGCTCTACGAGGCGCGGCCCGATTTGCACGCCGTGGTGCACAGCCACAGCCCGTCGGTCATTCCATTTGGCGTCGTTGGCGAGACGCTTCGGCCGGTGTTCCACATGGCGGCCACCATCGGTGCGCGCGTGCCGATCTGGGAACCGCGCGACACGTTTGCCGATACCGACATGCTGGTCTCCGACATGGCCCAGGGCCGCGACCTGGCGCGCGCCGTGGGTACGGGCAAGAGCGCGCTGATGCGCGGCCACGGCTCGGTCGTCGCCGGCCGCTCGGTGCGCGAAGCGGTCTATATCGCCGCCTATCTCGAGGTAAACGCGCATCTCCAACTCGATGCGCTGCGCTTCGGCAAACCGATCAATTTCCTCGCGCCGGGCGAGATCGAGAAGATCCTGTCGCGTCAGGCCAAGAGCAAACCGGCCGAAGGCTTCGATCGGGCGTGGGAGGGCTGGTGCAACCGCGCGGGTGTGGCGTTCAAGCGCCACGGCTAGCGATGCGCGCCCGCGGCCGCGGTCAACCGGACGGCGTGTTGACGCCGGGACGGGCGAAGCTTTTGTCCTGGTGGCCCTTGCCTTCGAGATCTCCGAGGCCGAAGAGCCACGAATAGCCGCCCTTCGGGTTGGTCAAGATCTCCCAGCAATTGTCGTCACAGTCCCAGAAATAGAAGCTGTAAGTGCCGTGCTGGAGCAGCGGCTTGGAGATCTTCTTGAGCTTCCACGTGCTGGCCTGCTCGACCACCGTCTTGTAAGCCTGATCGACCTCTGCCTGGGTCTCGACGTCGAGACCGTTATGCGCGAGTAAGCTCATCGGCTGCTTGGTCTTGCATTTGACGACGGCGATGGTGTTTTCGCCGCCGAGGCGGATCATCAGCGAGATCGGGCTGGTGCGGACCACGTCGAGGCCGAGGAACTCCTCGTAGAATTTGCGTGAGAAGTCGAGATCGGTCGACTCGAGCGTGCCGTGCGACAGGAATTTGAGCTTGAGCGCTGGCTCGCCCTTGGCGCGGGCGGTAGCCGCGAGAGCGGCGTCGTCTGGCATGGATTCCTCCGTCCGAATTGTCGGGCTTTTTTTGTGCGTTTGCTGTGAATTCTACAGTCGTCCGGCCCGGAAGAACAACCCTCAGCGCAGTAACAGCAGCCGCGTTGCCGCCGTTACCGGCGGCAGCACCACCCGCCCGATCACCGGCGCCAGGCCGAGCGGCTTGAGGAACATCTTCAGCGCCATGCCATAGGGAAAATATTCCCGGCCGATGCGGCGGACGCCGCTGCGGAACGCCTCGTAGTCGGTGGGACGGAACTCCGCGTCCGGGTTGCTGGTGAGGTAGACGTGCTTGAAGGCGATATAGGCGTCTTCCGTATCGACCTCCTGAGCGCGGTCCCACAGCGTCTTGAGGACGGCGGTACGGCCAGGATTCTCGCTGTCGCGATAGCGGCGGAAGAAATAATAGAAGTTCTTGTAGTGCCGCACCTCGTCCGCGGCGATGTTGTTCGCGATCTCGCGCAGCACGGGCTCGGGCGCGGCCTCCGCCAGCATGCGATAAAAGCTCGCCGTACCGGTCTCGACGACACAGCGCGCAACCATTTCAAGCGCGCGCGTCGGTGCCAGGCTGTCGAGCGAGCAGCAACGCGAATATTCGGCGAAGAATCCTTCATACGCGCGCCGCCAGTCGAAATCGGGCCACGCCGTCTCGACATAGCGCTTGAGCGCGGCGCCGTGCTGCAGTTCCTCGGGTTCCCAGTGGTGCGCGAGCCAGTCGACCAGTTCGGGATCGTCGCGGAAATACTCGACGAGGTTCTCTGTATAGAGATCGGACGTGATCTCGATGAACGACGCGGAGGCGACGAGCTGGAAGAGCAATTCGTCGTCCTCGACCGCGTCACGAGCGATGTCGCGGTACCGGATCGTATCCATCGACCACGGAAGATCGCTTGGTCCGTCGACGGCGCTGTTAGTCACCAGTGGGTCTCCCTTCCCTTTCCTTTAGGGACACACGAAGGGTTCCCTCCCCCGATTCTCGACAGGTGTACCTCAAATATATGCGTGTTATGGTGAAAATGAAAAGTGGCGGCGCTGCACCACAGCCATGCAGGTCCCGCGGCGGCATTCACGGCAACGTGCGCGCTGCGTTCGCGGGCAAGGGCGTGGAACCCGGGGGCGGTGGTGCCGTTTTTTTCGCTGTGGCCGTTTTGTGCGGCACGCGGCGATGACCGATGACCGAACTCTGACAAGCGCGAGGCTGAAATGGCATTTGAACTTCCCCCCTTGCCCTATCCGATGAACGCGCTCGAGCCGCAAATGTCGGCGCGCACGCTCGAATTCCATCACGGCAAGCATCACAAGGCCTATGTCGACAACGCCAACAAGATGGTGCAGGACACGCCGCTCGCGAACAAATCCCTCGAAGAGGTGATTCACGCGACGGCGAAGGATGAGACCAAGCAGGGCGTGTTCAACAACGTCGCCCAGATCTGGAATCACAACTTCTTCTGGAAGTCGATGCGGCCCAAGGGCGGCGGCCGGCCGACCGGCGACCTTGCACGTGCGATCGAGGAATCCTTCGGCGCCTACGACAAGTTCCGCGAGGAATTCAAGACCGCTGGGGCGACGCAATTCGGTAGCGGCTGGGCGTGGCTGGTCTTCGACAATGGCAAACTCAAAGTCGCCAAGACACCGAACGCGGTCAATCCGCTGGTGCAGGGCACCAAGCCGCTGCTCACCTACGACGTGTGGGAGCATGCCTATTATCTCGACTACCAGAACCGGCGGCCGGATTTCATCGAGGCCTTCATCGACCATCTGGTGAACTGGGACTTCGCCGCGGAGAACCTCGCGCGGGCGCGGGCCCAACGGACTGCCGCCGAATAGGACAAGGCGCGGCGCGCGCACGACGTTCATTCTTGGTCGTGCGCGCGTCGGCGATCGGCGATTGCACCGTTTAATACTGGGTTGACGTGCCGTCCTGGGCCGCGCGGCGACGGCGCGGGCGAACGTGCTCGTGAACCTTTCGGCAATCCATGCTATAAAGAACGTGAGAGTTTCACGTCGGAGCTCTCGCCGTAGGGGGCTTGGTTTCGCGCCTGATTAGCCTACTCGTTTCAATGAATCAGTCGTTTTCCGGCTAGGCCGTGGGGTTACCGATGCCGATGCGAAAACGTGTGATCACGCGAGGGAGACTCGCTTGCGCGCTCGTCGCCGCGCTCGCCCTATCGATGACACCGCCGCCGGCCGGTGCCACCGCGCTCACCGCACCAGAGCCGGCTGCCAAGTTGCGTCCCCATCCTGTCGTACCGGTGAAGCGCGTAACAGAGCACTCGCATCGCCCGCTTCTCCATGCCCGGCTATGCCGCGATCGTCGCAAGCTGCGAATGGGCATCGCGTCGTGGTACGGCGGAACCGACCTTCACCGCACGGCTAGCGGAGAAGCGTTCCGCCCCGACGAGTTAGCGGCGGCGTCGCGGACCCTGCCATTCAACACCCGCGTCCGTATCGTCAACCTGCACAACGAGCGCTCCGTGGTTGTGCGCATCAACGATCGCGGGCCTTTTGTGCAAGGGCGCATCATCGACGTGACGCCCAAGGCTGCGGCCGAGCTTGGCATGAAAATGCACGGGACGGCGCCGGTTTATATCGAAATCGTGCGCAATGAAACGAAAGCCGCCGCCGCGGACTCGGCCGAATTCGATCAGCGCTGAGCGCTCAAGATCTGGTCGATTGCCGTTCGTCTCTGACGCACAAGGCGCCGCATACACCGCGTAAGCGTCAGTGCGCTGCCACGGTGCGATCTCACTTTCGCCATAATTAATTCCCACCTTCGGGGTTCGCTGCATGCGACGCCTCCACGGGCAAATTACGGCCCGGCGAAAAGCTGAGGCAATTCAGTGACCAGAGACGGAACGAGAAGCGTGGGCTGACGTTTTCTTCCGACAGCGGCCTTCCATTCCGGAGCAGAAAAAAGCGAACCAAGGGGGTCTATGTGATGGACACGATCTTGGTCTCAAACCGCGTTGCGGAGCCGTCCCGGACAGGTGCGGTTTCGGGCGGCCTGGCGGCCGTTTTGCTATCGGCGGTGAAGACGTCCGGCGCGACCTGGATCGGCGCCAGCGGCAAATTCGCGCCGGCCGAAGGCGCGCGCGTACCGACGCATTCGAAGAAGCTCGGCGCCGGCACGCTGACGACAGTGGATTTTCCGGTCACCGATTATCGGCGCTTCTACAATGGCATGGCGAATGCCGCGCTATGGCCGATCCTGCACTATCGCGCCGATCTGCTGCGCTACGAGCCCGAGTTCGTCGCGTCCTATCGGGCGATCAACCAGATCATGGCCAATGTCGTCGCCGAGCGCGCCGGGCGGAATTCGCTCGTCTGGGTTCACGACTACCACTACTTCATGCTCGGCGAGTTTCTGCGCGAACGCGGATTCACAGGTCCGATCGGGTTCTTCCTGCACACGCCGTTTCCGACCAAATCGGTGCTGATCTGCCTGCCCGAGCACCGCACGGTGCTCAAGGCGCTGTCGGCCTATGACCTGATCGGCTTCCAGACCGACGAGGACCTGCTGCGTTTCCGCGACTATGCGACCACGAAGCTGCTGGCCACGATGGTCGGCCAGACGGAGCTGCAATTCGGCGACCGCCGCGTGAAGCTCGGCATCTTCCCGGTCGGCATCAATGTCGACTTCTTCGCCGAGGCCGCGCGCGAGAACATCGACAGCAACAAGATCAATCGCATCAAGCGCGGCCTGCACCACGGCAAGATGGTGATCGGCGTCGACCGGCTCGACTACAGCAAGGGCCTGCCGGAGCGGTTCGCCGCCTACGAACGGTTTCTGACCATCTATCCCGACGAGCGCAAGCGTGTCTCGTTCCTCCAGATCACGCCGCCAACCCGCTCTGCGGTCGACAGCTACCGCCGTGTTCGCGCTGAGTTGGCGAGTCACGCCGGCGACATCAATGCGCGTTTCGGCGACGTCGACTGGATGGTGCTGCGCTATATCAACGAGAGTTTCCCGCCGGATCAGCTCGCGGCACTCTACCGCGTGAGCAAGGTCGGCTGCGTGACGCCATTGCGCGACGGCATGAATCTCGTCGCCAAGGAGTATGTCGCGTCGCAGGACCCGGACGATCCGGGCGTTCTGGTGCTGTCAAAATTCGCCGGTGCCGCCAAGGAGCTCAACGCCGCATTGGTGGTCAACCCCTACGATATCGGCGAGCTCGCGCAGGCCGTTTACCGCGCCCTCTACATGGAGCGCACCGAGCGCGTCGAGCGCTGGAGCGCGATGATGAAGACTTTGCGCGGCGGCAACATCACCCGCTGGTACGAGGGTTTCATTGACTCGCTGCGTGAGTCGGCGACGTCGCCATTGCCCTTCGCTTCACGCAGCGTCGCCTGAGGTCTGGCCCATGGCGGTGATCGCGCCCGCGCCAGCGACGGCCGAGGCGAAGACCAAATCGCCGCGTTTCCGACAGCCTTCGAACGGCCACCGTATTGCCATCGAAAAGGTCAGCCCCGAAGTCGACTGTGGCCGGTTTCCGGTGAAGCGCGTGGTCGGTGACGCTTTGTCGGTCTCCGCCGATATTTTCTGCGACGGCCATGACCGCTTGCGTGCGGCATTGCTGTTCTGCCGCGACGGCGCCGCCGACTGGCGCGTGATCCCCATGCGGCTTGTCGACAACGATCGCTGGTCGGCGGCGATCACGTTGACCGAGATCGGCCGGCACCTCTACACGATCGAGGCCTGGACCGATGTTTTCGCCACCTGGCGCGAACGCCTCGTCGCAAAACGCCAAGCCGGGCAGCCCATTGCGGACGAACTTGCGATCGGTGTCGCATTGCTAGCCGAAGCTGTACGCGGCGCCGATGGCGCCGGTCGCACAACCATCGAAGCGGCGCTCGCGAGCGCACAGCGCGACGCGACAAGCGCGCTCGATTTGTTGCTCACGCCAGCGCTCGAGGCCTCCATGGCCGAGTGGGGCCCGCGCCATCACCTGACGCGGCTCGAGCCGGCGCGACCTCTCGTCGTCGACCGGCCGCAGGCGCATTTCGCGGCGTGGTACGAGATGTTCCCGCGCTCACAGGGCACTGTTCCAGGAAAAAGCGCAACCTTCCGCGACTGCCTCGCGCGGCTCGACGACGTGGCGGCGATGGGCTTCGACACCATCTACCTGCCGCCGGTCCATCCCATCGGCCTGACCAACCGTAAAGGCCGCAATAATACGCTCGGCGGTTCGGACGCCGATCCGGGCAGCCCCTATGCCATCGGCAACGCTGCTGGCGGCCACGACGCCGTCGAGCCCGCACTTGGTACGGTGGCCGATTTCCGCGCGTTCGTCGAAGCCTGCCGCGAGCGCGGGATGGAGGTTGTGCTCGACTTTGCGGTGCAGTGCTCGCTCGATCATCCCTGGATCAAACAGCATCCAGAATGGTTCGAATTTCGTCCCGACGGCTCGATCCGCTACGCCGAGAATCCGCCGAAAAAGTACGAGGACATCGTCAATCCGAATTTCGATGCCGCCGACTGGCGCGGCATCTGGCGGGCGTTGCGTGATGTCATGCGCTTCTGGATCATGCAGGGAGTCCGCATTTTCCGCGTCGATAATCCGCACACCAAGCCTTATCCGTTCTGGGAGTGGCTGATCCACGAGATCAAAGCCGCGTACCCCGATGTCATCTTTCTTGCGGAAGCCTTCACGCGACCCAAGCCGATGCGACATCTCGCCAAGCTTGGCTTCACCCAGTCCTACACCTATTTCACATGGCGCAACGACAAGGCCGAGCTTACCGATTACTTCATCGAGCTGACACGCGGCGAGACGCGCGAGTATTTCCGCCCGCACCTCTTTACCAACACACCCGATATCCTGCCGCGGTTCCTGCAGACCGGCGGTGCGCCCGCCTTCCGCATCCGTGCCGCGCTTGCGGCCACGCTGGGCGGGTTGTGGGGGATCTACAACGGTTTCGAGCTTTGCGAGAATCACGCCCTTCCCGACTCCGAGGAATACGCGGACTCGGAAAAATACGAATACAAGGTCTGGGACTGGGATCGGCCAGGCAATATCAAGCCGTTCATCACCGATCTCAACCGTATCCGCCGCGAGCACGCCGCCTTCGCCGACTGGCTCAACGTCGAATTCTTGTCGGCAGACAATCCCCGCGTACTGTTCTATGCGCGCATGCCGAACGACGCGCGTGAGGCGGTGTTCGTCGCGGTCAGCCTTAACCCCGTAAACGACGAAGTTGCCACAATCGAGCTACCGCTTCGCCGGTGGGGCCTCGGACCGGATTCGCGCTTTGCCGTCCGCAATCTGCGCAGCGGCGAGCTTCTGCACTGGGCCGGAGCTCGGCAATCGATCTGGATCGGTCCCGGCGTGCCGATCTTCGTGTTCAAGCTGGCGGAGCCGGGCGATGCCTGACGTCACTGCACGGACGGCAATTCCCGAAGCTCGCGTCCAGGCCGATGCGCCCGACTGGTACAAGGACGCCGTCATCTACGAGTTGCACGTCAAGGCGTTTTTCGACGCAAACAACGACGGCATCGGCGACCTGCCCGGCTTAGTCGCCAAGCTCGACTATCTCCAAGACCTCGGCGTGACCGCCATCTGGCTACTGCCGTTTTTCCCATCGCCATTTCGTGACGACGGCTACGATGTTTCGGACTACCGCAACATCCACCCGGCCTACGGCACGTTGCGCGATTTCGGGCAGCTGGTACGCGAAGCGCATCGTCGCAGTCTCAGGATCATCGTTGAGCTGGTGGTCAATCATACTTCCGACCAGCATCCGTGGTTCCAGCGCGCCCGGCGCGCGCGGCCTGGCTCGGTGTATCGCGACTACTACGTTTGGAGCGAGACCGAGGACAAGTACAAGGGCACTCGGATCATCTTCAACGACACCGAGAAGGCGAACTGGACGTGGGACCCGGTCGCCGGTGCCTTCTTTTGGCATCGCTTCTTTTCGCACCAGCCGGACCTCAATTTCGACAATCCGCATGTCGTCCGCTCGGTGCTCAACAACATGCGGTTCTGGGCCGATCTCGGCGTCGATGGATTCCGGCTCGATGCGGTGCCCTATCTCTGCGAGCGCGAGGGCACGACCAACGAGAACTTGCCCGAAACTCATGCTGTCATCAAACAGATGCGGACGCAGCTCGATCGCGAATTCCCGAATCGGTTGTTCCTCGCTGAAGCCAATCAGTGGCCCGAAGACGTGAAGGATTACTTCGGCAACGGCGACGAATGCCACATGGCATTCCACTTCCCGCTTATGCCGCGCATGTACATGGCGATTGCGCGCGAAGATCGCCACCCGATCACCGACATTATGCGTCAGACGCCGGAGATTCCCGAGCCCTGCCAATGGGCGATCTTCCTACGCAACCACGACGAGCTGACGTTGGAGATGGTGAGCGACAGCGAGCGCGACTATCTGTGGTCGACTTACGCGGCGGATCAGCGCGCGCGTCTCAATCTCGGTATTCGCCGGCGGCTGGCGCCGTTGATGGGCAACGACCGGCGCCGGATCGAGCTGATGATGAGCCTGCTGCTATCGCTGCCTGGCACGCCGATCCTCTATTACGGCGACGAGCTCGGCATGGGCGACAATATCTATCTCGGTGACCGTGACGGCGTGCGCACGCCGATGCAGTGGACGCCGGACCGCAATGCGGGCTTCTCGCGAGCCGATCCGGCGACGCTCTACCTGCCGCCCATCATGGATGCCGTCTACGGCTACCAGGCGCTCAACGTCGAGGCGCAATCGCGGAGCGTATCGTCGCTGCTCAACTGGATGAAGCGGCTGATCGGCGTACGCAAGTCGCTGAAGGTATTCGGCCGCGGCACACTTACCTTTCTCTATCCGTCGAACCGCGCCGTCCTGGCCTACTTGCGCCAGCACGAGGATTTCACCGTGCTCTGCATTTCGAACCTGTCGCGCTCCGCGCAGGCGGTCGAGCTCGATCTGTCGGCATTCGCCGGCCGTATCCCGGTCGAGCTGCTCGGCCAAACGTCGTTTCCGATGATTGGCGAGGGCTTTTACACCGTCACCCTCCAGGGCCACGGCTTCTATTGGTTCCAACTCGCCGTTCCGGTCCAGCGACCGCTGACGACGGTTCGCATGCGCGACCTCGATACGCTGGTGGCGCTGGGCGGCTTGACCACGGCGCTCGATGGCCGCAACCACGGCATCGTCGAGCGCGACATGCTGCCGTTATTTCTTGCCGAACACCGCTGGTTCGCGCACAAGAGCGAGCGCGGCTTCACGACCGCCTTGGTGTGGTCGGCAACATTCCACTTGGGCGAGCGTGATTGGCTGTGGGTCATTGCCGAAGCACGCGGACGACATTTTGAGGCGCGTTACTCGTTGCCTCTGATGGACGAATGGCAACCACCAATGGCCCCATCGCCCGCCATTACCCTTGCAAAGCTCCGGCACGGGCCGCGGGAGGGCTATCTCATCGACGCGCTGCACAGCGAAACGTTTGTCGGCGCGGCATTTGATGCGGTGCGCAACGGGCGCACCACCGAGACGGCGCAGGGCCGGCTCGTTTTTAGGCCGAGCACGGCGTTCGCCGAATGGCCGTTGCCGGAGAAGCCGATCATCCGTATCGGCAGTGCCGAGCAGTCGAACAGCTCGGCGGTCGTCGAGGGCACCGCGATCATCAAGTTCTATCGGCTCGTCGCGCCCGGCATCCACCCCGAAATCGAGATGGGCATGTTCCTGACCGAGCGGACGCAGTTCAGGAACGCGCCCCCGCTGCTCGGGCACATCGCCCTGATTGAAGCGGACGGCCAAGAGACCGCGCTCGGCGTGATCCATGGCTGGGTCCAGAATCAGGGTGACGCCTGGTCATTCACGCTGGGCTATCTCGCTCGCTTCCTTGAGGAGTCACGCGTCGCACCGGTGGTCGAGCAGAATGCGTCGACTGCGGCGCATACCGTCTACCGCTCGCAGATCGAGCAACTGGCATTGCGCACTGCCGAGTTGCACCGTGCGCTCGACATCGAGGTTGGCGATGACGCCTTCACCGTCGTGCGCGCGACGCCGGTCGAGGTAACCGGCTGGGGCGATGCGATCGCGCGAACGGTCGACGAGACCTTCGACAAACTCTCGCGCGCGGTCATACGCTTACCCGACGAGGCGTCGGCCCTCGCAACCGAGCTGCTCGGCCACAAAGAGGCCATCGCTGCGCAGGTTCGTGCTTTCGCCGTTGCGGATCGCGATATCGTACTGTCGCGGCTCCATGGCGATTATCACCTTGGCCAGATCCTGGTCGTAAAGAACGACGTCGAGATCGTCGATTTCGAGGGACCGCCGCAGGTGCCGCTCGCGGAGCGCCGTGGAAAGCATTCGGTCATTCGCGACGTGGCCGGAATGCTGCGCTCGTTCGACTATGCTGCCTGGACGGCGCTCGAACATGCGACCGCCAACCAACCGGACCTACGCAATGAGCTGCTGAAAGCGGTTCTGTTGTGGCGCGACGACGCCATCAACGGCTTCCTCGATACCTATAGCCGTGCGATGGCCGGCTGCGCCTTATGGCCCGCTGACGAAAATCTAGCGCGTCGGCTGCTCAGGCTATTCCTGATCGAGAAGGCGGCCCTCGAAACCGCATACGAATTGGGGAACCGTCCAGATTGGATTGCCGTTCCATTGCGAGGGTTGAAAGCACTGGTCTCGCCATGAACACCGCGCCGCCCTCCCTCGACCGCGAGGCCGATGCGATCCTTAGGGGCGATCATACCGATCCATTCGGCTATCTGGGGCCACACCAGGCGCCGTCCGGCTTCGTCGTGCGCGCCTTCCTGCCTGATGCAACCGGCGTCGAACTTCTCGACCATGCCAGCGGCAAAGTGGTGACGGGCGCTCAACCGGTGCCGGGTGGCTCCGGTCTCTTCGTAATCCCGCTGGCAGCGATGCCGCCGCGGCCCTATCGCTTGCGTGTCGCCTGGCGAGACAGCAGCACCGAATTCGTCGACCCCTATCAATTCGGTCCCTGGCTCGGCGAAACTGATCTCTATCTGCTGCGCGAAGGCACGCACCTCGAGGCTTATCGGCGATTCGGCGCGCATCACATCGTGATCGACGGCGTCGAGGGCGTCGTCTTCTGCGTCTGGGCGCCAAATGCCAAGCGCGTCAGTGTCGTCGGTGATTTCAATTTCTGGGATGGACGGCGCCATGTCATGCGGCTCCACCCCGGGGCCGGCGTGTGGGAGCTGTTCGTACCAGGCATCGGCGAAGGCGTCCGCTACAAATACGAGATCAAGGACCGGACGGGCGCGATCTTGCCGCTCAAGGCGGATCCATTGGCACAGGCCGCCGAGCGGCCGCCGGCGACCACCTCGCTGGTCGCGCGCATTGATCACCATCGCTGGGACGACGGCGCCTGGATGACGGCGCGCGGCGAGCGCAACCCTTATGCGCAGCCGATGACGATTTACGAGGCGCACCTGGGTTCCTGGCGGCGTCGACCCGAGGAAGGCAACCGCTACCTGACCTATCGCGAGCTTGCCGACACGCTTGTGCCATACGTCAAGGAAATGGGCTTCACCCATCTCGAGCTGTTACCGATCACCGAACATCCGTTCGACGGCTCGTGGGGATATCAGCCGACCGGTCTCTACGCACCGACAAGCCGTTACGGCAGTCCGACCGATTTCCAGGCTTTCGTCGATGCCTGCCATCGCGCCGAGATCGGCCTGCTGCTCGATTGGGTGCCGGGTCATTTCCCCAATGATCCGCACGGTCTGGCCGAGTTCGACGGCACGCGCCTCTACGAGCACGCCGATCCGCGGCAGGGTCTTCACCGCGATTGGAACACTCTCATTTACAATTACGGCCGCACCGAAGTCGTCGAGTTCCTGCTCAACAGCGCCCTGCATTGGTTCGACCATTATCACGTTGATGGGCTGCGCGTGGATGCCGTCGCGTCGATGCTCTATCTCGATTACAGCCGACAGCCGGGCGAATGGGTTCCCAATCGCTTCGGCGGCAATGAGAATCTCGAAGCAATCGCATTTCTCAAGCGACTCAACGAGACATGCTTCGGACGGTTTCCGGGCATCACGACGATCGCGGAGGAGTCGACAGCTTGGCCGTTGGTATCGCGACCGACCTACGACGGCGGACTCGGCTTCGGCTTCAAATGGAACATGGGCTGGATGCACGACACGCTCGATTACATGGCGTTCGATCCGGTGCATCGCTCGCATCATCACGAGCAGCTCACCTTCGGCCTGCTTTACGCTTTCAACGAGAACTTCGTTCTGCCGCTGTCGCACGACGAGGTCGTGCACGGCAAGCGGTCCATCTTAGGCCGCATGCCGGGCGACCGTTGGCAGCGCTTCGCCAATCTGCGGGTCTACTACGCGTTTATGTACGGCCATCCCGGCAAGAAACTCCTCTTCATGGGCAATGAATTTGGGCAGGAAAACGAATGGAATCACGACCAGAGCCTCGATTGGCACCTGCTGGACGACGCGATGCATCAGGGCACGGCGGCGCTGGTACGCGATCTCAATGCGCTCCATCGACGCCTACCCGCACTGCATGAACTCGATCACGAGCGTGGCGGATTCGAATGGATCGATGCCTCGGACCGCGCGACGAGCGTGTTGTCGTTCCAGCGCTCCGCGCGAACGCCAGGTGACCATGTCGTGATCATCGTCAACTTCACGCCGGTGGTGCGGCGGAATTACCGCATCGGCATGCCGTCCGGCGCGACCTATCGTGAGATCCTCAATTCCGACGATCGCCGCTACGGTGGCAGTGGCGTCGTCAACGCTGGCCCGCTGACGCCTGAAGCGCTGCCGTGGCACTCCCGCAGCCACTCCCTGGCCCTCACGCTGCCACCGCTGGCCGCCATCTTTCTTGCCCCAGCCGCCGGTTAATCGATGGCGCGCCGTCTCGGAACCGGCCGGCCGTATCCGCTCGGCGCGCACTTCGATCCTCGCGGCGCCAATTTTGCGCTCTTCTCCGCGCACGCGGAAAAAGTCGAACTCTGCCTGTTCGACGGGCACGGACGGCGTGAGACCGACCGCCTGCCGCTGCCCGAGAACACCAACGGTGTCTGGCACGGCCACCTTCCCGAAGCGCACCCGGGCCTGCTTTACGGCTACCGCGTGCACGGCCCCTACGCGCCCGAACACGGCCATCGCTTCAATCCGAACAAGCTCCTGCTCGATCCCTATGCGCGCGACATCGTCGGTGATCTCCACCTGACGGACGCACATTTCGGCTATCGCGTGGGCAGCGCGCGCGGCGATCGTTCATTCGACCGGCGCGACAACGCCCGGTCGATGCCGAAATGCCGCCTCGTCAGCGACAATTTCAATTGGGGCGACGATCGGCCGCCGCGCCACGCTTTGTGCGACAGCGTTATCTATGAGCTGCACGTCAAAGGCTTCACTAAGCGCCATACCGGCATTCCCGAGGCCGTGCGCGGCACCGTCGCCGCGCTACGCACGCCCGAAGTTGTCAACCATCTGCGTCACCTCGGGGTCACCGCAGTCGAGCTATTGCCGGTGCATTGGGCTGTCGACGACCGCTTTCTGGTCGAGCGCGGCCTCCGTAATTTTTGGGGTTACAACACCATCGGCTATTTCGCGCCCGACCGGCGCCTGCTCGGTGGCGACGACGGCGAGTTCAAGCGAACCGTCGCGGCGCTGCATGCGGCCGGGATCGAGGTCATCCTTGATGTCGTCTACAACCATACCGCCGAAGGCAACGAATTGGGCCCGACGCTTTGTTTTCGCGGCATCGACAACCTCTCTTATTACTGGCTGTCGCCCGACGATCCGCGCCACGACATGGATTTCACCGGCACGGGAAACTCGCTGCGTCTGACCCATCCGCATGTGCTTCGGCTGATCACCGACTCGCTGCGGTACTGGGTCGAAGTCATGCATGTTGACGGTTTCCGCTTCGACCTCGCGACAACACTGGCGCGCGGGCTCAACGGCTTCGATCCGAACAGCAGCTTCCTCGACGCACTCATCCAGGACCCGGTACTCGCGCAGGTGAAACTGATCGCCGAGCCGTGGGACCTCGGCAAGGACGGCTATCGTCTTGGCGCGTTCCCTCCCGGCTGGAGTGAGTGGAATGACCGCTTCCGCGACGACCTGCGCCGCTTCTGGCGTGGTGACGGCGGCGTCATCGGCGCGGTCGCGGAGCGCGTCGCCGGTTCGGCCGACGTTTTTCGCCACGACAATCGCCGCCCGTCGGCGAGCATCAACTTCGTAACCGCGCATGACGGTTTCACGCTTGCCGACTTGGTGAGCCACAACACCAAGCACAACGAAGCTAACCAAGAAAACAACGGCGATGGCGCGAATGACAACCTGAGCTGGAATTGCGGCGTTGAAGGACCAACCGACGATGCCGCAATCGTTGCATTGCGTAATCGTCAGCGCCGCAACTTCCTTGCCTCGCTATTGTTGTCGCTCGGGGTGCCGATGATTCTCGCCGGCGACGAGATGGGCAATACCCAGGACGGTAACAATAACGCCTACTGCCAGGACAACGAGATCGGCTGGATCGATTGGTCCGGCTTGTGGCGACCGGGCAGCGACCTGACTACTTTCGTTCGCCGCCTGATCGATCTGCGCCACGACCGACACCTGACGCGCGACCGCTTCCTCGACGGTGCGGTCAATCCGGACGGCCGCAAAGACATGACGTGGCTTCACGCCGATGGCGGCGAGATGACTGAAGCCGACTGGAAGGTTGCCGACGCGCGATTTCTTGCAGCGGTGTTCGACGCGACCCGCCAGCCGCTGATGTTGTTGATGAATGGCAACACCGAGCCGGTGACATTCACCGTACCGGAAGTGCCCGGCATCAAGGCCTGGCACGTACGGATCGATACCTCTGCGGAGAGCGGATTCGGCGACTCGATTATAGCGCCAGCCGCCGCATTTGCGGTGCCGCCGCATGCGCTGATTGCGCTTGTTGGCGAAGAAGGGTGAACGCCCGTGCGGCGGCAGCATCGCATGGCATTCGGCGCCGCGATTGATCCGCACGGCGCATTGTTCCGGCTATGGGCACCGGCGGCAGAGACCGTGGCGCTGCGCCTACCGGAGGCGCGGCAGGACATCGCGATGACGCGCCACGACCGTGGCTGGCACACCGTGCGCGTGCCCAATCTTATGGCTGGCACCGTCTATCAATACGTCATCGACGATGCCCACGTCGTTCCGGATCCGGCGTCGCGCTTTCAGCCAAGCGACGTCCATGGCCCGAGCGAGCTGGTCGATCCCGAAGCCTTCGACTGGCCGGACGATGCGTGGCGGGGCCGCGCGTGGCACGAGGCGGTGATTTACGAGTTGCATGTCGGGGCGTTCACGCGCGAGGGCACTTTTGCTGCAGCCGAGGCTGATCTCGCGCGGCTCGCGGCCCTCGGTATTACCGCTGTCGAGTTGATGCCGCTGGCCGATTTCGCCGGCAACCGTAATTGGGGTTATGACGGCGTGCTGCCGTTCGCACCGG
Organism: Allostellaceae bacterium; assembly: GCA_035532975.1. Classification (GTDB taxonomy): domain Bacteria; phylum Pseudomonadota; class Alphaproteobacteria; order ATCC43930; family CGMCC-115725; genus REEB95. The sequence continues at coordinate 19,122 of DATLUT010000054.1, forward strand.
ATTCGCGCTACGGCACGCCGACCGCTCTCAAGCGCTTTGTCGCCGCCGCCCACGCACTGGGCCTTATGGTCTTCATCGACGTCGTCTATAACCACTTCGGACCCGAGGGCAATTATCTCTGCGTTTACGCGCCCGATTTCTTCACCGCCGCCGAGACCGGCTGGGGGCCAGCGATTAACTTCGGTGCGCGGCCGGTGCGCGATTTCTTCATCGAGAACGCACTCTATTGGGTGCTCGAATACAATATCGACGGTCTGCGCCTCGACGCGGCGCACGCCATCCGCGACGAAACACGGCCTGACATTTTAGAGGAATTGGCGGCGCGCGTGCATTTGGCAGTTGCGCCGGACCGTCACGTTCATCTTGTGCTCGAGAATGACCACAACCAGGCGCGCTATTTGCGCCGGGACGCGGTTGGCCGCCCCGCTGCCTACGACGCGCAGTGGAACGACGATTTCCATCACGCGGCCCACGTCATTCTGACCGGCGAAACCGAAGGTTACTACGTCGATTTCGCCGCCGATCCGATCCGCAAGCTCGGACGCGCGCTAGCCGATGGCTTTGCCTATCAGGGTGAACACTCGACTTATCGCGGTGCTTCGCGCGGCGAAACGAGCACCGGCCTGCCGCCCGTTGCCGTCGTCAATTTTCTCCAGAATCACGACCAGATCGGCAATCGCGCGTTCGGCGAACGCCTGACCCTATTGGCCGAGCCCGCGGCTCTGGCGGCGGCAACCGCGATTCTGCTGCTCGCACCGGCGCCGCCACTCCTGTTCATGGGCGAAGAGTGGGATGCGACGACGCCATTCCTGTTTTTTTGTGATTTCGCCGGCGCTCTCGGTAGCGCAGTGCGCGAAGGCAGGCAGCGCGAGTTTGCCAAGTTCCATGCCTTCGCCACGCCCAAGGCCGCCGCCATTCCCGATCCACTGGCGCTCGAAACGTTCACGAGCAGCCAGCTCGGCGAACGCCCGCAGGCCACATCGGCGATCCGCCATCTGCTCAAGATACGCCAGCGCGAGATCGTGCCCCGGCTACCGGGCATCGTTGGCAGCGCGCGCGGCGACACGCGCTACTCTGTTGTGGGCACATGCCTCGAAGTGATCTGGCGGCTCGGCGACGCCAGCCACCTGTCCCTCGTCGCCAACCTTGCCCGCGAGGCTGCGACTGGGCCGCCGCCGGTACGCACGGAACGCATATTGTGGGGTGCTGAGAGGCGTGGCTCAACGCTGCCACCGTGGACCGTCGTGTGGACGCTGGCGGAGGCGGCACGATGAGCGATCTGCACGCCGCGATGGCCACCCTCATCGAGCGCGACTATGACGATGCGCTCGGCCGGCCACACCACATCTCCGATTCGGTCGCGACGCGATTGCTCGCGGCGCTCGAGCGCTCACGTGGCGGCGAACATCCGCTGCCGGAACCGCCGCGGGCGGCCCGCTGCTTTCTGCCCGACTGGCAGCGCGGCTGGGGCATTGCCGCGCAGCTTTACGGCCTGCGGTCGGCGCGCAACTGGGGTATCGGAGATTTCACCGATCTGAAGCGGCTGGTTGAACTAGCCGCCGCCGGCGGCGCCGATTTCGTCGGCGTCAATCCGCTGCACGCGCTCTATGCCGCAGATCCGTCACGTATCAGTCCCTACTCGCCCTCAAGCCGCGAGTTCATCAACGTGCTCTACCTCGATCCGCTGGCGATGACTGGGTATGCCGAGTCGGGAGCGGCGCGCGCTGCCGTTGGCAGCCGCAGTTTCCAGGCGCTGTTGGCGCAGCTGCGCGCCAACGCGACCGTCGGCTATGCCGAGATTGCCGCCGCCAAGCACGGAATCTTTCGGGTGATCTTCGATACCTTCGAACATCGTGTCCGCGCGGCCCCACACGACGATGCCGTCCGAGAGTTCGTGGCTTTCACCAGGGCACGCGGTGGACCGCTCCGGCGTTTTTCGGCCTACCAGGCCCTGTCCTCTCTCGCTGGCTTTGGACCCGACTGGATGAATTGGCCAGCCGAATTTCGCGATCCGGCCGGCAGAGCGGCGGCACAATTCGTCGAGCAACATGCACGCGAACTGCGCTATCACGCGTTCCTGCAATGGCAGGCGGATCGGCAGCTCGCTGCGTGCGCCAAGGCGGCGCGTGATGGCGGCATGCGTATCGGCCTCTATCTCGACCTCGCGCTCGGCTGCGCCCCCGACAGCGCCGAAGGTTGGGCGGCACAAGGCGAGATGGTGCCCGACTTCCACATCGGCGCGCCGCCCGATGATTGGAACGCCAACGGTCAGGATTGGGGCCTGTTCGCGCTCAATCCGGAGGCCCTGGTGCGCGGCGGCTGCGCCACCTATCGCCGCGTCATCGCTGCCAACATGGCGCATGCCGGCGCCGTGCGCATCGACCACGTGCTCGGCCTCAACCGTTTGTTCCTCGTGCCGGCTGGCGGCCGCCCGATCGACGGCGGTTATTTGCGAATGCCGTTCGACGCGCTCAGTGTAACGGTCGCGGCAGAAAGCGCTGCGCGAAGCTGCGTCGTCGTCGGCGAAGATCTCGGCACCGTGCCGCCGGCTCTGCCGCCGCGCCTCGCCGCGGCCGGCATTCTGTCGTATCGGCTGCTGATCTTCATGCGCCAAGACGGACGATACCTCGCGCCAGAAGATTATCCGCGGGAGGCCTTGGTCGCCTTGACGACACATGACCTGCCGACATGGCGCGGCTTTTGGAATGGCCGCGATATCGCCCTCAAATACGCACTTGGCATCCAACCGGTTGGCCTCGCGGAGGATCGTGCATTCCATGCACGCGCGGCGGACCGCGAAGCGATTCGCGAGGCATTCGCGCGTGCCGATCTGGATGCGGCCGATGATACCGCGCTTGCCGTTGCGGCGCATCGCTTCCTCGCACGCACGCCGAGCCGCCTCGCATTGGTGCAGCTCGAGGACTTGGCGCAAGAGATCGATCAGGTCAACCTGCCGGGTGCACCTGCCGGCGCCTACCCCAGCTTCGCGCGCAAGCTCGGTCCCGATCTCGACGTTATCTTCACCGATCCGGTGGTGAACGCGATCCTCGCGGCGATGCGCACCGAGCGGCCACGCCGAACACCGTAAGCCAGCCGATGTCGCCGTTTGACATTCCGATTGCGACGTACCGGCTCCAGTTCAACTGCAATTTCACCTTCGATGACGCCGCAGCGCTCGCGCCCTATCTGGCATCGCTCGGCATCAGCCACGTCTACGCCTCGCCGTTTCTCAAGGCACGCGCCGGCAGCACGCACGGCTACGACGTCGTCGATTATCACTGCCTCAACCCAGAGATCGGCGACGACGACAGTTTCGCCCGCTTTCGCGCCGCGCTCGCCGCGCACGGGCTGGGTCTCATCGTCGATTTCGTGCCGAACCACATGGGTGTTGGCAAGGCCGACAACGCTTGGTGGCTCGACGTTCTCGAATGGGGACAGGACGCACGGCATGCGCGTTACTTCGACATTGACTGGCATCCGGCGAAGCACGAGCTCGACGGCAAGGTGCTGGTGCCGATCCTCGGCCGCGCCTACGGCGAGGCACTGGCCGACGGCGAAATTGCGCTGCGCTTCTGCCCGGCTGAAGGTACCCTCGATTTCTGGTATTTCGATCACCGCCTGCCGCTCTGCCCGCGCGACTATCCTGCCGTTCTGGCGCCTATCCTGGCTGCTGGACTACCACCCGAGCGCGCTCAGCTGGACGCCGCTCTGCGCGCCATCGAAGAGGCGGCGCTGGGGATGGTGCCACCGCGCTTCCAGCATGCGGCCGGTGCCGCCGCCAAGCATGCGCTCACCGCGGCGGCGCGCGAGCCCGCAACCCTGCAAGCGATCATGGCCGCGACCGCCCGTTATGCCGGAACGTTGGGCGACGCCACGAGCTTTGCCGCGCTCCACGCCCTGCTCGAGCGTCAGAACTATCGCCTTGCCCACTGGCGGGCTGCGGCCGACGAGATCAACTATCGGCGCTTCTTCGACATCATCAACCTTGCTGGAATACGCATGGATCGCGTCGCCGTCTTCCGCGACGCGCACGAGTTCCTCGGGCACCTCGTCGCCGAGGGCGCGCTCCATGGTCTGCGCATCGATCACGTCGATGGCATGGCCGATCCTCAGCGGTACTGTCGGCGGCTCAACGCGTTTGCCGCCGCCCTGGCGCCACGCGATGCCGCTGGCCGGCGTTGGCGACCCTATATCGTGGTCGAGAAAATCCTCGGCGAGGGTGAGCGCCTACCCGTGACCTGGCCGGTCTCCGGCACCACTGGCTACGATTACCTGGCGCTTGCCAATGCCGTCTTCGTTGACCCGGACGGCCACGCGCAGCTCGTACGCCACTGGCGCCGCTTCACCGCAAGCGAGGCGAGCCTCGAGAGCGAGATTGATCGCTGCCGCCGGCTGGTGATCGATCGCAGCCTGGCGAGCGAGTTGACCTATCTCGTCGACTGGCTCCAGGCCATCGCCGAAGCGTCGTGGTTTACCCGTGATTTCACCCGCAAGGGATTGCGCGACGCCTTGATCGAGCTCGTTGCCGCCTTTCCGGTCTATCGCACCTATGTCACCGAGCGTGGGATCGGCGACGCCGACCGGCGCGTGATCGAACGCGCTCTCCGCCAGGCACGGCGGCGTTGGATCGGCGCCGACGCGGCGGTGCTCGATTTCATCGCGTCGCTGCTGACGCTCGATATCGCGCGCGAACGGCCAGAGCACTTTGCGGCAAGCCACGACGCGATCCTGCGATTCGTCACCCGCTTCCAGCAGTACACGGGCGCGATCGCCGCCAAGGCCGTCGAGGACACGCTGTTCTATCGTGTCGCGCCGCTCGCATCCGCTAACGAGGTCGGCGCCGATCCACGCCGGCCAAGCCTGTCGGTCGAGGCTTTCCACCACGCCGCCGCCGAGCGCCTCGCGCAATGGCCCAACACCATGCTCGCGAGCGAGACGCACGACACCAAACGTGCCGAGGACATCCGCGCGCGCCTCAACGTGCTTTCCGAGTTTCCGGACGAATGGGCGCGACGCGTCGCGCGTTGGCGCGAGATCAACGCCGCGTATCGCACGACGCTCGACGGTGCGCCCGCGCCGTCGCCCGCCGACGAGTACCTGATCTACCAGACGATTCTCGGCGCCTGGCCGGTGACGGGGCGCCCGCATGGCGATCCACTTGCCGACTTCCGCCAGCGCATCGCAGCTTACGCCTTGAAAGCAGTGCGCGAAGCAAAGGTTGCCACGTCGTGGACCGCTCCAAACGACGCCTATGAGCGTGCGCTCGGCGATTTCGTGGCGCGCCTGCTTTCACCCGGAGATCCGAATCGCTTCCTCGACGGCATGGCGCGGTTTGCGCCGGAATTCGTGCGGCTTGGTGCGATCAACGGCCTCGCGCAGCTCGTGCTCAAGGCGACGCAACCCGGCGTACCGGACTTCTATCGGGGCAGCGAATTTTGGGACATGAGCCTGGTCGACCCGGACAACCGTCGTCCGGTCGATTTCGCCGCGCGACGCGACGCGCTCCTAGCTCTCAAGGGTGGCGACTTCGGCCGCGCTCGACGGCGCTGGCGCGAAGGCTGGCTGAAGCTCTGGCTGACGCAACGGTTGCTCGGCCTGCGCGCCTGGTTTCCCGACCTGTTTCGCACCGGTTCCTATCACCCACTCACCGTTGATGACGCGCTCGGAAACCACGTCATTGCTTACGCACGACGTCACGAGGACATTGAAATCATCGTGCTGGTTTGCCGCCTGACGCGAAGGATGCCGGCACCCTCGTCCGGCGCGTTGTGGTCGGGAAGCGGATTCGGCGATGCTGCGGTGCGCGGCGCGCGTAGCGGCCGGCTGATCAACACGCTGTCCGGTGCCGCCGTCGACGCCTGCGAGCGTGGCATCGTGGTCGACCGCGCGCTTGCCGAGTTACCGGTCGCCGTCCTCTGTGCCGAGCGTTAGGCCGAACGGCGGTAGGACGACATTGTCGCCTGATAGCGCGGTCACGAATGGCAAATCTGCCGGAACGAAGCGCGGCGCCGCCCGCGCCGGTACGACGATCGGTTCCGGCGAAAGGTTGAACAGCGCGATTGTCGCCTCGCTGTTGAACCGGCGGCACCAGCCGACAAGCGGATCTGGCAGATCAAGTAGCTCGGTCTCGCCAACGACGAGCGAGGGACGTGCCCGCCGATAACGAATCATGCTGCGGTAGGCCGCGAGCGTCGAATTTGCATCAGCGTCCTGCCGCTCGACGGCCAATTCCGCATGCGCCGGATCGACCGGCAGCCACGTCCGGTTCCCGGTCGAGAACCCCGCATTGGGCGCCGCCGCCTGCCAGGGCATCGGCGTGCGCGCACCATCACGACCGGAAAACGCCGGATAGAAAGCGTGCCCATAGGGATCGCGGATTTCGCTCGCGGCCACACGGCCGTTTGGCAACCCAAGCTCCTCGCCCTGGAAGAGGCAAACGCTGCCCGGCAAGGTGAGCAGCATGGCCATTTGCAGTCGTACGAAAGCGGCGGGCGCTTGGCCCGCCGGATTCCAGCGCGAAACCGCGCGCTCGACGTCGTGATTGCTGAACGCCCAGCAGAGCCAACCAGCGCGATTGAGCGTCGCCGAATCGACAACGGCCTGGCGAAAGATTGACGGATCGAAGGCCGACTTCATCACGCCCAGCGTATAGGCCATGTGCAGCCGCGTTACGCCGGTTAGCCGGGCGATGCGATCGAGCGCGCCCGGCTCGCTCGAAACCTCGCCGATCGTCATGCGCCCCGGAAAGCGGTCCATGAAATTGCGGATGCGGCTCATCAGCGCCGCGGTACTGGGTTGCACCATGTCGTGGACGTGGCGCTGCATACGGAACGGATTCCACGGCGGCACGTCGCCCGGCGGCAGCGGGCGGGCGGGATTCGAGCCAAGCACCTCGTCGTGCAGCATGAAATCGATCGCGTCCAGGCGGAAACCGTCGACACCGCGTGCCAGCCAGAATTCGGCATTCGCGAAATGTGCATCGATCACCGCCGGATTGCGCAGATTGAGTTTCGGCTGCGATGTCAGGAAATGGTGCAGGTAGTACTGCCGCCGCCCCGCATCCCAGCGCCAAGCGCTGCCGCCAAACACGGAAAGCCAATTGTTGGGCGGCCCGCCATCAAGCGCGGGATCGGCCCATACGTACCAATCGGCCTTCGGATTGGTCCGCGACGTACGGCTTTCGTCGAACCAGGGGTGATCGATCGATGTGTGGCTCCAAACCTGATCGACAACGACCTTCAGGTTGAGATTGCGGGCACACGCGATTACCGCGTCGAAGTCACCAAGCGTGCCGAACAACGGATCGACCGTTCGGTAATCGGCGACGTCATAGCCGAAATCACGCATCGGCGAACGATAGAACGGCGAAATCCAGATCGCGTCGACGTCGAGCGACGCAATGTGCGGCAGGCGTTCGAGTAGCCCACGCAGATCGCCGACGCCATCGCCATCGCTATCGAAAAAGCTCGGCAAATAGACTTGGTAGATCACCGCGCCGCGCCACCATTCGCGACGAACCGCAGAACTCATCGGACCACAACCCACCGCAACGGCCACGCGCCAGCCGGTTTCGCTCCGATTATTTAGGGGAGAGACGCCGTCCGACGCAACCGCTGCGCCGTGGTCAGGGCGCGGATGCCCGGTTCGGTGGCGACTCGTGGCCTCCGGTCAGGTGCTCCCAGTCGCGGATATGCATTGCGCGACGCCACTCGAGCCCGCGCGCGGGACTCGCGCCGGCGCCGTCGAGCAGGTGCTGGAGTTGAAGTCTCGCGCGCGAGACGCGGCTTTTCATTGTGCCGACGGCGCAGCCCACCATTCCGGCCGCCTGTTCATAGGAAAATCCGCTTGCCCCGACGAGCACGAGCGCCTCGCGCTGGACGGCCGGCAGGGTGTTGAAAGCACCCTCGAAATCACGCATGCGCAGATGCCACTCCTGACCGGCGCTCGCCGTCATGACGTCCCGCACGACTTCGGGACCAAGCTGAGCAACCCGACCCTGGCTGCGCTTTTCCGTGAAGTAGGCGTTGCGCAGAATCGTCGTCAGCCACGCCTTGAGATTCGTTCCCGGCTGGAACTGGTGCGCATGACTCAGTGCACGCACGACAGTCTCCTGCACCAGATCGTCGGCGAGAGTTCGGTCTTGGGCCAGCATGCGCGCGAACGCACGCAGATGCGGCAGATAGGGGACGATGTCGTCGGCGAGCCGTACGGCCATCTTGTGCTCCTTGCTATGCGCGTTCCGCCATGCGTCGCCCTCAAGGTGCGGAGAAAGCCGTCTTCGGACAATCGGGGAAGGCCTGAAATCACGGGATTATCACACTGGTCGCGCCGTGTTCTCGCCATCCACGGTTTCGCCACAATCGGCCGCGCCGTTTGCGGAATGCTCGCATCGAACGACCATTTCGCTGCCAGACGCCAAATCCGCCCAATTGAACCGAGCAAGGTTGGCAATCGCCTGTATGCAGGTCTGGATGAGGCGGCGCGACCTGCCATAAGCTGTCATGGCCGCGACCCAGCAGTTCGCGGTCGAAAGCGAGCACATGCAGCTAGGAGTCATCGGTCTGGGCCGCATGGGCGGCAACATCGTCCGCCGCCTAACGGCGCACGGTCATGAATGCGTCATCTATGACCGCATGCCTGCGGCTGTGGCCGCTCTCGCCAAGGATGACGGGGTCACCGGAGCCGCCGGCCTCGCCGAGCTCGCCCGCCGCCTGCACCCGCCGCGCGCTGTCTGGGTCATGTTGCCGGCCGGCGAGGCCACCGAGCAGACCGTGACGGAGCTCGGCAACCTGCTTGCGGCCGGCGACACGATCATCGATGGCGGCAATTCGTTTTGGCAGGACGACGTTCGCCGCGCGAAGGCGCTGTCGGTGAAAGGCATTCACTACGTCGACGCTGGCACTAGCGGCGGCATCTGGGGCTTCGAACGCGGCTACTGTCTGATGATCGGCGGCGACGAAGCGGTGGTTGAACGCCTCGATCCGATTTTCGCCGTGCTTGCACCGGGCCGCGGTCAGATTCCGGTCACGCCGCACCGGAACGGCAGCGACAAGCGGCCGGAGCAGGGTTATCTCCATGCCGGCCCGCCCGGCGCGGGGCATTTCGTCAAGATGGTGCACAATGGCATCGAGTACGGATTGATGCAGGCCTACGCCGAGGGCTTCGACATCCTGCGCAATGCCGCACGTGCCGATCTGCCCGCAGAGCATCGCTTCGAGCTCAATGTCGCCGACATCGCCGAAGTGTGGCGACGCGGCAGCGTGATTTCGTCGTGGCTGCTCGACCTGATCGCGGCGGCCCTGGCGGAGGATCCCGTGCTCGATGGGTTCAGCGGCTATGTCGACGACTCGGGCGAAGGACGTTGGACGATCGCCGCGGCGCTGGCCGAGGCGGTGCCGGCCGAGGTGCTCTCGGCGGCGCTCTACACCCGGTTCCGCTCGCGCGAGCAGTCAAGTTTCGCCGAGAAGCTGCTGTCGGCGATGCGCAAGGGATTCGGCGGCCACATCGAAACTCCGGGTAAGAGCTGATGCCGCGCTCCAATGGCGACCGGCCGCGCCGGTCCGACCCCTGCACGCTCGTCGTCTTCGGTGCCTCAGGTGATCTCACGCAGCGGCTGTTGATGCCGGCGATCTATCACTTGGCTGCTGCCGGCCTGCTGCCCGACGGGTTTGCGGTGATCGGCCTAGCGCGTTCGCCGATGGGCGACGCGCAGTTTCGCACCCATATCGGCGACGCGCTGGAAAAATTCGCGGGCGTAAAGCTCGCCGCTGCGACACGAAACTGGGTGCTCGAACGTCTCTCGTATCTAGCGGCTGATTTCGGTGACCCGAAGACATTCGAACAACTCGGCGCCGCGCTCGCCCGGCGCCGACGCGCTGGGCACGGCAACGCATTATTCTACCTCGCGACGCCGCCAAGCGTGTTTGCGCCGCTTGCCGAAAGCCTCGGCCGCGCAGGCTTCGCGCAGCCGGAGGGCGATGCCTGGTCGCGGCTGGTGATCGAGAAGCCGTTCGGCACTGACCTCGACTCCGCGCGTGAATTGAACCGGCGTCTGCGCGCGATCTTCACCGAGGATCAAATTTTCCGGATCGACCATTTCCTCGGCAAGGAGACGGTACAGAACGTGTTGGCGCTGCGCTTCGCCAACAATCTGTTCGAGTCGCTGTGGAACCGTGATCGCATCGATCACGTCCAGATCACCGTCGCCGAGACCGTCGACGTGGCCGGCCGCGGCCGCTTTTACGACGCGACTGGCGCCCTGCGCGACATGGTTCCGAATCACCTATTCCAGCTGCTGTCACTCGTCGCCATGGAGCCGCCGACACGCTTCGCCGCCGACGCGGTGCGGACCGAGAAAACCAAGGTGCTCCAGGCGATGCATGCCTACGACGGCGCGAGCGCTTTCGCGTGCGGCGTGCGCGGGCAATATCGATCTGGCACGGTCGCCGGCAAATCGATCACGGCCTATCGGCGGGCTCACGATGTGGCGCGCGACAGCAGCACCGAAACCTATGTCGCGCTCAAGCTGCTGATAGACAATTGGCGGTGGGCCGGTGTGCCGTTTTATCTGCGCACCGGCAAAGCGCTCAAGGCGCGACGCTCGGAGATCGCGATCAAATTCCGCGAGGCTCCCTTCGCCGTCTTCCGCGATACACCGGTCGATCGTCTGGCGCACAACTTCATGGTTGTCAGCATCGCACCGGACGAAGGCATCTCGCTCGAGTTCAATGCCAAAGTGCCCGGCCCGCAGATCCGCCTGCAACGGGTCGATATGGATTTCAAGTATAAGGATTATTTTACCGCCGAACCGGAAACCGGCTACGAGACGCTGATCTACGACTGCATGATCGGCGACCAGACGCTGTTTCAACACGCCGACGATGTCGAGGCGGCGTGGTGCGTGGTTCAGCCGTTCCTCGATTGCTGGCGCCATGATCGCGCGAACGGCCTCGATTTCTACGCTGCGGGCAGCGACGGACCGCGTGCCGCGGCCGAGCTATTGGCACGGGATCATCGGCAGTGGCGCCCTATTGCAGGGCCGGTGTCATGACGGCGGCCGTGGCGCGGACGCCGCGCCCACTGCCCGGGCAGCGCGTCATCCTGGCCGACGCCGAGGTGCTCGCGCGGCATGCCGCTGCCTGGCTACTCAATCGGGCGCTGGGCACGTCGGGCCGCATCGCCATCTGCGTTGCCGGCGGCGAAACACCGCGACCGGTCTATACACTCCTCGCACAGTCGCCCTATCGCGACTGCTTCCCCTGGGACCGTGTCCATTGGTTTTGGTGTGACGAGCGTTGCGTACCACCCGATCACCCACGCAGCAACTTTGCGATGGTGCGCGCCGCGCTACTCGACCGCATTCCGGTTTCGGCGGCGCAAATCCACGCGATCCCTGCGGCCGAGGGCCCGGCGCGCGCGGCTGCGGTCTACGAGACCGAACTCAAGCGTTTCTATGGCGCGGACGCGCTCGCACCCGATCGCCCACTGTTCGCCGCGACGTTGCTCGGCGTCGGACCCGATGGCCACACCGCGTCGCTCTTTCCCGGCACGGCCGCGCTACGCGAGACGGCACACTGGACCGCGCCGGTGCCGGAGGGGACGCCCGAACCGCGGGTCACGTTGACGTATCCGGCGCTCGACAGCAGCGCTGCGCTGGCCTTTCTCGTCAGCGGCGCGGCGAAGCGGCCGGTGCTCGAGCGGTTGGCGCGCGGCGACGATATGCCTGTCGCACACATCCGCCCATCCGGCCACATGAGCTGGTTCCTCGACCGGGACGCGGCGCCATGAGAGACGAGGCCGGACCGTTGCCGCACGCAGCGGCGATCGAGCGCGCGGCACCACCATTCACGCTGGCGATCGACATCGGCGGCTCACACATCAAAGCCTCGGTGCTCGATCACGCCGGTGCGATGATAGCAGCGCCCGTGCATGTGCGGACGCCATCCACGCCACAAGCCCTGTTACGTGCGATCCAGGGCATTGCTCGCATGTTACCCGCCTTCGACCGGATATCCGCCGGCTTTCCAGGTTATGTACGCCGCGGCCGCGTGCATACGGCGCCCAATCTCGGCACGGAGCGCTGGGCCGGCTTCCAGCTCGATCGCGCGCTCGCGCGGCGATTGAAAAAACCGGCGCGCGTACTCAACGACGCCGATGTCCAGGGGCTCGGCGCGATCGAAGGCCGCGGCCTCGAATGCGTCCTCACCCTCGGCACCGGCATTGGCTCGTCACTCTTCCGCGACGGATCCTTGTTACCGCATCTCGAACTCGGCCAGCATCCGATTGCCAAGAACAAGACCTATGACCAATACCTCGGCAACGCGGCAGCGGAGAAGAAGGGGAAGCGCGTCTGGAATCGCCGCCTGCGTAAAACGATCGAGGTTGTCCGCACGCTGGTGAATTTCGATCGGCTTTACCTGGGTGGCGGCAACACGCGGCTGATCGACTTCGAATTGCCACGTGACGTCAAGGTCACGCCGAATGCCGACGGCATCGTCGGCGGCATCCATTTGTGGGACGCGCGCCTCGATCCGATTTTCGAGCGCCCGCGAAGCAGCGACGCGAAGCACCGTTGAGGTAGCACCACGAGCGGTGGCCTGACGGACTGGCCTGAAGAGAGAGCATCACGCCCACGCGGCAACTGGCCTTGTCTTTTTGGCGGATTCGGCCATGGTGGTAATGGCGATACGATGGCAAATCTGGGTGTTCCACCGCTTCGCTTTGCCGGCCGCGGAACCCCGCCGGCGACGGTGCGTTTTTGTTGCACGCCGCGTTCAGGTAGGCGGCGCACGCCGTGCATCGTACCGCCGAAGGAGTCACGATGAGCGATACCACCAAAGCCCGGACCAATGGCGCCGACCTCGATGTCATCCGCGATGACATCGACGCTTTGCGCAAGGATCTTGCGCGCCTGATGGAGCACGTGAAGTCAGGTGCATTCCAGAATATCGCGGGCCGGGTCGAGGAAATGTCCGATGGCGCGCGCCGGCTTTACAATCAGGCGCTCGCCGAAGGCGAACATAGTGCCGAGGCACTTGTCCGGCAGGTCGAGGAGCGGCCGCTTACGAGCCTGCTGATCGCCTTCGGCCTCGGTTTCCTCGGCAGCCGGTTCGTCCTGCGCTAGGCCGCGCCAGCCGATGGACGGTTTCGTCAAGCTCGCGGCAACCGTCCTCGCCCAAATCGCGGCGCTCGACCGCATTCGGACTACCGCGCCGCAATTGGCGCTCACGATGGCCGTCGGCCTGCTGGCCGTTGCAGCCGCCGTCGGCGGTGCCGGCTGCGGCGTGGCAGCGCTGTGGATCTGGCTGTTACCGCTGGTGGGACCGTGGGGCGCGCCGCTGATTTGCGGTGGCGTGTTACTTCTCGGCGCTGCGATGCTGGGTTTCGGCGTCCATCGCCTGCTGCGCCATACCATTCGGCCGACGTCGGCGAACGGCGCGCTTGCCGCCGCGCTTGAGGGCGGCGACTTTGCGCCGTTGATTCAAGAACACAAGTGGATGTTGCTCGGGCTGGCGCTGCTGGCCGGCGTGACCGCCGCCGACAAGATCGCCAGGCCGCCGCGCGCAAAGCGCTAGGCGTTGGCACGAAGCTTGGCCGGCCCCATGTGCTCGGCGAGATTGTGGGCGGTGTTGATCAGGCCGACATGCGAGAACGCCTGCGGAAAGTTGCCGACTTGGCGCTTGGCATGCGGATCGTATTCCTCTGATAGCAAGCCAACGTCGTTGCGCAGCGCCAGCAACCGTTCGAACAACGCGCGAGCCTGGCGCTCGCGCCCGCTCAGCGCGTAATTGTCGGCGAGCCAGAACGAGCAGATCAAAAAAGCACCCTCGCCGTCCGGCAGGCCGTCCGGCGCTTGGTCAGGTCGATAGCGCCGTACGAGGCCATCGAATGTCAGCTCAGCGGCAACGGCGTCCATGGTTTTGACCACGCGTGGATCGTC
>DATLUT010000055.1:0-38273 GCA_035532975.1 Allostellaceae bacterium
TGGATCCGCCTGCGGGACAAGGCAAGGTTGCGAAAGTTTTAGTTGACGCGCGACGGCATCGGATGAAACTTTTTTCATGCGCCAAGAGCAACGAATGGCCGGAACATGATCGTCGCCGAAGTGCTACGCCGCAAGGGCGCCCAGGTCCACAAGATCCACGACTTCGATACGGTCGCGGCCGCAGTGCGGGCGCTGACCTCCGCACGGGTCGGCGCGCTGGTCGTCGTCGACCGCAAGGGTGATCTTGCCGGCATGTTCTCGGAACGCGACGTGGTGCGCGCGCTCGACCGCGAAGGGCCCGCCGCGCTCGGCCACATGGTCGAGCGCACCATGACGTCCCGGGTCACGACCTGCCAGCCAAATGACCGCATCGACCAGGTGCTCGCCGTGATGACCGTAAGCCGCATCCGCCATGTTCCCGTGACGGTAGGCAACCGGCTCCTCGGCATCGTCAGCATCGGCGACCTAGTCAAGTTCCGGCTCAACGAGAAGGAGCAGGAGGCCAACGTCCTGCTCGACATAACCCGGTCCCACATCTGAGCGGAAGCGGCGCAGCGCCGAGATCGGTGGCCCGGGCGCGCGGAGCCGCTTACGGTTTCTGCAGCGTGAACACCAAAACGCCGGCCGCGTCTTCCCGGCAGTCGAGCAGGTGCGCGCCGGTGGTCTTGCAGAAATGCTCGAAATCCTTCACCGCGCCGGGATCGGTAGCGAGGACGCGCAGCACGCCGCCGGGCTTCAAGTCCTTCATCGCCTTGCGCGCCTTCAACACCGGCAGCGGGCATTTGAGGCCTTTGGTGTCGAGCGTGAGATCGGGCTCGGGCGCAGCCATGAGTTAGCCGAACTTGTTGTCGGCGTTGAAGCCGCGCGCGATGCGGCCGGCGGCGGCGCGGGCGCCGAGCCAGGCGCGCAGATCGGTCTCGATGCGCACGCGGTCGCCCGATTTCCAGCTGAGACCGTCGGCGCGCTTAAAGGTCTTGGCGTCGCTGAGGCCGCCATCGTGATAACGCTGTAAGATAACGCCGCGGCCGCCGTTGAGCTCGGGCACCTCGCCGAGCGGGAAGACCAGCAGCTTGCGGTTCTCGCCGATGACCGCGACGTGATCGCCGGCGACATGCCACGCCACGCGCGCGACCGCGCCCTTGCCCGGCCGCATCACCTGCTTGCCGTTGCGCGTCTGCGCCAGAACCTCGTCCGCCGGCACGACGAAGCCGCGGCCGTCGCTCGCGGCAAGCAACAGCTTCTCGCCCGGCTTGTAGACCAGCACCGCGGCGACGTCGTGCTCGTTGGGCAGATCGACCATCATGCGCACCGGCTCGCCGTTGCCGCGGCCGCCGGGCAGTTTGTCGATTGCGAGTGTATAAAAGCGGCCGTTGGTGGCGAAGACCAGGAGCTTGTCCGTCGTCAGCGCCTCGAGCGCGAAGCGCGGACCGTCGCCTTCCTTGTAGGTGACCGTGTCGAGCTTGAGGCCGTGGCCCTTAGCGGCACGCACCCAGCCCTTGGCGGAGACCAAGACCGTCACCGGCTCGCGCTCGACCATCGCCTCGAGCGGCACCTCGATCGCGGCCGGAGCGGCAGCGATGTCGGTGCGGCGCTTGCCAAGCGGCGTGGTCGGACCGAATTCCTTGCGCAGATCGGCGAGCTCATCGCCGATGCGCTTCCATTGCTTCTTCTCGTCGGCGAGGAGGCCGGCGAGTTCCTTGTCCTCGGCAGCGAGATTCTGGAGCTCGGTGCGGATGGCGATCTCTTCGACCTTGCGCAAGGCGCGCAAGCGCATGTCGAGGATCGCGTCGGCCTGAAGCGCGGTCAGGTGCCAGCGCTTCATCATCCGCTCCTTGGCATCGTCGTAGTTGCGGATGAGGCGGATGACCTCGTCGATGTGGAGATAGACGATCATCAGGCCCTTGAGGACCTGGCTGCGATGCGCGATCGCATCGCGGCGGAAGCGCGAGCGCCGCTGCAACACCTCGCGGCGGTGATCGAGGAAGGCCTGCAGCGCCTCCTTCAGATTCATCACGCGCGGCACGCCGTCCTTGTCGAGGACGTTGAGATTGAGGCCGATGCGCGTCTCGAGCTCGGTCGCGCGGAACAGCGATTCCACCAGTACCGCGGCCTCGACGTTGCGGCTCTTGGGCTCCAGGATCAGGCGCACGACGTCGGTCGATTCATCGCGCACGTCGGCCAGGAGCGGCAGCTTGCGCTCCTCCAGCAGCTGCGCGATGCGCTCGATCAGGCGCGACTTCTGCACCTGGTACGGAATCTCGGCGACCACGACCTGATACGTGCCCTGGCCGAGCCTCTCGACGCTCCAGCGCGCGCGCAGACGGAAGCTGCCGCGGCCGGTGGCGTAGGCCTGCTTGATGTTGGCCGCATCCTCGACCAGCACGCCGCCCGTCGGAAAATCCGGACCGGGCATCAGCTCGATCAGATCGCTAACGCCGGCGCGCTTGTGCTTCACCAAATGGATGAGCGCGTCGCATAGCTCGACGATGTTGTGTGGCGGAATGCTCGTCGCCATGCCGACGGCGATGCCCGACGCGCCGTTCGCCAGTAGGTTCGGAAAGCGCGCCGGCAGCACGATCGGCTCGTCATTCTCGCCGTCGTAGGTCGGCCGGAAGTCGACCGTGTTCTCGTCGATCCCGGCCAGGAGCGCCTCGGCCACCTCGGTCAGGCGGCTCTCGGTGTAGCGCATCGCCGCCGGATTATCGCCGTCGATATTCCCGAAATTCCCTTGTCCGTCGACCAGCGGATAGCGCTGCGCGAAATCCTGCGCTAGCCGCACCAGCGCGTCGTAGACCGCGACGTCGCCGTGCGGATGAAACTTGCCGATGACGTCGCCGACGACGCGCGCGCACTTCTTGTAGCCCGACTTGGGATCGAGCCGCAGCTGGCGCATGGCATAGAGCAACCGCCGGTGCACGGGCTTCAAGCCGTCGCGCACATCGGGCAATGACCGCGCCATGATGGTCGAGAGCGCGTAGGAGAGATACCGCTCGCTCAGCGCATCGGCGAACGCGACGTCGCGGACTTCGCCAAGAACAGCGCCACTGGACTTCTTCATGCCGACTCGATTCGTTGTGCCGCTAGAGTACCGGTTCGGCGCAACACGTCAACGAAGCGCGAACGTGCGGCTGGCATCTTCCGGCCGTAGGGATGGAGGACGCGGCGGTCCAGAAAGAAGCCGGTCAGGTTCAACCCATCAAGAATCTCCTCCGGACTCGGCACCGCCGCGCTATCGACGAGGAGAAAGCGCGGCAGCGGCAAAAGTCGCTCGCGATACGGTGCGGCAGCGGCCGCCGAGACGGCCTGACCCGACCGCGGCGAAACGTGCGTGAGTCCATCCCGCGTGCCAGTCGCTGCGCAACACGACAGATCGAGGCCATAGCCGAGTTCGGCCAGCAGATCGAGCTCGAGGCGCGCGTACCGCGCCGGATAGTCGTCGGCGCTGTCGAGCGCATCGAGCAGCGCGACCATGCCGGCATAGAACCGCGGATGCGGCTCGCGTTCAGGCAAGGTCGCCGAAGCCACTGCAGCGGCGGCCGTGAGGCAGCCGAGGCGGCCACGATCGTCGATGAAGCGCGCGGCGCGCCCGATCAGGAGCTCCCCCGTAAACGTACCGAGATGATCAACCAGCCGCGCCGACCAGGTCAGCGCGACCTGATTGCCGATCTGATAGCGAACGCGAACCTTCGGCCCTTGCCCTCCGCGCACCAGGCCGGCATGCCGCCCGTGCTCGACCGTCAACGCGTCGACAATCAGCGCGCGCTCGCCGTGGCGACGCGTCGCAAGGATGATACCGTCATCGACCCAATGCATACTACTCGTCGAAATCCAGGCGCATCGCAGCGTAGCGCTCCCGGTCTTCGGTCCAATTCTCCGTCACACGCACTTGCAGGAAAAGGTGAACGCGGCGGTCGAACACCTTTTCGAGTTCCGCACGCGCGGCGGCGCCGATGCTCTTGATCTGGCGCCCGCCATGGCCGAGCACGATCGCCTTCTGGCCTTCACGCGCGACGTGAATGATCTGGTCGATGCGCACGCTGCCGTCCGGCCGATCTTCCCACTTCTCGGTCTCCACGGTCGCCGAATACGGCAGCTCCTGGTGGAGCTGGCGGAAAATTTGCTCCCGCGTCGCCTCGGCCGCCATCAGCCGCAGGGGCGCGTCGGTAATCTCATCCTCGGGATAAAGCCAAGGCCCTGTGGGCAGCGCATTGGCGAGATAGGCCTTGAGGTCCTCGACGCCGTCGCCCGTGAACGCCGAAATCATGAACACGCGGTCGAAAACGCCCTCACGGTCGAAAGCCTGCGCGAGCGGCAGAAGCTCGATGCGTTTCACCACGTCGACTTTGTTGAGCGCAAGCAAGGCTCGACGCTTTGCCGCCCGCAATCCGTCGATGATCCGCGCAGTATCCTCGTCCAGCCCGCGCGATGCATCGACGAGCACGACGATGATATCGGCGTCTTTCGCACCCGCCCACGCCGCCTTGACCATCGCACGCTCCAGCCGCCGTTTCGGCTCAAAAATGCCGGGCGTATCGACCAAGATGATCTGCGTGCCGCCGTGAATCATGATGCCGAGCAGTCGCGCGCGCGTCGTCTGCACCTTGGGCGTGACAATGGCGAGCTTCGATCCAACGAGGCGATTGAGCAACGTCGACTTGCCGGCGTTGGGCGCACCGATCAGCGCAACGTGCCCGCACCTCGTCGTGATCGTGTCGGCACGGTCGCTCACGCGCGTTCGCCTAATGCCGCCAAAAGCGCCGCTGCCGCCGCCGCTTCTGCCTCACGCTTGGAAGCGCCGGACGCGGTTTCGGGCTCGGCGCCCGCTACGGCCACGATCACGGTAAAACGGCGGCGGTGTGGCGGCCCCGCGGTATCGAGCACCGTGTAGGTCGGTAGCCTCAGCCCTCGCGCCTGCGCCCATTCCTGCAAAGCGGTCTTTGGATCCCGCGGCGGCTGCGTCGCGCCGAAATGTGGGGCCCAGAAACATTCGACGAACCGTTGCGCCGCGGCAAGGCCGCCGTCGAGATACAGCGCCGCAATCACGGCTTCGCAAACATCGGCGAGAACGCTCGTGTTCTTGCGAACGCCCGCCGTCTCCTCGCCGCTGGACACCACGATAAAATCGCCGAGTTCGATTTCGCGTGCGACCGCCGCCAGTGTCTCGCGCCGGACAAGCGCCACCTGCCGGCGGGTCAATGCACCCTCGTCATCGTGTGGAAAGCGTTCCCACAAGAGTTTCGCCACGATCAGACCCAAAACGCGGTCACCGAGAAACTCGAGTCGTTCATAGCCTCGACGCGCCGTCACATTGCGATGCGCTGCACTGGGGTGCGTCAAGGCCTCGACCAACAACGCGGGCTTCTCGAAATGATGGCCAAGCGTCGCTTCGATGCGCCCCAAACCGGTGTGCGCTTCCGGATTCATGGCCGCTGCCAATCCGCCACAACGCGGCCGGCTTTCAATGGATGGATGTAAATAGCCGAGCGTAGCGGACGGTGAACGGCCAGTCCCAGAATTCCCACCAATGCGCATAGCCGTTGGTCGAGAAGAATAGGAACACGGCGCGGCCGACGAGATTCTCGGCCGGGACGTAGCCGACGCCGCTGGACGGGTCGCGGCTGTCCGACGAATTGTCGCGGTTGTCGCCCATCATGAAATAATGGTCGGGTGGGACCGTGAAAACCGGTGTGTTGTCGAGCGGATAGTTGTTGCCCGGCAGCTGAAGAATCGGATGCTGATAGCTGTTCGGGAGCGTTTCCATGTACTCGGTATAGGTCGCGCCGCTGGCGGGCTCCTGATAGACGCCGACACGCTGGCGCTTCACCGGCTGGTCGTTGATATAGAGGATGCCTTCCTTCATTTGGATGCGGTCGCCGGGCAACCCGATGACGCGTTTGATGAAATCGACCGAAGGGTCCTTCGGCAGCTTGAACACGACGACGTCTCCGCGGTGCGGCGACGTGAAAAAGACGCGCCCTGAAAAGAGCGGCAACCCCAGCGGCAGCGAATAGCGGCTGTAGCCGTAGGAGAACTTCGAAACGAAAAGATAGTCGCCCACCAACAGGGTCGGAATCATCGACCCCGACGGAATGCTGAACGGCTCGTAAAAGAATGTGCGGATGAAGAGGGCAATGACGATCGCATACACAATCGTCTTGGCGGTCTCGGCGAGCCCACTCGAGCCCCGGGCCGAATTTCTGCTGCTCATCCAGGAATTCCACTAGCACATTGACGCAACCGGCGTTAAGAGGCTGCCGGCGACGCGGCCGCGATGATGAAGCCTCGCCGGAATTCGGAAGTCAAGTGCGGCGCTCCGCGGCTTGATCGGGTTCTGCAGTGATTACCACGAGCGCTTGCGCCAACGGCGGCTCATCGCTCAGGGTGACGTCGATGCGTGGCGTCATTCCGCGCGGTGTCATCGCCTCGAGACGCGCCAATGCGCCACCGGTCAAAACCAGAGTCGGACGCCCGCCGGGTAAGTTCACGACACCAAGGTCACGCCAGTAAACGCCTTTGCGGAAGCCCGTGCCGAGGGCCTTGGAGCACGCCTCCTTGGCCGCGAAACGCTTGGCATAACTTGCCGCGCGATTGCCTCGACGCTCCGATCGCTGGCGCTCGATCGGAGTAAAGACACGGTCAAGGAAGCGGCTGCCAAACCGTGCGATCGTCCGCTCGATCCGGCGGATATCGATCAAATCGCTGCCGATGCCGAGAATCACTACGCGCTCTTCTCGCTGCGGGCGTGATCCATCAGCGCTCGCATGCGCCTGATGGCACTATCGAGACCACCGAATATGGCCTCGCCGACGAGAAAATGGCCGATGTTAAGCTCGACGATGTTTGGGATCGCGGCAATCGCTCCGACCGTTTCGAAGCCGAGACCGTGTCCGGCATGACATTCAAGACCCAACTCTTCGGCCAAGCCGGCAGCATCGCGTACGCGCTCGAGCTCGCGTGTGCGGATGGTGCCCGCCGCCTCGCAATACGCGCCTGTGTGAAGTTCGACGACCGGTGCGCCGACCTCCCTGGCTGCCCGCACTTGGCTTTCGTCCGGATCGATGAACAACGAAGCTCGGATGCCGGCGTGTGCGAGCACCGTGACGAACGATCCAAGTCGATCCCGCGCGCCGAGGACATCAAGTCCGCCCTCGGTGGTCAGTTCTTGTCGACGCTCCGGCACGAGGCACACAGCGTGCGGTTTGTGTTGCAGCGCGATCGCGCGCATCGTCTCCGTCGCGGCCATCTCGAGGTTGAGGGGCACATCGAGCTCGCGCGAAAGCCGCGCGATGTCTTCATCCGAAATGTGACGGCGATCTTCACGCAGATGTGCGGTGATCCCGTCGGCACCCGCGGCGGCGGCCATTTTCGCGGCCCGCACCGGATCGGGATGCGTTGCACCCCGCGCATTGCGGATGGTCGCGACATGATCGATGTTGACGCCAAGACGCAACGGCCGGTCCTTGATCATGGCTGATCAGCCGCGCGCGCGCTCAACCGAATTGATCACCGGCGTCGCGCGCAGGGCGGCGATGATATTGGTCAAATGCCGCACGTTCTGCACTTCGATATCGACGAGAATCTCGAAGAAGTCCTGCGAACGGTTGGTGATCTTGAGATTGGTGATGTTGCCGCCACCCTTGCCGATAACGGTAGTCAGGCTGCCGAGGCTTCCTGGTTCGTTGCCGATGGTGACGCTGACGCGGCCGACGTGAACTCGCCCGGCATCGCCGTCATCGCTCCACGCGACATCGAGCCAGCGTTCGGGCGTCTCGGCGAACGTGTCGAGCGTCTCGCAATCGATCGTGTGGATGGTCACGCCTTTGCCCGTCGTCACGATACCAACGATGCGGTCGCCCGGCAGCGGATGGCAACAGCCGGCGAAATGGACGGCCATCCCGGGGATCATGCCCCGGATCGGGACTGCGTTCTCCGAAGCCTTCTTGGTTTTGCCACGCGGCGTAAGCGTGACGACCTTCGCCGAGCGAGCATCAGCCTTGGGCGGGAAGATCGCATGCACGATCTCGCGGCCAGTATGAATGCCCTCGCCGACCGCGACATAGAGGTCGTCTCGCGTCTTACTCTCAAAGCGATGCAGCACTTCATCGAGCGCTTTCTCGGCGAAGTCATGGCCCTCTTGCCGGAACGCCTTTTGTAAGATGGCCTTGCCGAGATCGAGATACTGTTGGCGCTGCTGCGTCCGAATGAACCGCCGGACCCGAGCGCGGGCCTTTCCGGTAACCACAAAACGCTCCCAAGTCGGAGACGGCGTCTGCGCTTTGGACGTGACGATGTCGACTTGATCGCCGTTCGCGAGGGTGGTCCGCAGGGGAACGAGGCGGCCGTTAATCTTCGCGCCGACGCAGGTATCGCCGATCTGAGAATGGACCGCATAAGCGAAATCTACCGCGGTCGCGCCCCGCGGCAACTCGATCAAGTCGCCCTTCGGCGTGAAGCAGAACACCTGATCCTGAAACATTTCGAGCTTGGTGTGCTCGAGGAACTCCTGCGGATCGGGCGCGTGCTCGATAATATCGAGCAGCTCACGCAGCCATCGATACTGCCGGCCCTCGGTCTTCGGTGCGCCCTGCTTATAGACCCAGTGCGCGGCAACACCGAGCTCGGCGACCTCGTGCATCTCGAGTGTTCGGATCTGTATCTCGATGCGCTGACGATGCGGACCGATAACACCGGTATGCAATGACCGGTAATTGTTTGGTTTGGGCGTCGAAATGTAATCCTTGAACCGGCCTGGCACGACCGGATATTTGCTGTGGATAATGCCGAGGGCGTGATAGCACTGCTCGACATCCTGCACGACGACGCGGAAAGCCATGATGTCGGACAGCTGCTCGAAGCCGATATTCTTCTTTTGCATCTTTTTCCAGACCGAGTAGGACGTCTTTTCTCGGCCTGAAACCTGCGCATCGATGCCTCCGTCCTTCAGCTTCTGCTGCAGCTCGTCGATGATGCTGCTCACCAGGTCGCCGCCCTTCTCGCGCAGGAAGTTGAGCCGCATCTTGATGCTATCGCGCGCCTCGAGATTGAGCTCGGCGAACGCCAAATCCTCGAGTTCGTCCTTCATCGCATTCATGCCGATGCGCTCGGCGAGTGGCGCATAGATCTCCATCGTCTCGCGCGCGATGCGCTTCCGCTTGTCGGCGTCCTTGATGAAGTGAAGGGTGCGCATGTTATGCAAGCGGTCCGCTAACTTCACCAGCAGAACGCGGATGTCTTCCGACATCGCCAGCACCAACTTGCGGAAATTCTCCGCCTGCTTCGTCTGATCCGACTGCAATTCGATCCGCGAGAGTTTGGTCACGCCGTCGACCAGCCGCCCGATCTCCGGCCCGAACAGCTTCTCGATGTCTTCCAGGGTCGCGACCGTATCCTCGACCGTATCGTGAAGGAGGCCGGTGATGATCGACGCTGCGTCAAGCTTCATCTTCGCCAGAATGCCGGCGACTTCGACCGTATGGGAAAAATAAGGATCGCCCGACGCACGCTTCTGCGAGCCGTGCGCCTTCATCGAAAACACATACGCGCGATTGATCGCGTCCTCGTCGACCGACGGATCGTAGGATTTGACGCGCTCAACGAGCTCGAATTGGCGCATCATGGGCAGCTACTCTGCCGGCGGGTGCTTCCGGCGTCCGGGCAAGCCGAGAGCGGCGCGACGGATGAACCGCCGCCGCTCTCGCCAATCAAGGCTGACCGTCTTCGGTGGAACCGGGGCCGGGTTCGGCGCTGTCGCCTTCACCCGCGATCTCGCCCTCGGCGATATCCGGCAGCGCCTCGTCGTTCAAACCGACCGCCTCGTCGTCGGCAGCCTCGAGCACATCCTTCTCGAGCTCCTCGTCGACGGCCTCGTCGCCTTGGGCCTCGGCCAAAGCCGCGCCCTCGGTGCCGGGCACTTGCGCGATATCGGACCCGAGGCCGAGCTGCGTTCCGAGCTCGATCTCCTGGTCTTCCACCGGTTCATCGATCTCCACGTGCTTCTGGAGTCCCTTGACCAGGTTTTCCTCAAGCGTCTTGAGACCAATCGTCTCATCCGCGATCTCACGCAGCGCCACGACCGGGTTCTTATCGTTGTCGCGATCGACCGTA
This sequence comes from Allostellaceae bacterium, assembly GCA_035532975.1. Classification (GTDB taxonomy): domain Bacteria; phylum Pseudomonadota; class Alphaproteobacteria; order ATCC43930; family CGMCC-115725; genus REEB95. The sequence continues at coordinate 10,105 of DATLUT010000055.1, forward strand.
AGCGGCGCCCCGCCGGCGACGTCGCGGGCGCGCTGAGCCGAAAGCAGGACCAGCTCGAACCGGTTGGGAACCTTGAGAATGCAATCTTCGACCGTAACTCGCGCCATGAACCTCGATCTCCAGAAATCGCGTTGACCTTACAATATATGGTGGCCGGTACTGCGCTGCAACAGAATCGCGGAAATCTGGGCTTAGCCAGCGAGGGCTAACGGTGCAGCGGGCTGCCGGTCACCATCGGCAATCGGGGCGCCGATGGCGCGTTTGCAGATATCCTCGAAAATGTCGGCGACGCGCCGCGTCGAATACCGCTTTAGGATGAAATCATAGGCATTTTCAGCCATTTCGGCTGCTTGAGGCGGTGCAATCAACAGTTGTAGAACTTCAGCAGCAAAGGCCGCTGCGGTATCGCCGCGGCGATAGTGATTGCCGGCCTCGATCGGCAGGCCCTCGACACCGATCGAGGTTGAGACCACCGGCCGCCGCATTGCCATCGCCTCGTAGATTTTGATCCGCGTCCCGCCGCCAACGCGCAACGGCACTATATAGAGGTCGGCGTCACGAATGAACGGACGCACATCATCAACAAAACGTGTGAACCGCCAGTTGAGGCCACGCGCCCGCGCCTTGTCCATCAAGCTCGCCGGCGGATCGCGGCCGACGATCGTCAGCCGGATTTCGGGCCGCGCCGCGGCAATCAAAGGCCAGATCTCATTCATGCAATACTGCATTGCATCGATATTCGCCGGCCAGTCCATCGAGCCCGTGAAAATGAGCTCACCACCTTTAGGTGCGACCGCAAGCGACGGCGGCGAGGCGGCCGCACCGAAATATTCGAAATCGACGCCCGTCGGGATGGTCTCCGCTCCGCGCACGCCATAGCTCTCGAGAAAGAAACCGAGATCGCGCTCCGAAACTGCGATGACCTTCGCAAAGGTGGGCAATTGTCGGGCCTCGAATTCCGCCATTTTGCGCCGCTGCGCATTCCAAATTGCGCGCGCCAGCGGATTTTCTGTGGTTTGGGCATGGCGGGCAAAGATCTCCGCCTCGACATTATGAGTGAAGACCACGGAGTTCGGGGGTACATGATCGAACAGAACGGCAGCATGGACGAAATCGGCAACGACCACGTCAGGATGCGCGCCGAGCGCGTCCGCTATCAACGCTGTACCAGCGTGCGAGCGGTCAAGCGCTACTGAAGCGGGCAATCGTGACGCAAGCGCAGCCAGACGCCGCATCGCACCTGCAACGCTTCCGTAACGCGGTACTGGCCAAAACCGGAATCGATCGCAGATCGCACCAAGTTCATGCGCGAAGCGACGCGGCTGGTCATCTGTCGCCGGCGAGACCAGCGTGATATTGAAGTGCCCGCCTTTCATCGCGCGCAGGATTCCCGTCGTGCGTATCTTGCCGCCAGCATCGGCCGGAAACAGGAATTGTGGCGAGACAAAGAGCAGACGCGACTGCGCCATCGTCGGATCTCAGCAGAGCGAGCGGTAGCGCACGCCAGGCAGTTCCGCCAGGGCCGGTACACCTTGAAGATCGAGGATCGGTCGGCCGCCATGTTCGGCCTCAAGGACCGCGATGTCCTGACGGCTGGCATGTCCGACGACGATCATGCCGGCGCCATCGAGCGCGCGGCGCAGATCGGCGATCAGCAGCCGGTCGAAGTGCGGAATTTCGCGCTCGATGAATTCACGGTTCTTGCCGAGGAGTTTGCTGGCATGGACGTTCCGGTCGAAGATCGCCAGCTCATAACCCTTTCCGATGAGCCGCTCCGCCAGATAGACGAACGGCGAATGGCGAAGATCGTCGGTACCGGGTTTGAAGGCCAGACCGAGCAACGTGACCTTTCGGCGACCCTCATCGAGGATCGCCTGAAGGGCGCGATCAATATGCGCGTCGTTCGCCGGCATCACGCTCGCAAGGAATGGCAGTTCGATATCGCCGGCCTTCGCCAGCGCGACGAGCGCCGATACATCCTTCGGCAAACACGACCCGCCAAAGGCAAAACCCGGACGAAGGTAAGCCGGCGAGATATTGAGCTGACGATCGGCGCAGAACACTTTCATTGCCTCGTGCGCGTCGACACCGAGGCTTTTGAGGAGCACCCCCGCCTCGTTGGCGAAGGCGATCTTGACTGCATGGAAGGCGTTGGACAGGCATTTCACCGATTCAGCGACGCCGGCCGTCGTCCGAATGAATGGCGCGTCGATCCCGCGATAAAGCGTCTCAACCGCCTCGTAACCCGCTGCATTGGGGGCACCCGCAATCGTGAACGGCGGATTGCGAAAATCCTTTACCGAACATCCCTCGCGCAGGAATTCCGGGTTAAATGCGACGGCGATGCCGCTGTCGCAATCGCGGCCGGATTTCGCTGCGAGCGCCGGCAACATCCGGCCCTCGGTGGTGCCGGGCGGAACGGTCGATCGTAGGACGACGGTATGGCCGCCGTTCTTATGGCGCAACGCCGCGCCGATACCGTCGACGACGGCGTCCAGCGCATCGAGCATCGGTGCGCCGTTGCGGCTCATCGGCGTGCCAACCGAAATCAGGGACACGTCGCTTTGCAGTACGGCCACCTGCGTGTCGTCGACCGCGCGCAACCGGCCGGATTTGACCGCGGCTGAAACAGCCTCATCGAGGCCGTCCTCGACGACCGGCGAGAGACCGCGGTTGATCATGTCGACTTTGCCGGGATTGACGTCGACGCCTATGACGTCGTGGCCAAGCTCCGCGAAGCAGGCAGCGGAAACCGTCCCGACATAGCCCATGCCAAATACAGAAATACGCATGCGAAATCGCCTCGCTCACCGGCAGAGCGCCGGGTCAGCGGCATTGAACGGCGATTTCCTTAATTTCGCGTGAGGGCGCGGCTTCTATGGTTAAGGAAGCGCTAAGCCGACGGCAATTCCGATGCGCCGCCATGGGCGGCCGACCATGCCACAGGATCGTTCAGGAACTTCTCGACTTCGCGAATTGTCGGCGCATCAAAGCGGCCCTCGGATTTCGCGACCTTGAGTACATCCCACCAGTTGGCGAGCGAATGGAGCTTCACGCCAATTTCGGCCATGAGCTGCTCGCTCTGAGGGAAAATTCCATAGTGGAAAATGACGAATGCATGCTCGACGACGGCGCCGGCCTGACGCAGCGCCTTGCAAAAATTGACTTTGCTGCGACCGTCCGTGGTGAGATCTTCGACCAACAGGGTGCGCGCGTTCTCGCGGACGTCGCCTTCGATCTGCGCGTTGCGGCCGAAGCCTTTCGGCTTCTTGCGCACGTATTGCATGGGCAGCATGAGCCGGTCGGCGATCCATGCCGCGAATGGGATGCCCGCGGTTTCACCGCCGGCAATGACCTCGATCGCCTCAAAACCAATCTCGCGCAAAATCGTGGACGTGGCGAACTCACATAGCGTCTCGCGAACGCGCGGATAGAAGATCAATCGGCGACAGTCAATATAGACAGGGCTCGCCCATCCTGACGTGAAGATAAAAGGCGTGGTCGCGTTGAAATTGACCGCGCCAACCTCGAGCAAGATCCGCGACGTGATCTGCTGAATGAGTTCGCGATCAGGGAAAGTGGCGCCGAAATTCATGTTTCGGAATCCATCCGGCTAGTAGTGGCGCGACTTTCTGCGGCGCGACGGTGCGCGAGTCAAGGGCAATTCCGCCGTGTCGCCGCTGGCGGCACGCGTCATCACTTCCGTCAGTCGAGCTGCCGCACGGGGGCCTTTGAGCGCACGGCGCCACAAATCAGCGGCGAGCTTCTCATGCAACGCGACCGCCTCGGGTGCCGCCGTCACCGTTGCAACCCCGTAGCGGATGTTCGGCATCTCGCTGAGACGGAACGGACTGACCGCGAGAATCGTCTCTTTTCTCGACTGGAAGAGCTGGAACGCCATATTTGGCAACATCTCGTCGATGAGGCCAACTTCGATCCCTTGCCGCGGATCAATCAAAAAGTCGCGAATGTTTTCGATCTCGCGGCGCGCAGCTGCGCGGCGGCGCTCCCACTCGTTTGCGGGAAGGCCAAACCGTCCGATAACGCCGAATTGGACGAAACGCTCGACTTCGGGGACCGACATAAGCGCGATGACGCGCGGCGGCTTGGCTGCCGTCTTGCGCGTCGTAAGGATCGCCATGATGGTATCGATCTCGGCGATGGCCTCGGGCTTCGCCTCGTCAGCAGGCAACGCCTCGATCAGCATCTGCCGCAGATAGCCGCTATATTCCTTGGTGGTGAGCAGGAAGGAAATCGGCATGAAGCGGGCAATGATCTGGTCGGCGCCAGCCTCGAGTTGATGCATACGTTCGAAATAAGCGCCAGCCTTGGAGTAATACTCGACGCCGACCCCCAGCAGAGACGCCAATGACGTATTGAGCACACGCGCCAGCGCATCCAGCGTCTCGATTTTGACGATCTCGCCCTCTTCCATACGATAGAGTGCAGAGCGGGAGATGTTCAGCCGATGGGCAATTTCGTCGGCCTTTAGGCCGCTGCCCCTCCGATAGGCCTTGAGCCGCCGGCCGATCTCCTTGCGGCGCGCGTCCACGCTCTCCCTCGCCGGTCCGCGCCTCACGCGTGCGGATCGGCATCACCATAGCCAGATGAAGCCGGCTCGTCACGTCGCATCAGCGACGGCCTGATAAAGCAATTCGGTTCCCTTGAGAAAATCGTCGAGCGCCATCGCTTCCAGCGGATTGTGCGAGCCGTGCTCATTACGGATGAAGATCATCGCTGATGGCACGCCCTCATTGGCAAAGATTGCCGCGTCGTGTCCGGCGCCCGATGGCAGCGTTTCGGCCGGTAGACCGAGGCGCTTCGAAAGCCGCAGCAGGCGCTCGACCCAGGCGTCGTCCATGCGCGCTGGTTTGGTATCGAGCTGCCGATCGAAACGGAACTCGACCTTGCGCTTGTTACCGATAGCGCGGCATTCAGTTCGCATCAGGTGGTAGAACGCCTCGAGCGTATCGCTGCTCTGGCTGCGCACCTCGAAGCTGAACGACACCTCGCCCGGCACCCGCGACATGGCATGCTCCGCCGGATTGGTGCTGATCATGCCGACCGTCACCACCAAATCGAGGCCACGCTGCTGGAGGCTTTCCCAATGCTCGTCGAGGTGGGCCACGAGCTCCGCGACCGCGAAAACCGCATCACGACGCAGCCAACGCGGCACAGCTCCAGAATGTGCGGCCTCGCCGATGCAGCGGATTTCGCGGTGACGGATGTTGCCGCGGATGCCAGTGACGATCGCAGTCGGAAAGCCACGCGCCACCATCACCGGACCTTGCTCGATGTGGAGTTCGAGATATGCAGCGACGGACGCCGGATCGAGCAGCGTCTCGCCACGCGCGATGCGGGCGACGTCGGCACCCCGTGCCTGCATTGCTTCACCGAGCGTGCCACGGCCAGAGCGATGGATGAGCGTCAGATCCTGTTCGGTCAGGCCGCCGAACAACGCGTATGAGCCGACGCACGTCTTGCCGTACCAGGCACTTTCTTCACCGCGCATGGCGATGAGCTTCACAGTGCGAGGAGGCACGACGCGCTCTTCCTTCATGCGCGTCAATACCAACAAGCCGGCAATGACGCCGGCAGCGCCGTCGAAATTACCGCCTTGCGGCACAGAGTCCAGATGCGAGCCGATGGCGACAAACGGCCCGTCTGCATCGCGGCCGTGCAACGTCACGACAAGATTGGCGGCCGCGTCAAAACCAGTCTCGAGACCGGCGCTTTCCGCCTTGCGACGCACGAGCTCAATCGCCTTCTGCTCGCCCACGCCATAACTTTCACGGCTGACCCCAATTCCATCCGCATCCGCGGTCGCTCGTGCGAGCTCACTGAATAGCTGGTCAGCGGTCGCCCGCAGGTCGAATGCCGTCGCCGAATTGTTCGCGACGAGCTTCATTCGCCTGCCTCCTGGTGCCATTCAACGTCCGTCTCGTCGGCTCCGGTATGCATGAGTGCGCCGGTCAGGGCGGAAGCGCGGGTAAAGCCTCTCCGATCACAAAAATCTTCGAGCTCGTCGATGACGCGGATCAACGCTGTCGGGTGGATAAATGTGGCGGTGCCAACCTGAATCGCCTTGGCTCCTGCCAGCATGTATTCGACGGCATCCGAGCCACACGCGATGCCGCCACAGCCGATAATATCGATCTTGACCGCGCGCGCGCATTGATAGACCTGACGCAGGATGACTGGTTTGACAGCGGGACCTGAAAGGCCCCCAGTAACGCTGCCGAGGCGCGGCCGGAAGGTGCCGACATCGATCGACATCGCAAGGATCGTATTGGCGACCACCACGGCATCGGCACCGTTCGCTTCGGCGGCCCGCGCCACCTCAGCGATATCGCCGGTATTCGGCGTCAGCTTGATCCAGAGAGGCAACCTGGTCGCCGCGCGCAACCGGGCAACGACGCCCGCGGTCGCCTGCGGCGTTATGGCGAAAGCGCGGCCATCCTCCTCGAGGTTGGGACACGAGATGTTAGCCTCGATTGCGGCGACGCCCGCAACGCTGATATCCGCGGCCAAGCTGGCAAACCCATCGGCGGTTGGCGCGGAGATGCTCGCCACCAGCGGTGGGAAAAAACGCCCATAAAAAGGCAGCGTCTCGCGAAAGAAATAATCGACTCCCTTCGACGGGATACCGATCGAATTGAGCATGCCGCCCGCCGTTTCGGCGACGCGCGGTGTCGGATTACCGGCGCGCAATTCGCGGGTCACCGTCTTGATGACGAATGCGCCAAGGCGATTGAAATCGATGACACGTGCCAAGCCATCGGAGAAAGTGCCGGACGCCGGCATCACCGGGTTGGCGAGCTTCAGCCGACCGACATCGACCGCGAGGTCTACCACGACAGCGGCTCCTGCAAATCGAAGACTGGTCCGTCCCAACACACGCGCCGATGCTCGACGGCGCCATCGGGCCCGCGGAAATTACGGACGCAGCAAAAACACATTCCGAGTCCGCACGCCATCTGTTGTTCGAGCGCGACCTGCCCCGGGATGCCGAGTTCCCTGCCGAGCCGCTGGAGCAGTAGCAGAAGCCGGTTCGAGCCGCAGGTGAACAGTGCATCAGCTTTGTTCTTCGCAGCCACGCCCCGAAGCAGCCGCTCCACGTTGGCAACCTCGCTGCTGCGATCGGTATCTGTAACGGTAATCACGCCGGCGCCGCAGCCGCGGAAAACATCGATCGACATCACGAGATCCGGCCGCCGTGCGCTCAGGATTGCGGTGACACCGACGCCTGCACGTTCGGCCATGCGCGCAAGCGGCGCAAGGGTCGCCAGGCCGACACCGCGCCCCACCACGACCACGTTTCGCCACGTCGGATCGAGGCTGAAGCCGTGGCCCAGCGGGCCGACGATGTTGATGTGCTCGCCCGCTTTGAGTGTCGCGAGTCCACGCGTTCCGGTACCGGTAACCTTATAAAGGAATTCAATCCGGCCATGCGTGCGATCAGCGGCATACACGCTCATCGGCCGCCGCAAAAATGGCGCCGCATCGGACGCCAGAGGACACAGCAGATGAAAGAATTGGCCGGCAACCACATCGGCGGCCAGTGCTTCGCCCCCGATCACGAGATGACGGTATTCGGCATTGACCGCGACGTTCTCGATCACTGCCGCGGATTGCTCCGCAACCGGAAACGACGGTGTCATCGCGTGGACGCTGTCCATCGGCAAAATCGGTCCAAAAGGCGGGAGCAGCTGCAGGCGCCCGCGCCATCTCGCCGTTTACTCCAGTGGCATCCCCTTACGTTCCGGTATCAAGAGCGCAGTGGCCGCAAGCTCGATCAGATAAATGATTGCGAGCAATGCGATTGCGGTCGGAAACGAGTAGCGCGCGGCAAGAATCGGCACCACGAACGGTCCGAAGCCGCCGACACCACGGCCAAGATTGAACAGGACATTCTGCGCGGTGGCTCGCGCCGCCGTCGGATAGAGCTCCGACATCAAGGCACCAAGGCCGCCGAGCATGCCGTTGATGAAAAAGCCCATCGCTGCCCCGCCGACCAGAAGCGCGTACGGCGACGTCAGCTGCGAGAATACCACGACCATGATCGCGGCGCCGATCTGCCAGAACATGAAGACTGGCCGACGGCCGATGCGATCCGCTGCCACACCAAACAGCCAAATGCCCAACGCCATGCCGAGAATGGTGACCGCCGTCCAGATCGCCGACCGCATCAGAGCAAAGTGGAACTGCCCGTTGAGATAAGATGGCAGCCAGATCATCACGCCGTAATATCCGAAGTTCTGCACCGAGCAGAGGACGAACATGCCAATGGTGATCTTGACGGTTGCGAGGTCCTTGAACAGCAGGCTGATCGGGAACCCATGGCGGATATGGCGTTGGACAAAAATCTCGGGTTCGCCAATGACGCGCCGGACGATGAATGCCGCAATCGCCGGCACAACCCCCACCAGAAACATGCCCCGCCAGCCGATATACGGCAGCAGCAGCGGCGTCACAAATGCTGCGACCAAGACGCCCGATTGCCAGCCCAGACCGACATAGGATGAAACACGGCCACGCAGCGACGCTGGCCAAGCCTCTGCCGCCAAGGCCATGCCGATGCCGAACTCGCCGCCGAGCCCGAGCCCGGCGATCGTCCGATAGGTCAAGAGATCGTAGTAGCCACGCGATACCGCGCAGAGGCCGGTGAAGATCGCGAACAACAAAATCGTCCAACTCAGCACCCGTACGCGGCCGAAATAATCGCTCATGATGCCGAATACGATGCCGCCGGTGACGGCGCCCAGCAGCGTAAAAGTGAAGAGTGACCCAGCCTGCGGACCGGTTAGGCCCAGCTCGCTACGGATGGCGCCAAGCATGAAGCCGAGAATGAGCAGATCGAAGCCGTCCATCGCATAACCGATGGCCGAACCGAAAAGCGCTTTCTTGGCATAAGCGGTTGGAACGTCCGACGCTTGGTCTATCGGGGTGGAACGGGGTGATGACATCGACATGGGGCCTCGCGCGATCTCCAAAGAAATTTGGTTCTTATATTCTGTCCTAATTTTGAGACACTAGCGACTCGAAGTCAATCGGCGATCGCCGGCCGGGTTTCGTCGCGGACGGCCGCCGGCAGAGCCTCAATCAGCCGTTTGATCGCCAAACCAAGGCGTGGGTGTCGCCAGCTCGGCGCGATTTCCGCCATCGGCAGGAGAACGAAGGCGCGCTCATGCATCCGCGGGTGCGGCAAGATCGGCGGTGTGTTCTGAACGATGTCGTTATAGGCGATCAAGTCGAGGTCGAGCGGCCGCGCTGCGTTCGGCTCGCCTCGCCGCCGGCCGAATTGGGCCTCGATGTGGTTAAGCACGGCGAGCAATGAGACCGGATCGAGCCTGGTCCGGATGGATACAACCGCATTGAAGTAGTCCGGCTGATCTGATCTCGGCACCGGCGGGCTGCGGTAGACGCGCGATCGCGCCACAATGTCGCCGCCTTCCTGTGCGAGGGAACGAAACGCCGCATCGAGGGTCGCGCGCGGCGGTCCGGCGTTGCTTGGCAGATTGGCGCCCAACGCGACGACGATCATTCGTAATGTCGCGCCGTCGGGCGCGATGGCTTGACGCCCCTCGCGGGACGGCTGTCAAATGTACGGCATAGTTTTTGTGTCATTGCGTGGAGTTACACATGACCTTTTATCCTGAAGAGAGGATTGCATTGTTCATCGACGGCGCCAATCTTCATGCTGCCGCCCGTGCCTTGGGATTTGATATCGACTACAAGCGATTACTGCAGCTGTTTGGCGAGAAGGGACGCCTGATTCGCGCATTCTATTACACCGCGCTGATCGAGGATCAGGAGTACTCGCCACTTCGTCCGTTGGTCGATTGGCTCGACTATAACGGCTACACGATGGTCACCAAACCCACCAAGGAATATACCGATGCCATGGGCCGTCGGAAGGTCAAGGGCAACATGGATATCGAGCTCGCCATCGACGTAATGGAAATGGCGCAGTACCTCGATCACATTGTATTGTTCTCCGGCGACGGCGACTTCCGCCGGTTGGTCGACGCGGTGCAGAGAAAAGGCGTTCGTGTCACGGTGGTATCAACCATCCGATCGACGCCGCCGATGGTCGCCGACGAGCTGCGCCGTCAGGCCGACTTGTTCGTCGAGTTGCAGGATCTCGCGCCGCAAATCATGCGCCATCGTGACGATGTACCGCCTCGTCAGGGCCAGGCGCTGAACCAGATGAGCGACAGCGAGGCGTGAACGAGTCTCCAAGCCCGGGAACGCCTGGGCGCGACTGCCCGCTCTGCCCGCGCCTCGTCGCGTTCCGCGTGGCGCAACGAGCCCCACAGCCCGCCTGGCACAATGCGCCTGTCCCTTCTTTCGGTGAGCTCAACGCGCGGCTGCTGATCGTTGGATTGGCGCCGGGCCTTAAGGGCGCCAACCGCACCGGACGTCCGTTTACCGGTGACTATGCCGGCGTGCTCCTCTACGGCACATTGACGAAGTTCGGCCTCGCGCACGGCGAATACGCCGAGCGCGCGGACGACGGGCTAACGCTGGTCGACTGCCGCATAACGAATGCGGTGCGCTGCGTACCACCCGCGAACAAGCCTGAGACGGCCGAGATCCGGAGCTGTGGCCAGTATCTTGCCGCCGAAATCGCCGCCATGCCCCGTCTCGTCGCTATCCTGGCGCTTGGCCAAATCGCGCATCAAGCTGTCCTTGCAGCGCGCGCCCATAAGCGGGCCCGCTATCCGTTCGTTCACGGCGCAGTCCACGAATTGCCAGGCGGCCTGATCCTCGCCGACAGCTATCATTGCTCGCGCTACAACACCAATACGCGGCAACTCACGCAGCCCATGTTCGAGGCCGTGTTCATCGAGTTGAAGCACCGCCTCGCGCTGTCATAATGGCACAATGCGAAAGATCCTGATCAGCACGTGCCTCTTGGGTCAGGCAATTGTCGGCTATCGGGTGCGATACAACGACAGTGATGTGCCGTGCGTCGATCCGCGCTTTCTACGTTGGCGCAATGAGGGTCGCTTTGTGTATCTCTGCCCCGAGGTCACCGGCGGTCTGCCAACGCCGCGACCGCGCGCACGTGTTGACGTCGCAAACCGTCGTGTCGTGACCGATACCGGCACCGACGTGACGGCGGCGTACGAGCGGGGTGCGCAGGCCGCTCTGGCGCTTGCAAAAAAGCACGGCATCACATTGGCCATCCTCAAACAAGCGAGCCCATCTTGCGGCTCGCGCGTCATCTTCAACGAGAGCTTTGCCGATCAAATTCCTGGCCAGGGTTGGACGACGACATTGCTCCGTGCCAACGGGATCAAGGTTTTCGGCGAAGATCAGATGGACGAGATCGAGCACGAATTGGCCATCGACGGCGCTTAGTCAGTGCATCACGTGGTTTCCGGTATTAGCCGCGTTCCCGAAGCAGCCGTGCACGTGACCGCTGCCAATCGCGCTCCTTCTCGGCCTCGCGTTTGTCGGCCTTGCGCTTGCCTTTGGCAACGCCGAGCGCCAGCTTGGCACGGCCGCGCTCGTTGAAATAGATCGACAACGGCACCAACGTGATGCCTTCGCGCTTCACCGCGCCCAATAGCCGCGCGATCTCGCGCTTGCGCAAAAGCAACTTTCGCGCACGGCGCGGCTCATGATTGATCCGCGCCGCCGGATAGGCCGGAAAATGTGCGTTGAGAAGGTAGATCGTGCCGTCTTTTTCTGCCGCGTACGCCTCAGCGATGCTCGCCAAGCCGGCGCGCAGCACCTTGACCTCGGTACCGGTTAACATCAAACCGGCCTCGAGCGTCTCCTGGATCGTGTAGTCGTGACGGGCACGCCGGTTTTGCGCGACGTACTTCTCGTCGCCCCGCAACGCCATCGCACGTGTCAGTTCAGCAGGCCGGTGGAGCGCATTGCGTCCTTCACGCGCGCTTGCGCCTCCACCGAAGCAGGCACGAGCGGCAGCCGCACTTCAGGCGACGATATACCGAGCAGTGACGCCGCGTACTTGACGGGCGCCGGACTGGTCTCGACGAACAAGGCGTCGTGCAAGGCAGCAAGGCGCCGATTGATCTTCATCGCCCCCGCAGCGTCGCCCTTGTCCCACGCCTCGTGCATCTCGGCACACGCGCGCGGCGCGACGTTCGCCGTGACCGAGATGCAACCGTCGCCACCATTGACGCGATAGGGCAGCGCGGTCGCGTCCTCACCTGACAGCATGCAGAATGCCTCACCGCACGTGGCGCGCGTCCTGAGCGGCCGCGCCAAGTCATTGGTCGCATCCTTGACGCCGACGATGTTCGGCAATTCGGCAAGCCGCGCCATCGTTGCGACGCTCATGTCCACGACGCAACGACCGGGGATATTATAGATGAGCAACGGCAGGTCGACGGCGTCGTTGATCGCCTTGTAATGCTGATAGAGGCCCTCCTGCGTCGGCTTGTTGTAATAAGGAGTAACGACGAGCGCGGCGTCGGCCCCTGCCCGCTTGGCGTGTTGAGTGAGTTCGATCGCCTCCGCGGTCGAATTCGAACCCGTGCCAGCAATTACCGGCACACGGCCGCTTGCCGCGTCGACGCAGAGCTCAATCACTCGCTTATGCTCCGCGTGCGACAGAGTCGGCGACTCGCCGGTCGTGCCACACGGCACGACGCCATGCGTGCCCTGCTCGACCTGCCAATCAACAAAACCCTGGAACGCTTTCTCATCGACCGCTCCATTGCGGAACGGCGTAATGAGTGCGACCAGAGAGCCCTTAAACATATCGACCTCCTAGAGCGCGATCCGAACAGACCGCGGCATTCACCAAAATAGCGCCCGACCGTGCCCCGGGGCAATTGTCGCCCCGCCAACGTGTCCGGACCTGACAGCCGCGGCCCCGGCCGCTAGTATCCTGCGAGGAGACTCACTTGGATTGCGCTCGGAAGGGCTGGCTGCCCACCTGCCTAGCCGCGGTCGTGGCAGGCACGATTTTGGCCGCGACCATCAGTCACGCCCATGCGCTTTCCATTGGCGACAAAAGAGCCTATCACGCCGCGTTTGCAGCCGCACAGAAGAACAATTGGAAAGCTGCGGCGCGCGACGCCGCGCTGGCCCACGATCCGCTCCCGCGCGAGGCGCTTCACTGGCTGGCCATCACTCGCGGCGCCGACGGCGCGAGTTTCGGCGAGATCACACGCTTCATCGTGAACCATCCCGATTGGCCGCGGCAACCCGCGCTTGAGCAGGCCGCCGAGGAGGCGATGAATGGCGTGCCCGACAATGTGCTTGCCGCCTGGTTCGCCAAACATTCGCCGATTACGGTAGCCGGAAAGTTGCGTGAGGCGGACTTATGGAGCGCGCAAGGGCGGGGCGTGGAAGCGCATGCGCTTATTCGCGCAGTCTGGATCAACAGCGACTTATCGGCATTCGACGAGCGATCGATTTTCCAGCGCTATCACGATGTCCTGCGGGTCGACGATCATGAGAAGCGGCTCGACCGGTTGCTGTGGAACGATCAAGTCGCGGCCGCGCGACGGCTCTTGCCTATGGTGCCGGCGGGTCCGCGCGCCGTCGCCGAGGCGCGGCTCGGGCTGATGACGTTTGCCGGAAATACCGACAGCCTCGTTGGCCAAGTGCCGGCGACTTACCACGACGACCCGGGCCTGCTGTACGACCGCGTGCGCTGGCGCCGGCGCAAGGACATGGACGATGGCGCGCTTGACCTGTTGGTGGTCGCCCCTTCGGATCCGACACACGCAGCGCAGTGGGCAAACGAGCGCCAGATCATGGCGCGGCGAGCGTTGGCGATGGGACGGCCCGACGTCGCGTTTCGCATCGCCGAGCGGCACGACACAACCAGCGGTCCAAGCTTCGCCGAGCTTGAATTCCTGGCAGGCTGGATTGCGTTGCGCTTTCTCAGCCAGCCCGAAGTCGCCTATGCCCATTTCGTGCGGCTCTATGACGCCGGGACCCTGCCGATCACCATCGCGCGGGGCGCCTATTGGGCCGGCCGTGCCGCCGACAAGATGGGCTATCGCGACCTTGCAGCATCGTGGTTCGACACAGCCGCGGAACGGTTCACAACTTATTACGGTCAACTTGCTTCGAGCGCACAAGGCGTTACGCCGATCCGCTTCGTCGGTGAACCGCAACCGTCGATGACTGAGATCAACGCATTCGACAGGCAAGAGCTGGTGCGGTTGACGCGCGACCTGGCCGCGGCCGGTGCGGACGATATCGTCACGCCGTTCTTTCGGCGCCTCTGCGACGAGGCCACCACACCGGACCAATATATGCTGATGGCGCGGCTTGCGCGCGAGATCGAGCGTCCTGACCTCGAGGTTGAAGCGGCGAAGCGCGCGAGTTATGCGGGCGTCAACCTGATTGCCGAGGGCTATCCAATCCCCGAACTGCCGAAAGGCGGCGGTGTCGAGACGCCGTTGCTGCTCGCTATGACGCGGCAAGAAAGCGCCTTCGCGCACGAAGCGGTGAGCCGCGCCGGCGCGCGCGGTCTGATGCAGTTGATGCCACACACGGCGAGCATTATCGCCAAGGCTCTGCACCTCCGCTTTTCGCAAAAGCGGTTGACGACAGACCGCCGATACAACGTCACGCTCGGGCGGGCATACATCAACGACTTGCTGACGAACTTCTCAGGCTCGTATGTGTTGGCGATTGCCGCTTATAACGCCGGCCCGGCGCGAGTGAAGGATTGGATGAGCCTTTACGGCGACCCACGTACTGCCAGTGTGAACGTGATCGACTGGGTCGAGTCCATTCCCTACGCCGAGACGCGCAATTACGTGCAACGCGTGCTCGAAAACCTGCAGATATATCGTCTGCGGCTGAGCAAGGCCGGCTTCACGTTCACGCTCGCCAGCGATCTCAAGCGCTGATATGAGCCATCCGGAGCTCACGACGATTGAGGCGCGCGTCTTCGACGCCTATGGCACGCTGTTCGATGTCGCGCCAGCCGCGAAACGCTGCGCCGATGCTCTGGGCGGCGAAGCCGACGCACTCGCCGCGCAATGGCGAACCGCCCCGCTGGAATATACCTGGGTGCGCAGCCTAATGGGCAAGCATGCTGACTTCTGGCAAGTCACCCGCGACGCGCTCGACTACGCGATGGACGCCATGAACGTTTCCAGCGATGCGCTGGCCGTCTGGGTCAATCGTTCGAACGGGAAGATGGAGCGCTTGCCGGCAAGGCCGGTTGTCCAGATCAGCCGGCTCGACGAAGTGCCGGCGCTTCGCGGCGTGTAGCGATGGCCGATGACGCCACGTTGCCATTGCCCGGTCTCGTGGAGATCGAGTCCGCGGCGCGACGCATCGCTGGCGAAGTGGTGGTTACGCCGCTGCTTTCCTCGCCCATGCTCGACGCCCGCGTCGGCGCGCACGTCCTCGTCAAGGCGGAAAGCCTGCAACGTACGGGTTCCTTCAAGTTCCGTGGCGCTCTCAACGCACTGCTTGCACTCGATTCCGACACGCGAAAGCGCGGCGTCGTCGCGTTCTCGTCAGGTAACCATGCGCAAGGCGTGGCAGCGGCGGCGCAGCTCTTGGGAATACCAGCAACGATCGTGATGCCGGCGGATGCGCCTGCGATCAAGATCGCCAATACGCGCGCCTACGGCGCAACCGTCGTGCCGTACGACCGCCATCACGAGGGCCGCGAGGCGATCGCCGATCGGATTGTACGCGCGGGCGGTGCGGCGCTCGTTCCGCCGTTCGACGATGCCAGAATCATCGCCGGTCAGGGCACCATCGCGCTCGAAATCGCGCAGCAGGCAGCCGAACGCGGGCGTACGCTTGACGCCGTCATCGCGCCCTGCAGCGGCGGGGGTCTCGTTGGCGGCATTAGTGCCGCGCTTGCCGCCCTGAGCGCTGCAACGAGAGTTTACGCCGCCGAGCCGGCGGCATTCGACGATATGCGCAGATCGCTCGCGGCCGGCAAGCGCATCGCGAATGACGCCGCGGCGCGCTCGATCTGCGATAGCCTTATGGCGCCGATGCCCGGCACCCTACCCTTCGCTATCGCGCGCCGGCACCTCGCGGGCAGCTTGACGGTCAGCGACGACGATATCCGTCGCGCCATGGCGGTCGCATTCATCGATCTCAAGCTGGTTCTGGAGCCAGGCGGCGCGGCGGCGCTTGCCGCGGTGCTGTCGGGCACGCTCGATTGCGCAGGCAAGACTGTCGCAGTCATCGCGTCAGGCGGAAATGTCGATCGGGCAATGTTCGCGACCGCGCTCGAGCGCGGACCCGACTAGCTAGTCGGCGTTGCCGGCGACTTCGGCATGTGGCGCGCGCAGCCGTTCGATCTGCTGCCGGAGCGGCGGCGACAGTTGCATCTGCTCGGCCGCGAACGTATCGATGGTCTCGACGCGGCGGCTGTAGCCTTCATACGACGCGCCGGGTTCGACCCGCATTTGCACGTAGACGATATCCGCCGTGACGGCGGCAGCGCGTCCGAGCACGACAGCGGTCGCAGACAAACGGCCTGACAATGTACCGTTGACGATTACGTTTTCGGCCTCGACGGTGCCGGTCACGATGCCGCCCTCGCCGATCGTGACGCGGCGCGCGACGATATTGCCCGAGTGGTGACCGAGGATGTGAACTTCACCGTCGCTCACGATATCGCCCTCGAGCTTGAGGCCGGCGCTGAGAATCGAGGGAACGGAACGCCGGCTTTCGCCGGCCGATAGCGACGAACCAGGTGGCCTAGTGTGCGCTCGCCTGAACCACATTCTTGCCAGCCTCCAAGAATTTCTCGGGATTGACGGGCCTGCCGTCGAGGCGAATTTCGTAATGCAGATGCGGACCAGTGCTGCGGCCGGTGCTGCCCAACTCACCGACTTTGACATGGACGGCGACGCGCTCGCCTCGCGCCACCAAGATCCGGTGGAGGTGCGCGTAAAGCGTCACGATGCCGTGGCCATGGTCGACCTCGACCGTGCGGCCGTAGCCCTCCTGCCAGCCGGTGAAGATAACGACGCCCGGTGCGGTGCTGTACACCGCTGAGCGGTAAGGCGCGTCCAGATCGATACCCGTGTGGAACGCCGCGCGGCGATTGAAGGGATCGCGCCGCGGCCCAAACGGACTGCCGACCTCATAGCGCCCGTTGAGCGGCGGCCGCAGCGGCAGCAGCTTCGCGATCTTGAGCAGCGCGGCGACACGGCGACGCTCAACGGCGCTGCTACGCATGCTGTCGACCGAAACGAAGGGGCCGCCCATCTCAGCCTCGGATGGCGGGCCGATGTGGCGAATAATCTTGTCGATGTCGACGCCGGTCGACGCCAGGACTTGCTCGAGCCTGCTCGTCGGCTGATGCGCGTCGCTTCCGGTTTCAAGCCGCGCGGTCTGCGGCTGCAGGCTCGAGGAGCCAGCACCGCGCGTATCTGGCACGAGCGCGCTATGCTTCTGCTGCTCGGTTACCCTCGATGTGGCGGCTGGCTTCGCCGCTGGCGCGCCAGCGCCCGGCGCTGCCGACGGTACCTCGCCAACCTGTTCATTTGAATTGGTGAGCGCCGCGCGCAACTTTGACAGCTGCTCGTCCTTGCTGTCGACGATCGCCTTCAGAAGATTGGCGCGCGCAGTCAGGGTCTGCATTGCGGCTTCGAGTTCGTGCGCGTGCACGGTCTCGGCCGTGCGCGCCTGTTCCGATCGCTTTAGGCTGGCTCGTAGGTCGTCGACCGATTTCTTGAGTTTGGTGACGTCGCCGTTGTTCGCGGAAAGCTCTCGCTCAGCTGCGTCTAGTTTCTGCTGCAGATCCTGTTGCGCCTGATCGGTCGTCGTTGCGTTTGCCGACTGGCTGGCGACGGCCGCGTCATAGTGCTGTTTCAGCGCGGCGTATTGCTGGTTGATGCTGCCGAGTTGCTGATTGAGCGCTGCAACTGCGTCAGCCTCGCTATTGGATTGCTTCTGAACCGTCGCGGCATCGGCGCCGCTGCGCGGCGACGACGCGCTCGCTCGGTCGAGTTCCCGATGCATCGAGAAATAGCCGACAGCCAAATAGCTCACCGCGCCGAAAGTGCTGACGCATGCGATGATGATCATCGCCTGCAGCCAGCTCGGCAGCAGAACAGAGCGGACACCTTCCGTTGAGCGCAATAAAATCTGGCGCTCGGGAAACAGGCGTCCCCCTAAATCACGTAGACCACCGACCAATGGCCCCCCGCTAGACCGACTGGACAAACTCGGCGGTGCCGCCCCCATCCCGGAGATTGCACCTCCACGATCCGGCGCCTTTTTCAGGCGCGCGGCTCGAGAGAATGGGGTGGCGGCCTTTGCCGTTCCCTGTCCGCCGGTCTAGTCGCCGGCTTGACGCAAGCGGGTCATGGTTAGCGCCCGCAGCCATTCACCGCAAAAACCGTAATGGATTTACAGGTAATTACGCAAGCCTATTCAGCCTATGGAGCCCCTTTTGGCAGCGAGGTGTCTGGCATCTTTACAACCGTAAAGCGCACCCGGCAGGCAACCATCACGGCCGTACTAGCGGCTTGCGACCTGCCGGCCGGATGTATCCGGCATAAGCGGATTGGGCAAATGCAGCCACCATCCGGTTTCGTTAATCGAATAGTACGCCCGGTAGTTGGGATTGGCGGATGCCGAAACGACGTTCGGCGCGAGATTATCGAGCATCAAATCCTGGCCCGATAGCGAGACCACAAGAACCGCGTGGTCGACCTGGCGCCGAATATCCCGCAGCACGACAAGCCGCATCAGGTGATCGGGAACTCCGAGCTCGCGCAACAACAAGAATTTTGTGATCGCGTAATCCTGACACTGGCCATTGCGCCGGAAGAATTCGAATGGCGTCTCCCAATGCGACGGGTCTCGCCAATTGGCGAGGGCGGAAACATACGGGTGTGCATTAATCGCCGCATTGATGCCGTCGATCTGCTCGCGCATCGGCCGCCCACGAAGGCGCGCGATCAATTTTCTCCATTCTTGCGGTGGACATGGCGGCGCGCTGCTATGCGACGAAACGCACAACTCTACCGCATCTTCGCGCTCGTGCTCCCACCGGACGAGCAACGCGCTCCAACGCGCGAACGGCATGAGACCGAAATAATGGACCTCGTGCACGCCGAACATCGGTATTGCCGGCGCAGGCCGGATTGTGGACGGCGGTGTCAGCGCGGCAAGCTCTTGCGCCGGGGCATGGCCGGGGGAACCAAAGCTCAGCATCGCGCCGAGCACCACCCCTATCCCCTTCGCGCGCATGCGCATATCGCACCTTGGCTCGCGGTTCCAAGGCCGACGCTAAGGACTCGGGCCTTAACGCCGCATTAAGCTGCACAGCTCATCGCGCGACAGACGACTAAAATTTGCGGCGCTATTTTAGGATCCAGATAAGGCAAAGCCGACCACGCGTCGCCTTCACTGGTACGAGACGCACGCTGGCAGCCAAAACACGTCCGGGCCCGATATGAATCATGCGCGCGCTTTCCGCCATCGCCCACGCGCAACCGAGTTCCTTCCATAAGGCGTCGAGGGTAAGGCCGGCCCGGCAGTGGAACCGGAATGATCGCAACAAAGGTGTACCGAGCAGCGTTTCCGACGGCACGCCGATCCAATCGACGAACGGCGCATTGATCGCAACGATCCGACCTGCGGCGTCGGCGGCGAGCGCGGGCGCCGGCGCACCCTCGATCAACGTCACGACGCTCGTGCGCTCGGCCGGCAGCTCGCGCATCAATGCCGCGCGGCGCGTCTCTTCAAGACAGAAGACGCGAAGATGGGACGCCAAATTGGCGCCATCGGCGCGGGCGGCGATCTCGGCCACGAGACGATTGAGCCGCAGACCGCGCCGCGCAGCGATTGCCGCGAGCGTTTCCCAATAGCAGCCCTCAAGCCGCAGCGAGTAGCGTCGGCCGCCCGCCTGAAGTATCCGTTGCTGCATTCGGCCGCGGGACGACCATGCCGCGACGCCGCCATCCGCCATGACTAATCGCCGATTGAAATCACACAGGGTTGTATAGGATTCCGCGGAATTCCTTTTGTGCGGTTAATTTCACCGTGCCAGTGTGGCGCCGTTAACCATCGCAGGAGTGCCTAAGAGAATGGGTGCCGGCATTCGCATCACGGGCATCACCGTCGCCGATGAACCAATCGCCTTGGGTGGCATCGAGCAAGCATTTCCGCTGCCCGAGCACGCCAATCCGGTCCCGAGCGAGACTTTGACGCTGGCACTGGGCGATCTTATTCCGGACGCGCGCAACGAGGTCGTGATCCTCGACGGCAACAGTCATGACATTGCCGTGCTAACTCAGGACACGATTTTGGCGCAGGGCATCGCCGAGACGCATGTCACGGTGATCGGTCTCGACGTCTCAGGCTTCGCATATTGTACGTTCGAAGGCGGGATGACAGTCTTCTACCCGGCAACGCACCGACTGATCGTGACCGCCGATACCTAAACGGGCCTCAGCCGAAGATCGGCAGCATCGGCGCCATCAACACGCCGGCAACGGCAATCGGAATGCCGTATGGGATCGGCAGGTTCTTGTGCGCGAAAACGGGTAACCGCCGCAGCGTCGCCAGGATTGCCGTCTGCACGAAGGGATGCCGCAACATCACGCAGGCGAGCGCGAAGACACCGCCGACCAGCGCCACGAGCGTCAGAAACGGTAGAAGCTGGCCCAGGCCGATCCACAAAGCCGTGGCGGCAAGCAGTTTGACGTCACCGCCGCCCATCAGGCGCAGGGCGAACAGGACGGCCGCAACCGCGAAGACGGCAAGGCCGGCGCCGACGTGAGATAGCCAGTCGACGGGCTGCCCCGCCGCCAACGCACCGAGCGGAAACGCGAGCGCCAGAGCGCCGGTGAGCCAATTGGGTATGCGCAAGGTGCGGAAGTCACTCACACCGGCCATGACGAGCGGCACAACATACACTGCGAGCGCTGCTTCGCCGCCCAAACCCAGATGCCCGAACGCCCAAGGATGATCCATGGCCGGATCATGGGCGGGCTTGGTTAGCGAAGCGTTAAACCGCCGCGTCTAGCGCTCGGTGAGAGCGCGGTCCTTCGCATCGAGGATCGGCTTCAGAAGATAGCCGAGGACGGTGCGATGCCCAGTCAGGATTTCGACCTGCGCGGTCATGCCAGGCATGATTGGCAACGGATGCTCTGACGTCCCGAGATAATTCTTGTTCGTACGCAGCATGACGCGGAAGAACGTTTGCGAGCGATCGCCATCCCGTTCGTTGATGCTGTCGGCGCTGATACGCTCGAGTTTCGCCTTGAGGCCGCCATACACCGCGAAGTCATAGGCGGTGATCTTGACCATTGCATCCTGCCCCGGATGCAGGAACGCCACATCGGACGGGCGGATCTTCGCATCGACCAACAGCGTATCGTCGAGCGGTACGATCTCGACCAGATCCTGGCCCGGCTGGATCGCACCGCCGATGGTATTGACCTTGATGTCTTTGATGACGCCGCGAACCGGCGACCGGACTTCGGTCCGCTGCACGCGATCCTTTTCGGCGAACGCCTTCTGGGTCAAAGCCTGCAGCTCCGCCTCGTGACGGTTGAGCTCCGCCCGAGCGTCGGATCGGAAACCGTCGATCTTTCCCTGGATCCGTCGCTGCGCCTCATCGCGTGCCGCCTGCGACCGCGGCAGCGCGGCTTGTGCTTCTGCAAGCTGCCCTTCGAGGTCATTCACCTGCTGATCGATCTTGACGAGATCGAGCTGTGCAGCGGCCCCTTTGGCGACCAACGGCGCCGTGATGTCGCGCTCCTTGTTGGCGAGCGCAAGCGAGCGCGTAAGCGCCACTTGGCGCGTCTTGAGCTCGACGATGTCCTGTTGACGCTGCGTTAGCTGATCACTGAGGACGCCAATCGCCGTCTTCAATTGTGCGATCTGCGTGTTGTACAGCGCGCGTTCGCTGTCGATGATCTTCGGCGCCTCATGCTCGACGTCGGCCGGGAAGACCGGCTCCGTGCCAGCGCTCTCGGCGGTCAACCGCGCCATCATCGCCTTGAGCGTGAGCGCTTGGACGCGGCTGTCGCGATAAGCGGCCTCGGCCGTCGTGTTCGCGATGCGCAGCAGGACCGCGCCGTTCTGGACCATCTCGCCGTCGTGTACCAGCATCTCGGACAGAATGCCGCCTTCGAGGTTCTGTATGACCTGGACATGCTGCGACGGGATCACCTGCGCGTCGCCGCGCGTGACTTCGTCGAGCGTCGCGAAGCTCGCCCAAACGAGGAACAGGACGAAAAACGCGATGATGCTGAGCGTCAACAGATAGGCAAAACGATTGACTTGGCCGCGGAACGCTCGTTCAGCATCCGGCAGAAAATCACTATCGACCTTGTGGATGAAGCTCATCATCCGCCTCCAGCCGCAACGCGCAGCGCGCCATCGGCGAGCTTCTGCAACACCCTGTCCTTCGGACCGTCGGCCACGACCCGGCCGCCGTCGACGACAATCAGCCGGTCGACGAGCGACAGCATCGACGTGCGATGCGTGACCAGAAGCAGCGTCTTGTGCGCGAGAACCGGAAGCAGCCTTGCACGGAGCTTGTTTTCGGCCGTGTTGTCCATGGCGCCGGTCGGCTCATCCATCACCAGGATCGGCGGATCGAACAGCAACGCGCGCGCAATGGTGACGGCTTCACGCTGACCGCCAGAGAGATAGCGGCCGTGTTCGCCGACCGGCATGTCGAATCCCTCCGGGTGCCGCTTCGCGAAATCGTCGACGCCGGCAATGGTTGCGGCTTCGAGAATGGCGCGATGTTCCGCATGCGGCGCCGCGAGCGCGATATTGTCCTTGATAGAGCCGAAGAACAGGAAAGCGTCCTGCGGGACATAGCCGAGATTCCGGCGCAGGTCGGCGGGATCGATCTGACGCAAGTCGGTACCATCGAGCAAAATTGCGCCCGAACTCGGCTGATAGAGACCGGCGAGCAACCGCGCGAGCGTGCTCTTGCCCGAGCCGATTCGGCCGATGATGCCAATTTTCTCGCCCGGCTGGATGCGGAACGACACACCATGCAAGGCGGCGTGGCCATGGCCTGGATACGCGAAGCTAACGTCGCGAAACTCGATTGCACCTTCGAGCCGCGGCCGATGAAGGAATGTCTTGCCGGGGGGACGCTCAAGCGGAAGATTCATCACCTTATTGAGCGCACCCAGCGACATCGTCGACTGATGGATCTTGACGAGCAGAGCGGCGACCTGAGACAGCGGCGACATCGCCCGTGACGCGAGAAGCGAGGCGGCTACGAGCGCGCCAACCGTGAGCTCGCCCTTGGCTATCTCGAATACGCCGATCACCACGACCAGGACGCTCACCATGTTCTGCACGAGAACGGCAGCGTTCACCCCGATCGTCGAAAGAAAGCGCGCTTTCATCGCGGTGCGCGCCGTCGCTCCGACGAAGCGCTCCCACAGGCGTTGGGCGCGACCCTCGGCCCCGGTGATCTTGATCGTGTCGAGACCTTCGAGCGATTCGACCAGAATGGCGTGCTTCTGGAAGCCCTCACGCATCGTGTGAAGGATCACGCTGCGGAGAGAAAGCTGCAGAAAAAAGCCGACGCCCAACAGGACTGGAACCGCAAGCAGCGGTACCAGCGCGACCATTGGGCCGGCAACCAGCGCAATGATCACGATGAACAGCGCCGCGAACGGCAGATCCGCAATCGCCATCAGCGTCGACGAGGTCACCAATTCACGGAGCGTTTCGAATTCACGCAAATTGGCGGCGAGAGCGCCGACGGAGGCCGGCCGCGCGTCATAACGCATGCCGAGAACATGTGCGAAAATCCGGCTCGCAAGCACGACATCGGCGTTTTTGCCTGCGCTGTCGACGAAATAGCTGCGCACGGTCCGCAGGATAAAATCGAACCCGAAGACGACGAGGACGCCGCTCGCCAGAACCCACAGCGTGGCCACGGCATTGTTCGGCACGACGCGGTCATAGACGTTCATCACGAAGAGCGGGCTGGCGATTGTCAGCAGATTGATGACGATCGAAGCGATGGCCGCGTGAGCATAGACTTTCCAGAACTGCCGGAGCGTGCCCCAGAACCACGATTCCCCGACATGCGGTGCGACCTCTTCGGTGCGCGCGTCGAAGCGATAGTCGGCGCGGGCGAAAAGCGCATAGCCGGCATAGAGATCCTCGATCTCATGCAGTGGCAAACGGACAGGCTCGCCCGCCGTACCGGGCAGGATAATGGCCGCATCACCGCGGTCGAGAGCGGCAAGTACGCAACCGCCACCGCCCTGCAGCAGCAGCACGCACGGAAGATTGGCCGGGGCAATTTCGTTGAGTGCGCGATGGCGCCATGCGGCAGTGATGCCCGCTCGCTGCGCGGCGCGCACGATCATCTCCGGCGACAAGCGCTGATCCAGGACCGGGAGCCCGGCGCGTAGCGCCTCGGCCGAGATCGGGTGCTCGAGCAGGCCGGCGAGAATTGCCAGCGATTGCAGCAGCGGATCATGCGGGGTCGCCATCGGCATCGCCGGACGCCGCGCCGAGCGCTGAGAAGAACCGACCTCATCGATATTAACGGTCATTTGGTGAACGCCTTATCCTGCGCGGCCGCCATGCAGATGCGACTTGCTTGCGCTCAGCTGCCCTCGGGACGGATCGGACGCGGGGTCGGAATGCTGGGATTGGCCTGGGGCGGCGCCTGCACGTTCAGCGCCTGCAGCAGGTCGCCCTGAATCGCGAGAATCTTGTAGCCCTCGAATACCGCCTGGCTCTGCGCGTTCTCCGCATTGATCTGCGCCTGGAAGTAGTCGTTCTGCGCATCCAGCAGATCGAGCAGACTACGCTGACTCAACTGATATTGCTGGCCATAAGCCGTGCGCACTTCGCTGTCGTGTTGGGCTGCGCTGTTTAGCAGCGGAACGCGCCGCTGCGCCGCTTCGTATGCAGCCCACGCCTTGCGCAGATCCTGTTCCGATTTGCGCAACGCCTCGAGCCGATCGGTGCGTGCCTGCTCGACGCGGGCGTAAGCGGCTTCCCGGTTGTGAATGTCGGCGCCGCCGGCATAGAGATTCCAATGCAACACGACCAGCGCCCGCGCCTCGTTGTCACGGCCGGGCACGCCGCCGACGTTGTGATTGTGATCGCCGCCGACCTCGAGATCGATTTTCGGGTCGAAGCGCGAATCCGCCAGCTCCACCCCGGCCTTCGCGGAATCGATGTCCGCTTCGCGCGCTTTCACCGTCGGGTTGGAGTTGCGCATGGCGCGAATGCTGGCATCGACATCCGTCGGCAGCAGGCCGACCGGTACCGGCGGATCCTCGAGCGTTCCTGGCGCTTGACCGACAATGGTCAGATAACGCGCCTCGGCATCGGCTAGATCGCCGCGGACTTGATCGCGTTCCGCCTGTGCCCGCTCATAGCGGGCCAGCGCCTGGGACAGGCTGGCCGCGGTACCGGCGCCGCCGGAGCTGCGCGTCTGGACCCGCTGCACGATATCCGAATGGGCCTGCACGTTCTTGTCTGAAAGCGCCAAGATCTGGCGCAGGCGCACGACATCGAGATGGGCTTCGATCGCATCGAGGCCGACATACTGCGAGTTCTCGGCGACGCGATAGGCCGCCGAACGCGAGCGACCCAGCTGATGATCAACTTCGGCCGTCCGAGCGCCGCCATCGTAGATGTTCTGGGTCAGGACCGCGGACAGCTCTTGGCGAATGTGCTGGCCGTTGCTGCCGGACGGCGTGAAAAGATTCTCCGTGTATTCGGGACCGAGCGAGGCCCGCATATCGACCTGGGGAAGATAGAGACTCCGCGCGCGGCGCAATTCAGAGTCGACCGCGGTGCGATTGTGCTCTTGCGACAAAATCTTTGGGTTGGTCTGCACCGTCATGCGCACGGTGTCGCTCAGACTCTGTGCCTGTGCGCCTCCGGCAGCCAGAATTGTGGCGAGCGCCACACTGGCGCATAGCAGCCAACGCCGGTTCCTCGTTGCAGTCCTCAAAACCATCGTCCCCGACCGTCTTTCCTTTCGTGTGGCCCTTGGTGAGCCAAACGCGCGCACAAGTATTAATAAATGTGTCAAAATATTAGACAGACGTGTCAAAAGTAATTACAAGTCATAGTTAACGGTAATTCCAATACGGTTCGGAATATATTCTATAAAAATTGGCCCGTCTATCAGTTATATGCTTAACAAATACGATTTATATGGACATGTCCGGCGTTTTTATTAATAGAGGTTAACGCCAGCCGTCAAAACGCGCGGAGAACCGTCGCGCGGCCAAAAAAATTGGGCCGCGTCACCGCGGCCCAAGTTTAGGGAGGGGACGCCAAATGCCGGCGCCCTATGCGCTATATATGAACGGCAGCGCATCGGGACAACGCCCTGCCGCTGCCGTGGCAGAAACCCGACCGGACTACTGATCGCACAGCCCATGTCATCGAGCCGCCCCACCGTCCTCGATCTGCCGAGCTTTTTGAGCAATGCCGCGACGGCGCCGATAAGGATCAGGCCCCTGGCGATCATCTCCGGCGCCACTGCCGAGACCGCGGTCCGGCTCGGCGATGCGCGCAGGCTGGCCGGCTCGGCGCTCGCCTTCGGCGCCGTCGAGCTCCTCACACGCGCGGCCACCGGCATCGTTACCACGACGACTCCCTTGCCCGCGCTCATGAAAGCCGTCAAAGGCGAGCCCGCGCTTCAAGCCGCAGTCGAGATGGCGCTTCGGCGCCTCTCTGAGCCGCGCCGGAATTGGGCCGGTTTCGAGCTGCGCCGACCGTTGATCATGGGCATCCTCAACATCACACCCGACAGCTTTTCCGATGGCGGTCGTTTCCTCGACGCCGGCTGCGCAATTACCCACGGACGCGCTCTGCTCGCAGCCGGTACCGACATCGTCGATGTCGGCGGCGAATCAACGAGACCAGGCGCCGCGCCGGTGACGCCGGAGGACGAGATTGCGCGTATCGAGCCTGTGATTCAGGCGCTGGCGGAGGGCGGCGCACCGATTTCCGTCGATACTCGGCATCCTCGCGTCATGGAAAGAGCACTCGCGGCTGGCGCACGCATCATCAATGACATCAGCGCGCTCACCAATCCGGACGGCCTGGCCGTTGCCGCAAAGGCCAAGGCGCCTGTCATACTCATGCATATGCAGGGTGAGCCACGGACGATGCAGCACGAGCCGCGATACGACCTTGCCTCGTTCGATATCGTCGAATTTCTGGAAGCGCGGATTGTCGACTGCATGAACGCCGGCATTGCGCGCGACAATATCATTGTCGATCCGGGTATCGGCTTCGGCAAGACCAAGGCGCACAATCTCGAAATTCTTGCGCGTGTCGCACTTTTCCATGGATTGGGCACCGGCATTCTGATTGGCGCATCGCGCAAATCGTTTCTTGGCGCCTCGGTCGATACCCGGCTACCGGGATCGTTGGCGGTGGCGATGCACGCCGTTCAGAACGGTGTGCAGATTTTGCGCGTGCATGATGTCGCGGAAACTCGCGCGGCGATCGCACTCACCGAGGCGCTCGCCGGGGCGTCTTGATTTAGCTCTGTCGGCGCCGCTCGAGCGTCACGCCGACACTTTCGGCATCGGGATAAACATCGAGTTTCTCGACCACGACCCGTGCCCCGGCAACACGGGCATTCGCCAAACACAGCTGTGCAACCGCGTCGGCGAACGTCTCGACAAGATGGATGTGCCGAGCCACGGCGAGTTCGCGGATACCGGCGACCACCCGCTCATAATCGAGAGCGTCGACCAGCTCGTCGCGATTTGGTGGCGCGCCGGTCATGTCGAGCTCAACGCTGACGCGTAAGCGCGGCGGCCGAACCCGTTCGTGGGGATGCACGCCGATCTTCGCCGCGAGCACCAAGTTACGGACAAAAAGCTTGTAACGTGTGGTATCGGGCATTGCCGAAGACTTATGTGACATCGCGGCCGGCAATTTCTGCCTTCCGCGGGACGACTTTGCGCCTGATCCAGACGGTCAACGCGTCGGAACCCGTCATCAGCATCATCAGAATGACCGGCGGCACGGACGCCCGTTGGCAATCGTCGCCTGAGCTTCGGAAATGTTGCTCTTGAACTGCGTGAGCTCGATCCTGAAATCGTGGCGCGCCGCGTACGCCGTCGTGCTCCGCATAACTTTGTCTCCCTCGCCCACTGCGCGCGACCTTCGATGGCCGCCACTGTAGCGTGAGAAAAGCGGCTTAGACAATCGACTCGACCGGCGTCGATCGCGGATAGACGCGTGCGCATCGG
>DATLUT010000056.1:0-22831 GCA_035532975.1 Allostellaceae bacterium
CATGCGTTCGTGCGGCAGGGCTTCACGACGCTGCGCTTCAATTTCCGCGGCGTCGGCAAAAGCCAGGGCGGCTACGGCAATGGCGAGGGCGAGCTTGCCGATGCCGCGGCGGCGCTCGACTGGCTGCAGATCAACAACCCCGACGCGGAGCAATGCTGGATCGCCGGCTTTTCGTTCGGCGCGTGGATCGCGCTGCAGCTGCTGGCGCGGCGCCCCGAATCGGACGCGTTCGTCGCCGTCGCGCCGCCGGTCAACCTAGCGGATTTCAACTTCCTGACGCGCCCACCGGCCGCCGGTCTCATCATCCAGGGCGACAAGGACCAGATCGTCGCGCCCGATGGCGTGAAAGAGTTGGCCCAGCGGCTGCAGAAGCAACGCTCGCTCAAGGTCGATTACCGGGTCATCGGCGGTGCCGACCATTTCTTCGTCGACCGTTTGGACGCGCTCTCGGAGACCGTCGAGGGCTACATCGCCGCGCGGCTGCGGACGGCACGCACCACCGCCAAGGTCTGAGCCGCGCTCACCCCGCGAAGGGGTCGTGCACCAGAATGGTGTCTTCGCGCTCGGGGCTCGTCGAGAGCAACGCGACCGGCGCGCCGATCAGTTCCTCGATGCGCCGAACGTATTTGATCGCGAGCGCCGGCAGATCGGCCCAGCTGCGTGCGCCGCGCGTGCTTTCGCTCCAGCCTTCCATGGTTTCGTAGACGGGTTCGATCGCCGCCTGGAGATCGGCGCGCGCCGGCAGGTAATTGAGCGTCTCGCCGCGCAGGCGATAGCCCGTGCACACCTTGATCTCCTTGAACCCATCGAGCACATCGAGCTTGGTCAGCGCGAGACCGTCAATGCCGGCGGTCTTGACCGCCTGCCTGACCATGACCGCGTCGAACCAGCCGCAGCGCCGCTTGCGCCCGGTGACGACGCCGAACTCGCGCCCACGCTCGCCCAGCGTCTCGCCGATCTTGTCGGTGAGCTCGGTCGGAAACGGACCGCTGCCGACCCGTGTCGTATACGCCTTGGTGATGCCGAGAACGTAGCCCACCGCAGCATGGCCGGTTCCGGCACCCGACGCGGCCTCGCCGGGATGCGTATGCGACGAGGTCACGTAGGGATAGGTGCCGTGATCGACGTCGAGCATGACGCCCTGCGCGCCTTCGAACAGGATCCGCTTGTTGGCGCGACGCGCTTCGTCGAGCCGCTCCCAAACCCGATCAGCGTAGGGCAGAACTTTCGGCGCGATCTCGAGCAGCGACTTGAGCAGCGGCTCGCGTTGTACCTCGGCGGCGCCGAGACCGCGGAGCAGCGCGTTGTGGTGGAGCAAGAGCGCGTCGAGCTTGTCCGGCAAAGTCACCGGATCAGCGAGGTCGCACAGCCGCAGCGCGCGGCGGCCGACCTTGTCCTCGTAGGCCGGGCCGATGCCGCGGCCAGTGGTGCCGATCTTGTAGGCGCCGCGCGCCTCCTCGCGCGCGCGATCGAGCTGCCCGTGCGACGGCAGGATCAGGGTCGCGTTCTCGGCGACGCGCAGACTCGCCGGGGTGACTGTCACGCCTTTCGCTGCGATATTGTCGATTTCCTTGATGAGCGCCCAGGGATCGACCACGACGCCGTTGCCGATAATCGACAGCTTGCCCTCGCGTACGACGCCCGACGGCAGCAGACTCAGCCGGTGCTCGACGTTGCCGATAACGAGGGTATGACCGGCGTTGTGACCGCCCTGGAAGCGCACCACGACATCGGCGCGCTCGCTCAGCCAGTCGACGATCTTCCCCTTGCCCTCGTCGCCCCATTGAGCGCCGATCACCGCGACATTCGTCATTGATTGGTCCCCGGCGCTAGTTCAGCGCGACGATTTTGCCGCCATCGAGGACATGGCCGCAATTCAATCGTTTCGCCTCGTCGCGTGGATTGCGCACCGGCGCGAGGCCCGCCACCGTGATCCAGCCTTCGGCGCGCAGGCGCTGCGCCGCGGTGCCGTCGACATTGGATGGCACGTAGATGCGGCGTGGTGCCGGCGGCTCCGGCAGCGCCTGGAGGATCGTGTCGGTGTAGAGCGTGAAGCCGGTGGCGTCCTCGCCCCCGCCGTTGCCGGCACGATAGCGACCGCCGCGGCCGAGCTCGCCGCGAACGGCCTTGGCGAACACCGTGAAGCTGACGCCGGTGTGATATTCGAAACCGCGATTCTCGACCGGATCGACGGTCACGACGAGATCGGAAGCGGCCTGTTTCACGCGCGCGATCACGTCGCTGAGCCGGGTGCGCTCCGCGGCGGCCGCCTTGGGAAGGTCGAGCGCCGCAAGCTTGGCCAGCGATTTCTCGGCAGCGCCGGCAGCCTTGAGAAACTCGCCGAGCAGGGTCGCCGCCGGGCCGGCCGCCTTGCGTAATGCGGCCGCATCCTTGTGATCGAGCGCGCGGCGCACGGCATCGCTTTGCGCGGGATCGAGCTTCGCGGCGTGACACACCGCCGGCACCAGCATCGGCAGCGTCAGATCGATCGAAAGCCCCAGGACCCCGAGGCCAGTCAGCGCTTCGGCCGCGAGCAGGATTACCTCGGCATCGGCACCGACCTCGGACGGCCCGATGAGCTCGGCGCCGACTTGGCCCACCTGTCGCTCGGGCCGGAGCTG
The DNA here is from genome assembly GCA_035532975.1 of Allostellaceae bacterium. GTDB lineage: Bacteria > Pseudomonadota > Alphaproteobacteria > ATCC43930 > CGMCC-115725 > REEB95. The sequence goes on from DATLUT010000056.1 coordinate 2,622, forward strand.
GCTGCCGTTGACGCGCAGGACCTGTCCCGCATAGCAAAGCCGCAGCGGCCGCGCCGCGTTCTTGAGTCGCGTGGCGGCGATGCGCGCGACCTGCGGCGTCATGTCGGCGCGCAGACCGACCATGCGCCGCGATACGGGATCCATGACGCGGAACGTATCGTTCGCCATCGCCGCGCCGGCGCCCGACAGCAGATTGTCCTCGAACTCGGCGAGGGGCGGCTTGACCCGCTCATAGCCGTGACTCGCCAGCGCGGCCATCAGCCGCGACACGACCTCGGCCTCGATGCCGGCGTCCGGCGGCAGAAGATCGCGCAAGCCTTCGGGGAGCAGCGCCTTGTGCAGCGTGTCGTTCACGGCGCCGGAATAGCCGTTTTGGCGCGCGGCGGCAACCATCCTGCGCCGGGTTCGCGGCCAATCGGGCGCCGCGAAGCCGCAGCGACCGGGTCGACTCAGTAGTAGTAATAGACGCGGTAGGGATGCGGCCGCGGCGCGACCACGATGCAACCCGCAAGTGCGGCAAACAGAGCCAATGCCGCCACAAGACGGCCATATCGGTAAAGTCGAGTCACCGGCCCCTCCCAAGCGGACGCGAGAGCTTCCGGAAGACTATAGGGACGCGCAGTGCGGTCTGTTCCCGTCGCCCAATCCTTTTTTCAGAGGCGACCGCAGCCGAACCTCGGCAAACGAGGCCGAATTGCGACCATTCGCGGCGCGCTAGAAGTGCAGTTCCTTCGCCTGCACGACATTGGCAATGCCGCGAACCTTGGCGAGCAAGGGATCGCCGAGTGGCTGATCGACCTGCACCAAGCAGATCGCGTCCTTGCCGGGCGCCGAGCGACCAAGATGGAAAGTCGCGATGTTGATTGCCGCCTCGCCCAGCATGCGGCCGAGATTGCCGATGAAGCCGGGCTTGTCGTGATTGCGCACGAAGAGCATGTGCGCACCGAGCTCCGCTTCGAGCGCGATCCCCTCGATGTCGACAATGCGCGGCCGGTCGCCGCCAAACAGCGTGCCGGCGACGCTGCGTGCGCCGTTCGTTCCCTGCACGGTGACGCGAATCAGGGTCTGGAAGTCGCTCGGTTCGGTGCTGCGCGTCTCGGCGACGGCGATACCGCGCTCCTTGCACACCACCGGCACGTTGACCATGTTGACCGCGTCGAGCTGCGGCGCGAGGAGCGCGGCGAGCGCGATTGCCGTCAGCGGCTTGATGTTGAGCTCGGCCGCATGGCCCTCGTATTCGATGGCGATGCTCGTGAGCCCGCTATCGGTTAGCTGGCCGGCGAAGGAGCCGAGCTGCTCGGCGAGCTTGATGTACGGCTTGAGCCGCGCCGATTCCTCGGCCGAAAGCGACGGCATGTTGAGCGCGTTGGTCACCGCGCCGGAAACGAGGTAGTCCGCCATCTGCTCGGCGATCTGCACCGCGACGTTCTCCTGCGCCTCGGCGGTCGAGGCGCCCAGATGCGGCGTGGCAATGACGTTCGGTTGGCCGAAGAGCATGTTTTCTTTGGCCGGTTCGACAGGAAAGACGTCGATCGCCGCGCCCGCTACGTGGCCCGAGTCGAGTGCCGCTTTCAGGTCGGCCTCGACCACGAGGCCGCCGCGCGCGCAATTGATGATGCGCACGCCCTTCTTGGTCTTGGATAGCGCCCTTGCGTCGATGATGTTGCGGGTCGCGTCGGTCAGCGGCGTGTGTAGCGTGATGAAGTCCGCGCGCGCCAGCAGGTCGTCGAGTTCGGCCTTCTCGACGCCGAGCGCGACCGCGCGCTCGGGCGACAGGAACGGATCGTAGGCGACGATCTTCATCTTGAGGCCGATGGCGCGATCGGCGACGACCGAGCCGACATTGCCGCAGCCGATGACGCCGAGCACCTTCCCGGTCAGCTCGACGCCCATGAATTTTGACTTCTCCCACTTCCCGGCCTGGGTCGAGCGGTCGGCGGCCGGGAGCTGCCGCGCCAGCGCGAGCATCAGCGCGATGGCATGCTCGGCCGTGGTGATCGAATTGCCGAAAGGTGTGTTCATCACCACGATGCCGCGCTGGGTCGCGGCGGCAACGTCGATGTTGTCGACGCCGATGCCGGCGCGGCCGATCACCTTGAGCCGCTTCGCGGCCGCGATCACCGGCTTGGTGACCTTGGTCGCCGAGCGTACGGCGAGGCCGTCGAACTCGGCGACGACCTGCTTGAGCTCGTCCGGCGTCAGCTTGGTATTGACCACCGTTTCGACGCCGCGCTCCTTGAAGACGGCGACGGCGCGTGGGCTCAACTCGTCCGAAATCAGTACTTTGGGCATGGTGGCAACCGGTTCAGGCGGCTGCAGCGCGGCGAATTTCGTCGAAGGCCCAGTCGAGCCAAGGCAGCAGTGCCTCGACGTCGCGGGTTTCGACCGTGGCTCCGCACCAGAGGCGCAGACCCGGCGGCGCGTCGCGATGGCCGGCAATGTCGTAGGCCACGCCTTCGGCGTCGAGCAGCGCCTCGATGCGTTTCACCTGGGCGCGCTGCGCGTCGGGTGCGAGACGGAGGAACCAGTCGTCCACGACCTTGAGACAGACCGACGTGCACGACCGGATCTTCGTGTCGACAACAAGGAAGTCGAGCCATTCGGATCGCGCCACCCAGCGCGTGATCGCCGTCAGATTGGCTTCGCTGCGCGCCTTGAGCGCCGGGAAGCCGCCAACCGACTCGGCCCATTTGAGGCCATCGATCGCGTCCTCGACGGCCAGCATCGACGGCGTGTTGATGGTCTCTTCCTGGAAGATGTTCTCGGCGAATTTGCCCTTCGAGGTAAGCCGGAACACCTTGGGCAGCGGCCAGGCAGGCTTGTACGTCTCGAGCCGTTCGACAGCGCGCGGCGACAGCGCGAGCATGCCGTGTGCCGCTTCGCCGCCGAGCACTTTCTGCCACGACCACGTGACGACATCGAGCTTGGGCCATGGCAGGTCCATCGCGAAAACCGCCGAGGTCGCGTCGCAGATCGTCAGGCCCTTGCGATCGGCCCTGATCCAATCACCGTCGGGAATCCGCGCTCCCGACGTCGTGCCGTTCCAGGGAAAGACCACGTCGCGATCGGTATCGACCTTGGCAAGATCGGGAATTTGGCCGTAAGGCGCGCGCATGACGCGCAGATCGGCGATCTTGAGCTGCTTTTCGACATCGGTCGCCCAGCCTTCGCCGAAAACCTCCCAGGCCAGCAGATCGACGCCACGTGCGCCGAGGAGCGACCACATCGCCATCTCGACCGCGCCAGTATCGGATGCGGGCACGATGCCGAGGCGATAGTCCTTGGGAATGCCGAGGAGGCCGCGCGAGCGATCGACGACCTCTTTCAGCTTGGCTTTGCCGGGCTTCGAGCGATGCGAGCGACCGAGCAGAGCGGCCTCGAGTACCTGCAAGCTCCAGCCGGGGCGCTTGGCGCAAGGACCAGACGAAAATGATGGATTGGCGGGCCGAGAATTCGGCTTCATGACTCTATTCCTTCCAGAATAGCCGCGCCCCGTTGGGGGGGCGTGTCCCGCCGAGGAAACTACGGGAGCGACCGCCGCGCGTCAATCGCCGACGCGCGATCGAGCTGCGGCATTTAGGCCGGCCTCCGCCGCAGCAGGTGCATGGCGGTGTAGCTCAGCACCGCCTCGCCGTTCTGGTTCATGTATTTGTACGCCGCGCGCATGATTCCGCGGTCGGGCTTCGATTGCGACGGACGGCTTTCCGTCACTTCCATCTCGACGTGCAGAGTGTCGCCCGGCCGCACTGGCTTGAGCCAGCGGAGCTCATCGAAACCGGGCGAGCCCATGCTTGCGACCTTGAACAGGCCGGTGTCCCAGACCAGTCGGAAGCCCAGCGCCAGCGTCTGGAAGCCCGACGCGATCAGGCCGCCGAAATGCGTCTGCTTCGCCGCTACGGGATCGATGTGGAACGGCTGCGGATCGTAGACCTTGGCGAACTCGACGATCATCGCCTCGGTCACCGTCGTCGACGCGGTCGCGAACGTGTCGCCGACTTTGAAATCGTCGAAATAGCGCTCGGCCATCGCCTGCTCTCCGTCGCGGCGCAGCAATCTAACTCAGCGCCGATCGATGGTGAAAGCGCGTTCCGAGCGCGTCAGCCCGACATGCGGGTAATAGCTCATCGCCTTGGGCGCCGCGAGCAGGATGAGCTGCGTCTCGGCGCCAGCCAGCGCGTGGGTGCGGCGTATCAATTCCTTGCCGATGCCGCGGCGCTGCCGAGCAGCATCGACCGCCAGGTCGGAAAGATAACAGCAAAAAGAGAAATCGGTGAGCGCGCGTGCGACGCCGACGAGCACGCCATCGGCGTCGCGGGCACAGAGCTTGATGTCGGCGTGGTCGAGCATGCGCGCGATGCGGTTGCGATCGTCGACCGGCCGCCGTTCGGCCAGAGTCGAGCGGCGCAGCACGTCGATGAATTCATCGACGCCGAGGCCGGGCTCGTCGGCGTAGCGGATTGCGTCGGACATGCTTTCCCCTCGTCTTGCGCTTGACCAGAAGCGGCGCGTGGCCGAGCGGACCGCGGCCTTTGCCTAGTCCCGGTGCATTGCGGATAGCCAGCTGCACGAAGGCATGTGCGCGCTCGATCGCCGGCTGCAGCGCCAAGCCCTGTGCCAGGCTGGCGGCGATGGCCGATGCATAGGTGCAACCGGTGCCGTGGGTGGCACGCGATTTCTGGCGCCGGGCACGCAGTACGAAGCTGTCGCGCGACGTCACCACGAGATCCGTCAGCATCGCACCCGGAAGGTGGCCGCCTTTCACCACCACCGCCCGCGCGCCGAGACGAAGCAGCGCGTCGGCGGCGCGGCGCATCCCGTCGAGATCGACAACCGTCAGGCCGGTCAGCATCGCCGCCTCCGGCACGTTCGGCGTGACGACCGCGGCGCGTCCAATCAGCCGACGCTTCAGCCGCTCGACGCCGGGCTCGTCGAGCAGCGCCGCGCCGCCGGTGGCGGCAATCACCGGATCGACGACGAGGGGAAGATTGGGCGCGAGCGCCTCGAGCGCGTCGGCGACGGTCTCGACGACAGCAGCATCGACCAGCATTCCGGTCTTGATGGCGTCTGCCCCGATATCGGCCAATACGGCCGCGATCTGGCGACGAACAAAGTCGGGTCCGACCGGCAGAACGGCATCCACGCCCAGCGTGTTTTGCGCCGTAAGCGCGGTGATCGCCGTCGTGGCGTAGCCGCCAAGCGCCATGACGGTCTTGATATCGGCTTGGATGCCCGCGCCGGCCGAGGAATCCGAGCCGGCGACGATGAGCACGCGGCCGGTCATTCGGCCGCGCTTTCCTCCGCGTCTCCCGCCGCCACCACCGCCATGGCGACGCTTTCGACGACCTCGGCCACGAGGGTCTGGTCCTCGCCTTCCGCCATGATGCGGATCAGCGGTTCGGTGCCCGATTTGCGCACCAACAGGCGCCCTTGCGCGCCAAGCCGAAGTTCCGCGGCGACGATCGCCGCCTTGACTGCGCCGTCGTCGAGCGAGCGCACGCCGCTCACCCGCACGTTGCGCAGCAATTGTGGCATCGGCTCGAAGACTTTGCACACGCGGCTGGCCGGCGCCCCGGTTTCGACGATCGCCGCCAGCACCTGGAGCGCGGCCATCAACCCGTCGCCCGTCGTCGAATAATCGCCGAGGATGATGTGGCCGGACTGCTCGCCGCCGAGATTGCTGCCGATGCGCCGCATGGTCTCGACGACGTAGCGATCGCCCACCTGCGTGCGCGTCACCGTGAGACCGTGGCCCGCCAAGTGGCGCTCGAATCCGAGATTCGACATCACGGTGGCGACGACGCCGGAGGACGCGAGCCGATGGTTGCGATGCCAATTGAGCGCAATCAGCGCCATGAGCTGGTCGCCGTCGAGAATGCGACCGTGCTCGTCGGCCATGATTAGGCGGTCGGCATCGCCGTCGAGGGCAATGCCAAGGTCGGCACCATGCGCGACCACTGCTTCCTGCATTGTCTCGGGCGCGGTGGTGCCGCAGCTGCGATTGATGTTGATGCCGTCCGGCGTTACGGCGATCGGCACGACCTCCGCGCCGAGTTCCCATAGCACGGTCGGCGCAGCCTTGTACGCGGCGCCGTTGGCGCAGTCGACCACGACCTTCAGACCATCGAGGCGCAGCCGCTTGGGAAACGTGTTCTTGACGAATTCGATGTAGCGGCCGGCGGCATCGTCGAGACGCTTGGCGCGGCCGAGTCCCTTCGACGTGGCGCGCTGATCGGCGGCGTGATCGAACGCCGCCTCGATCTGCGCCTCAATCTGATCGCTCAGCTTGAAGCCGTCCGGACCGAACAGCTTGATGCCGTTGTCCTCGAAGGGATTATGCGATGCCGAAATCATCACGCCGAGATCGGCGCGCAGCGACCGGGTGAGCATGGCGATTGCCGGCGTCGGCAGCGGGCCGACCAGCACCACATCCATGCCCATAGCGATGAAGCCCGCGGTCAGTGCCGGCTCGATCAGGTAGCCGGAGAGGCGCGTATCCTTGCCGATGACGACGAGATGACGGTGATCGCCGCGGCGCAGCACAAACCCCGCCGCCATCGCCACCTTGAGCGCGGTGTCGGCCGTAATCGGCTCGCGATTGGCGGTGCCGCGGATGCCGTCGGTGCCGAACAGCTTGCGCGTCGTCGACTTCACCATGCCCCCTGGAGCGCGGGACGGCTCAGCCGCCCGGCTGCGGCTCCGGCTCGACGCCGCCGGCCGGCTTGTCGCGGCCCGCGGGCGGCACGGAGGGGCGCCGCCCGGACGCCGGCTTCGCCGGTTCCTCGAGAGCCGGGCCGGTGTCGCGCACGATCTTCTCGCCGCGGATGATGCGGCGGATCTCGTCGGCCGAGAGCGTCTCGAATTCGAGCAAGCCCTTGGCCAATGCGTGCAGCTCGTCAAGGTGGCCGGTCAGAATGTCGCGCGCGTGTTTCTCGCCCTCTTCGACGATGCGGCGAATCTCTTCGTCGATGACCTTGGCGGTGGCGTCGGAGACGTTCTTGCGCTGGGTCACCGAATGACCGAGGAACACCTCTTCCTCGTTGTCGCTGTAGCGCAACGGTCCAAGCTTGTCGCTGAAACCGAACTCCGTGACCATGCGGCGTGCCAGATTGGTCGCGCGCTTGATGTCGTCGGCGGCGCCGGTCGTGACCTTCTCGGGCCCGAAGATCAGCTCCTCGGAGACGCGGCCACCGAACAGGCTGGCGACCATCGCCTCAAGCTCTTTGCGCGACTGACTGTATTTGTCGCGCTCGGGCAGGAACATGGTGATGCCGAGTGCACGACCGCGCGGGATGATCGTCACCTTGTGCAGCGGCTCGTGGCCTTCGAGGTAAAGCATGCACAGCGCATGGCCGCCTTCGTGATAGGCGGTGAGCTTCTTCTCGTCTTCGGTCATGACCATGGAGCGCCGCTCGGCGCCCATCATGACCTTGTCCTTGGCCATCTCGAATTCGGCCATGGTGACCGAGCGCTTGCCTTTGCGCGCCGCCATCAGCGCCGCCTCGTTGACGAGATTGGCAAGGTCGGCGCCGGAGAAGCCGGGCGTGCCGCGCGCGATGATGCGCGGGTCGACGTCCGACGCCAGCGGCACCTTGCGCATGTGGACTTTGAGAATCTTCTCGCGGCCGACGACGTCCGGATTCGGCACAACGACCTGGCGGTCGAAACGGCCGGGACGCAGCAGCGCCGGATCGAGCACGTCGGGTCTGTTTGTAGCCGCGATTAAAATAACGCCCTCGTTCGCCTCGAAACCGTCCATCTCGACCAGCAGCTGATTGAGCGTCTGCTCGCGCTCGTCGTTGCCGCCGCCGAGACCGGCGCCGCGATGGCGGCCGACCGCGTCGATCTCGTCGATGAAGATGATGCAAGGCGCGTTCTTCTTGCCTTGCTCGAACATGTCGCGCACGCGCGACGCACCGACGCCGACGAACATCTCGACGAAGTCGGAGCCGGAGATGGTAAAAAACGGCACGTTGGCCTCGCCGGCGATGGCGCGCGCCAGCAGCGTCTTACCGGTGCCGGGCGGACCGACCAGCAGCACACCCTTCGGAATCTTGCCGCCGAGGCGCTGAAACTTCTGCGGGTCCTTGAGGTACTCGACGATTTCCTCGAGCTCGTTCTTGGCTTCGTCGATGCCCGCGACGTCGTCGAAGGTGATGCGACCGACCTTCTCGGTCAGCAGGCGCGCACGGCTCTTGCCGAAGCCCATCGCCCGGCCGCCGCCGCCCTGCATCTGGCGCATGAAGAAGATCCACACGCCGATCAGCAGCAGCATTGGGAACCACGAGATCAGAATGCCGAAGAGCGAGGGCATGTTCTCTTCGGTCGGCGTGGCGCGGATGGTCACGCCCTTCTCGAGCAGGCGGCTGACCAGATTGGGATCGTTCGGGACGTAGGTCGAGAAGTCGCGGCCGTCGCTGAACTTCCCGGTAACGGTGCTGCCTTGGGCGCCGGTTTGAATGGTAACTTGGCGGACCTCGCCGCGGTTCACATCGTTGATGAATTCGGAATACGCCAGGGTGTTCTGCGGCGCATGCGTCGTCGAGCTCTGAAACAGATTGAACAGAGCGACCAGGAGCAGGCCGATGATGATCCAGAGGGCGAGGTTTTTGCCGAAATTGTTCACGAGTCCAAAGGCCCTTCCATGCCGAGCCGGCCGCCTATCGTCCTGAAGGCTGCAGGGCCGGACGCCCCGCCACGTCGCCGCATCATGTTACTACATAAGAAGACTTCGCGCTTAAACAACTGTTAACCCCATTCCGGAAAGGGGCCGTAGCGGCGCGAACACGGCGATTTCACGGCCGGCGAGCGCAGCATCGGCATCCGCTCGCCGCCAGCCGAGGGAGGGCACCGCGGCCAAGCCGCGGGCGTCGAAGACGCCTGGCAACGTCTCCCGCACCACGGCCGGCAGATCCGTGCCGCAGCCGTCGGCCATCAGCCGGACGGCGCCGCTGCTGCCGACCGGTCCGAGGGTCAATCCCGGCGCAGCGACCGCCGGTAGGGTAATCGCGAACCGCCCGTCCCACTGCAGCCGTCCGGTCGCCGGCACGGCAACGCCGGCGTCAACCGCGGCGGGCTCGCGGCAAACGAGAACATGGTCGGCCTTGGGCAGCAAGCGACAGCCGCCCAAGGTCCGCCCGCCGGCGACGGCGTCCCGCGACAAGCGGTCGAGCCGTTCGAGTTGTTCCAACCGGGGCGGGTAATCCGCACCGCCGATTGTCGCCAGCACGGCCGACAGCGCGCGCAAGCCGACTTCCTCGGGCGCCGCCGCAAGGGACGTGACGTCAACCCGGGCAAAGCCGCATGGATCCATGGTCACCGCTCGTGCCAGCGTATCCGCGACCATCGTATCGAGCGCAATCCGCGCACGCGCCAACCGCGACGCCGTCGCGGCCAGGCGCTCGGCCGACAAGCCCTCCCCTGCCAAGAACGCTCGCGCCGCGCGCAAGCGCACGCGCTGAAACGCCGGATCGCGGTTCATCGGGTCCTCGACATAGGCGATGCCGCGCTCGCGCAGTGTCGCGCGCAGCCGTTCCGGCGGCACATCGAGCAGCGGTCGCAACACGCGGCAAGCTCGCCGTGCGCTCTCGGGAGCGATACCGGCCAGGCCATCGAGGCCGCTGCCGCGTGCGAGCCGCATGAGAACGGTCTCGGCTTGATCATCGCGATGATGGGCCGTCAGCAGGTGGAGAACGCCGTTGTCCTCGCACCAGTTTTCGAGCAGCTGGTAGCGCGCGCGGCGCGCCGCCGCCTCGAGATTGGCGGCCGGCAGCGGGTCGGCGCATACGAAAATTCGGTTCGCGATACCTTGCGCAGCAAGCCGATGGGCGACGTCGTCGGATTCGCGTGCCGATTCGGGCCGCAGGCGATGGTCGACGATTAGCGCCGTCGCATCGCCACCCTGGGCCGTCGCCCAATGCGCGGCGAGAACAGCGAGCGCCATGCTGTCGCCACCGCCCGAGCAAGCGACCGCCACGCGCGGCGCGGCCTCAAACGGCGCAAACCGCGCCATCAGCGTCTCGAATTCCGCCGTCGTGAGTGGCGTCATCGAGCCAGCGACGGCGCCTTCCATGGATCAGCAGCCCAGGTGCTTCTTCTCGGCAGTAGCCGGCCCCCGGACATTGGCCGGCATCTGCGGGAAATCACGTCCGAGGCGCCCCAGAGCGGCGCAGGCATTGGCCTTCTGCCCCATTTTGCCGAGCGACATGGCAAGCTTGAGCAAATCGTCCGGCGCCTTGCTGCTCTTAGGATATTTTTGATAGCCCTCGGCAAAGGCGATCGCTGCGTCCTTCCAGTTCCGGCGGACGTAATAAGTTTCGCCGAGCCAGTATTGGGCATTGCCCGCAAGCGAATCCTTTGGGTGTTGCGCGACGAAGGTGCGGAGTGCCTGCTCGGCGCCGGGATAGTCGGCGCGGCGCAGCAGGGCGAAAGCGCCCTGATACTGCTCGGCTGGAGATGCCCCCTGAGGGGTTGCCGCCGCACCGCCGGCGGGCGCCGCTGTGGCCTGCGACTGCCCGACGCCAGGCCGCGACGGTGGCCCCGAGGGGCCGCTTGCGAGCGGCGCCGTGGCGCCGTGCTCCAGCGCGCTCAATCGCATGTCGACGTCGCTCGAAAGCTTATTGAGCCGATCGCTCAGCTGGCTGATGGCGTTGTTGATGACCTCGATCTTGCCGTTGAGGTCGCGCATCTGATCTTCAAGCCGATCCATGCGATCCTGGCTTTGCAACGCGGCCGGGCCGGGCGCTTCGGGCGATCCGCCGGCCGCCGTCGCCGGCGGCGCACCGCCGCCGCGATAGACTTGGCGCTCGAGCGCGTTGAGGTCGCGCTCCATCCGGTCGAGCCGATCGTTGAGCGCGCCGGTGTCGCCCGCGCTCTGCGCGCGCGCAGCTGCAACCGATCCCAGCAGCACGGCGCACGAGAATAAAATGATGAGAAGACGCATGACGGCCGCGATCCTTGGCGTCATTCAGTGATGATCGAGCATTGGGGCAAAAAAAGGGCGCCTGCCCCTCCGCGACGCGTCCGTCGCCGGTAAGGAGCAGGCGCCCCGTGACCCGATCGTAGGTCTCGATCCGTTACTGGACGACGGTCACGCCGCGACGGTTCTGCGCCCACGCCGCTTCGTTGTCGCCGATGACGGCCGGGCGCTCTTTGCCATAGCTGATCGTCGTGATGCGGTTGCCATCGATGCCGAGCGCCACGAGCGCACGCTTCACGGCATTCGCACGACGCGCACCGAGCGCCAGGTTGTATTCACGCGTGCCGCGATCGTCGCAGTGGCCTTCCACCGTCACCTTGTCGTTCGGATATTTCTTCAGCCAGGTGGCTTGCCGCTCGAGTGTCTTTTCGCCTTCGGGCTTGATGTCAGATTTGTTGAAGTCGAAGAACACGCGATCACCGACGTTCTGCACGAAGTCTTCGCGCGAACCCGGCGCCACGGTCGATGCCGCAGTTCCGCCGGCGCCGGCACCCGATTGCGAGGCGCTCTGGCAGGCCGCCAGTAACGACATCGCCGCGATCACACAAAGTGACCTAAAATTCATTTTCCACTCCTTGTTGGAATCCCGTTCGTGATGGCAGTGCCCGGATGGGCCCCCCTACCACACCCGGAACCGCGTCAAATCCGGCCCGTAGCGCAGGTAATTTCGAGGCGACTATAGTCCTGAAATTATTAGGGAAGCAAGGGGGACCAAGCCGGATCGGAGGCGTCTGTCGGCGTGACAACCTCGCGTTCGTTGTAGCCCGTCAGGTCGATGGTATAGAGGCGACTCGACGCGCCGCGACCACGCGGATCGGCGGGCGTCTGCCGAAAATAGGTTAGCACACGACCGTTCGGCGCCCAGCTCGGCCCTTCGACGAGAAAGCCGCTGGTGAGCAGCCGCTCGCCCGAGCCGTCGGGGTGCATGATGCCGATGTAGAACTGCCCGTTGTCGATCTTGGTGAAGGCGATCAGGTCGCCGCGCGGCGACCAGACGGGCGTGCCGTAGTGGCCGGAGCCGAAGCTGATGCGATGGATATTGCTGCCGTCGGCGTTCATGACGTAGAGCTGCTGCGAGCCGCCGCGGTCGGAGTTGAACACGATGTGCTGGCCGTCGGGCGAGTAACACGGCGAGGTGTCGATTGCCTGGGTACTCGTGATCTGCACCGCGCGCCGCGTGCGCAGGTCGAGCGTGTAGATCTCGCTCGCGCCGTGGAGCGAGAGGCTCATGATCACGCGGTTGCCGTCGGGCGAAAAGCGCGGCGCGAAGGTCATGCCGGGAAAATTGCCGAGCACTTCCTGCTGACCGGTATCGATGTTGAAGAGATACACCCGCGGCGTGCCATGTGCGTAGGAGAGGTACGTGATTTCCTGCGTCGAAGGCGAGAAACGCGGCGTCAACACCAACGCTCGGCCGTCGGTGAGATATCGGTTGTTCGCGCCGTCCTGATCCATGATGGCGAGACGCTTGATGCGATGGTCAAGCGGTCCGCTTTCGGCGATATAGACGATACGCGTGTCGAAATAGCCGTCTTCGCCTGTGATCCGCTTGTAGACCGCGTCGGCGACGATGTGGGCGATCCGGCGCCAGTTGGACGCCGTGGTGGTGTAGCGCAAGCCGGAAAGCTGTTGCTGGGCGAAGACGTCCCACAGGCGGAACTCGACCTGGAGCCGGCCGTCCGGCATCTGCGTCGCGCTGCCGGTGATGAGCGCCTGCGCGTTGATCACCCGCCAGTCGGCGTAGTTCGGCGGAATGTGCGACGCCGGGTCCTTGTCGACGAACGCCTGCGGATCGATCGGCTTGAAGAGCCCCGAACGCTCCAGGTCCGCCGACAGCACTTGGGTGATGCCGCTGGCCGCCTGGGCGCCGCCAGCAAACGTCGGAATCGCGATCGGCAGCGGCTCGATCTTGCCGCGGGTGATGTCGAGATGGAGCTCCGCACGCGCCGACAGCGGCATCACGCAGAGCACGGCGAACACCAACACGGTGAGCAGTCGGAGCAGGCGATTCATGAAAGGTCCTTGGGATCGAAGGTTATGGTGAAGGTCTGCCATTGGTCATATTTTTGTGGCGGAAGTTTGAGCGGCTGGCAGCTCGGATTGAACAAGGCGCGGCGCGCGCTTTCGGCAGCAGCCTGGAAGAACTGATCGCTCAGCCGCTCCGGATTCATCAGCGTCGCGGACCGCACGGTGCCGTCCGGATTCATCGATACGCGAAACTCCGGCGTCAAATCCTGAGCGTCTCGCGCGCCGGCGGGCACGTTCCAGCATTGTTCGATCTGTTGCTTGACGAGATCGAGCTCGCTTACCGAGAGTTGCGAGCCTAGCGGCGCGATCGGCTGCGAGGATGGCTGCGGCTTGGTCGCCGGCTGCTGCGTGGGCTGCTCCTGCGGCAGCGGCTTCGCCGCGAGATTCTTCAACAGTGTGTCGAAGGCGACGTCCTGCCTCTTTTGGGCGGGAAGTGGCCGTGGCGGCTGTGGCGGCTGCGGTTTGGCCTCCGGCTTTGGCGGCACGGGCTTTTCCGGAATCTTGACCTCCGCGAGCTTGGGTTCGGGCGGCTTGGGCGGCGGTGGCGGCGCGGGTTTCGATTGCGGCGGTTGCGGCGGCGTCGGCTTTTTCGGCTCGACCTGTGCCACTTTCGTCGACGCCTTCTCAGTCGGCGGGGTGAACGTCTTCATCGTTGCGAGCGTCTTCGGCCCGATGTTCACGAGCTGCACGACGATCGGCTGCTCCTCGTCGATGCGCGCGCGGAAGACCGACGGCAGGCCGAGCACCACCGCCAGCACGACAAGCAGGTGCAGGACAGCCGAATAGATGAGTCCGCGCCGTTCCAGCATGTTATCGGGCTGCGCAACCGACACGTCAGCGCCGCAGGGCCTTCTCGTTCGTGCCCGGCAGTTCGGCGATCAACGAGACTTTGGTGAAACCGGCCGCGCTCACGATGCCCATGACCTCGAGCACCCGGCCGTAATCGATCGCCCGGTCGCCACGAACATAGATCGTGGCGTTGGGATTGTTGTTGGTGACCGCGATCAGCCGTGGCGCAAGGTCCTTCGAATCGATCTGGTTGTTCTGCAGATAGACTTGGCCCTTGGCATCGATGGTGATGACCAGCGGTTCCTTCGGCTCGTCGATGGCCGGCGCCTGGGTTTGAGGAAGATCGACGGGCACGCCCACGGTGAGCAGTGGTGCGGTCACCATGAAGATGACCAGCAGCACCAGCATGACGTCGACCATCGGGGTGACATTGATCTCCGACATCGGCCGGTATCGGGCCTGACGCGATCCGAAGTCGCGTGAGCTGGGAAGCGTCACTGCCATGTCAGTGTGCCTTCTCGTCGAGTTGGCGCGACAAGATCGCGCTGAACTCAGTCGCGAACGCATGCAAGCGGCCGGCGTAGCGGCTGAAGTCGGTCGAAAACTTGTTGTAGGCGACAACCGCCGGGATGGCCGCGACGAGCCCGAGCGCGGTCGCAAACAGCGATTCGGCGATACCGGGCGCGACGACAGCGAGGCTCGTGTTCTTGACCGCGGCGATGGCCTGGAAGCTGTTCATGATGCCCCACACTGTGCCGAACAGGCCGACGAAAGGCGCCGTCGAGCCCACCGTCGCGAGGAATGGCATGTACCGCTCGAGCCGATCCATCTCGCGCCCGAGCGTGATCTGCATCACCCGTTCGACGCGCTCTTTGAGGTTCGCCCGCATGCTGGTGCTGTCGATCAGGCCCTTGGCGACACTGCGCCGCCATTCGCGCATTGCCGCGGCGAAGACCGCCGACATCGGATCTTCAGGCCGTTCGCCGACACGATCGTAGAGATCATCGAGCGAACCGCCCGACCAGAAGCTCTCCTCGAATTGCACGGCGTCGCGATGGAGACGCCTGAGCTTGCTCGTCTTGTCGAAGATCACGGCCCACGACCAGAACGAGGCCGCGAGCAGCAGGAAGAGCACGAGCTTGACGATCGTGTCGGCCTGCATGAATAGCGTGAACATCGAAAGGTCGTGCGGCGCCGCGGAACCCGCGAGCGTCAGCTGGTCGACGGGCGCCGGCGGACTCGCAAGCGTGTTCACGGCGTTGTCGATGACGTTACCGGCCATTGGCTTTGATCACCTTCGGTGTTGGAGATGTCTGGGGATTGAATTGCGCGACGGCCGCGGCGAGCGCCGGCGGCAAACGGGTCGGGCGGCCGCTTTTGGCGACGCAGACGACGGTACAGGTCATCGCGAAGAGCCGCGCTTGAGCGCGCGTGATCTCCTGCTTGAGCTCGATTGCGGCGCCGGTGGCGCCCAGTACGCGGGTATGGACGACGAGCTCGTCGTCGAGGCGCGCCGGCGCAAGATACTCCGCCGCCAGCTTGTGGACCGCGAGCACGATGCCGGCTTCGTCGCGCAACCGGCCATGCGATGCGCCGAGCGCGCGGATCGCCTCGCTGCGCGCGCGCTCCGCGAACTTAAGATAGTTGGCGTAATAGACCACGCCACCCGCATCCGTGTCCTCGTAATAGACGTGAACGGGAAAGCTGTGAACGCCATCGGCGAGGCGGCCTTCGCGCGGCAGGTTCATGCCGGCTCCTCCTCGGAGTCCTTGGCCGCAAGAAGATCGAGCTGCGCGCCCTTGGACCGCACCGGCTTGAGATCGAGGTAGCCGAAGCCAGCGTCGGTCAGCATGCGGCCGCGCGGCGTGCGGTGGATGAGCCCCTGCTGAACGAGATAGGGCTCGATTACGTCCTCGATGACGTCCCGCTCCTCGCCGAGCGCGGCGGCGACCGTCTCCGCGCCGACGGGTCCGCCGCCGTAGTTCCGCGCGATGCACAGCAGATAGCGGCGATCCATTGCGTCGAGTCCATGGCCATCGACCTCGAGACGCTCGAGCGCCGCATCGGCGATCTTGGCATCGATCCACGCCGCACCGCCGACGGCGGCGAAATCACGCACGCGACGCAACAGCCGCGACGCGACGCGCGGCGTGCCCCGTGACCGCCGCGCGATCTCATTCGCACCCTCGGCGTCGAGCGTCATGCTCAGGACACGCGCTCCGCGCGCGACGATCTCGCGCAGTTCGGCGGTTTCGTAGAAATTGAGCCGCAACGGAATGCCGAAGCGTTCGCGCAGCGGGCGCGTGATGAGGCCCGCGCGCGTCGTCGCGCCGATGAGGGTAAATGCCGGCAGGTCGATACGGACCGAGCGCGCCGCCGGTCCTTCGCCGATGATGAGGTCGAGCTCGAAATCCTCCATCGCCGGATAGAGCACCTCCTCGACCGCCGGCGCCAGGCGATGGATCTCGTCGATGAACAGTACGTCGCGCGCCTCGAGATTGGTCAGGATCGCGGCGAGATCGCCCGCGCGCTGGATCACCGGTCCGGAGGTCGCGCGGAATCCGGCACCCATTTCGCGCGCGATGATCTGCGCCAACGTGGTCTTGCCAAGGCCGGGCGGCCCGGACAGCAGCACGTGATCGAGCGCCTCGCCGCGCGCCCGCGCCGCCTTGATGAACACGCCGAGATTGTCGCGCACCGTCTTCTGGCCGACGAATTCCGCCAGCGTCGCCGGACGCAGCGACAGTTCGGCGTCTTCGGGCCGCCGATCGGCCGACAGGATCCGTGGTGTCGTCACCGGCCGAGCTCCCGCAATCCCGCCCGGATGAGCGCGTCGAGCCGCGCCGCCGGACCGAGCCGGCGAGCCGCCTCGGCGACCGCGCCGTAGGCGTCGCCGCGCGGATATCCGAGATTGACCAGAGCCGATACCGCATCGGCAGTCGCGCCGTCGCCTGGCGCGGCCGCAACCGTTATGGGCGCGAGGCCGGCCGCCTTGTCCTTGAGCTCGGTCAGGATTCGGCTCGCAAGCTTCGGTCCGACGCCGTCGGCGCGCGTAATCGATGCCCGATCCTGCGCGACGATTGCCATCGCAAGCTCCGCCGGCGCGAGCGTGCCGAGAATCGCCATGGCGATGCGCGCGCCCACACCCTGCACGCTAAGCAACAGTCGGAACCAGGCGCGCTCGGCCTCGTCGAGAAAGCCGTAAAGATGGATGTGATCCTCGCGCACATGCGTTTCGATAAAAAGCCGCAACGGTTCGCCCCGCGCCGGCGCCTTGGCCAGGCTGTGCGCCGAACAGAACACTTGATAGCCGACGCCGTTGACGTCGAGCACCAGACTATCGGTGCCGACCTGATCGACCCGGCCGGCCAGCATCGCGATCATCGTCGCGCCTCGTCCGCCAGGCGATGCCGGGCCAAGGCATGCGCACTGCGCGCGTGATGGGCGTGACAGATGGCGACTGCGAGCGCATCGGCGGCATCGGCGACCGCATCGGCGCCTGGCAACAACTTGCGCACCATGAGCGCGACCTGACGCTTCTCGGCGTGGCCGAAGCCGACCACCGACTTCTTGATCAGGTTGGCGGGATATTCGTAGACGGGCAGACCGCGCTCCGCCGGGGCCAGTAAAACAACGCCACGCGCCAGGCCGAGCTTCAGCGTCGACGCCGCGTTGCGGTTGACGAAGCTCTCTTCGACCGCCGCCGCATCCGGCGCGTACCGATCGAGCACCACGGCGAGGCCACGAAACAGCTCGGCAAGCCGCTCGGCGAGCGAATCCGCATCGGCCACCGCGACGACACCGCAATCGACGTACCGCAGCCGATTGCCATCCGCCTCGACGACGCCCCAGCCCGTTCGGCGCAGGCCAGGATCGAGTCCGATGAGGCGCATGGCTGACTCAGCGACCGCGTTCCGGCGGACTCACGCGCTCAGCCGCGCCATGATGTCGTCGGAAACTTCGAAATTCGCAAACACGTTCTGTACGTCGTCGCTGTCCTCCAGAATCTCGAGCAGCTTGAACAACGCCTCGGCATCGTCGCGACCGATCGGCGCATTGGTCTTCGGCCGCCAAACTAGCCGCGCGGAGTTCGACGGGCCGAACCTCCGCTCGAGGCTGTCGCGCGCCGCGTTGAGGCCGTCGGGCGCGCATGTCACGATCCGGTCCTCGCCCTGAATTCCGACGTCGTCGGCACCGGCTTCAACCGCCACCTCGAACAGCGCTTCGAAGTCGACCGCCGCCGGAAACACGATCTGGCCGACGCGATCAAACAGGAAGCTGACGCTGTTGCTCTCGCCGAGATTGCCGCCGGCCTTGGTGAAGGCGGCGCGAATCTCGCTCGCCGTGCGATTACGGTTGTCGGTCAGCGCCTCGACGATCACCGCGACGCCGCCCGGACCATAGCCCTCGTAGCGTACCTCCTCATAGTTCTCCGTATCGGCGCCGCCGCTGCCGCGTTTGATCGCACGCTCCATCGTATCGCGCGGCATGTTGGCTTCCTTGGCGGCCATGATGGCCGCGCGCAGCCGCGGGTTGACGTCGGGACCGGCCGAACCGGTCTTCGCAGCGGTCGTCAGCTCGCGGATGATCTTGGTGAAGACCTTGGCGCGCTTTTTGTCCTGCGCGCCCTTGCGATGCATGATGTTCTTGAATTGGGAATGCCCGGCCATCTGCCATTCCGGCAATAGATTGATTTCGCCCCGACCATAGCATATCGGGTGAATCCACAGCCATCCGACCCGCTTGTCCCCGTGGCCATTGAGCCGAGGCAATATGGCAGGATTACGGCGGCAGGTTACGACGGCGAAAGCGCGTGCGCCGTCTCTTCCATCTCCCGCGGCCACGCCGGAACCAGCCGACCGCCGATTCGCACCGGCGCGATGCGCCGCGCCAAACCAGTGGCATCGTCGGTCTCGACGACGACCGCGCAGACCGTTGCCGGCCCTTCGGCGACCTGGAGCCGTTCCACCGGCATTTTCTTGACGAAGCGCGCGACGGCTCCGGCGCTCTGCATACCGATCACCGAGTCATAGTCGCCGCACATTCCGACATCGCTCACGTAGGCGGTGCCGCGCGGCAAGATGCGGTGGTCGCCCGCCGGAACGTGGCTATGGGTGCCGAGCACCGCCGAGGCGCGGCCGTCGCAAAAGTACCCCATCGCCGTCTTTTCCGAGGTTGCCTCGCCGTGGAAGTCGACCAGCACCGCATCGACCGTGCCCAACGGATGCTCGTCGAGCAGCTTGCTCATGGCGGCGAACGGATCGTCGATCGCATCCATGAACAGCCGCGCCATCGCATTCGCCACCAGGACCTTGCGCCCGTCGCGCGTTGCAAACACGCCGTGGCCGCGCCCCGGCGTGCCGGCCGGAAAATTTATTGGCCGCAGCAATCGCGCGTCGCCATCGATATAGGGAATGATCTCGCGCCGGTCCCAGACGTGATTGCCGGTCGTGATGACATCACAGCCGGCGGCATAGAGCTGCTCACAAATCTTGTCGGTGATGCCGAAACCGTGCGCCGCGTTCTCGCCGTTGACCACGATCAGATCAAGCGCGAGCGCACGGCGCAACCGGGGCAACTCGGCAACGACCGCGTCGCGCCCCGCCCGTCCGACTACGTCGCCGCAGAGCAACAACCTCACCGTGAAATCCTCAACGCGTACGCTCGCGAAACCATAACACGCCGCGTTCGGTGATCACCGCATCAAGCGGCGCGTCCGTCGGCTCGTGCGGCAACTCGCGTTCCTGCTGCACAGCGAACGCGAGGCCGACGACCAAAAGCTTCGGGTTGTTCGCGCGCAACTGCGGCAGGGTACGATCGTAATAGCCCGCGCCGCTACCAAGGCGCGTGCCTTTGCCATCGAAAGCGATCAATGGCACAAACAACGCCTCCGGCGCCACCTCCGGCGCAGTCGGCAGCGGCGCCGGCAAGCCAGCGACATCGGGCGCCAGTTGGGCGTCGGGCGCCCAGGCACGAAACACCATCGGTGCGTCTTTCGTCGTGACGACGGGAAGGGCCAATCGATAGCCACCGCCATAAAGCGACTTCAGCGCCGGCAGAGGGTCGAGCTCCGAGCCGCGCTGGATGTAACCGGCAACGACGCAGCGCGACGGCAGATAGAGTTCCGGCAGGTAGTTACTCAATTGTGCGGCGGTTTGTGCGCCCGTCGCGCGATAGGCGACCGCGCGGCGCTCCCGCGCTTGCATGCGAAGATTCGCCTTAAGTGCGACGATTTCGGCGGGTGCGGCTTGGTTCATCGGACACAATGCGCGGAATCGAGTGAGGATGGAGCCGCGTTGGCCGTCGGCCTTGACGAACCCTCGTGGCCCGCTAACGCAGGTGGGAACCATGTGCCGAAGCCACGGCTCCGGTAGGGACAGTCCCCGAGGTGTCGATATCGGCCCCGGGGTTTCATGCG
>DATLUT010000057.1:0-16410 GCA_035532975.1 Allostellaceae bacterium
CGCGCCTGGATGAGCTTGGCCTCGGCCGGGCTGGCGGTGATCGTGCCGTCGACGCCGTAGAAGTACCAGACGAGCCGCGCATTGGCGCCGTTATGGATCTCGGCCTCCGACAGCGTGACCGGATGCCCATTCATCGCGACGCGCGTCGAGCCCAGAGTCGAGCGCGGCCAGACATCCTCGGCGGCGATGCGGTTCTCGCTGCGCACCAGTGTGTTGTGGCGCCCATGCGCCGCGTAGAGCGCGACATAGCGCTCGACATCGTGACCGGCCGCCTCGAAGCCGTCGCGGAACGCGCGATCCGGCGTGACGATCACGGGATTCCAGGTGTCCTTGTCATTGGCGCGCGGCATCCAGGGCGCCAGCACCGGCGGCGGCGCAACGCGCGCGAGATCGAGCGGCCGGGCATTGTCGAGAAATGTCAGATAGGCCGGGCCGATTGCGGTCAGCGCGACCGCCGCCACAATCGCCAGCATCGGGGCGCGCGGCGTGAACACGATTGGTGCCGCCGAGCGCGGCGCAGGTCGCCCGCGGTCGGCGAAACGCATGCCGATGACGATCAACAGGACCAGGATCAGGGTGAAGAAGCCCCAGCCGTAGATGATGTGATCGGCCTCGACCGCCGTGACGTCGTTTGTCAGATGCGCGAGATAAATGATGCCGAAGGCACGCACGCCGTTGGCGAAGACCGGCACGACCAGCGACGCCGCCATGAAGGCGGCGCGCTTCCACCACGAGCGATAGACGAGCAGCGCGAAGAACGCACCGAATGCGATCGAGGCGATGAGAAACCGCAGACCGGCGCAGGCCTCGGCGACGATGAAATCGCCTTCCGGGATCGAGATCATGATGCCGTCGGAAAACACCGGCACGTGGACGAGCTGCAGCATCCACACGGCGAACCGCGCGGTGAAGTCCTGCAGCGTCGGCACCAGGACCTCGCCGCTCGGCACCAGCAGGTAGAGATAGAGCAGCGGCCCGAGCATCCGCTTGTAGAGCGGCCAGCCGAATGCCGCGAGCAGGATCGCCTGGGCGATGGTCATGACGACGAGCTGTTGCAGCTCGAGCACGCCGAGCACGGCGGCGCCGAGCCACGCCAGCGACAGCAGCGGCAGCAGCGCCAGGGCCCGGAAATTCGCCCGCGGCGCGACATCGAACGTGGCGCGCCGATCCCAGATCAAGTACAGCGCGACCGGCAGCACCAGAAAGCAGTGGTTATACGTTGGCGACGCGACCCAAACCCGCCAGGCGCCGACGATCTCCTGCCAGAACAGACCGCCCAGCGCGAGCGACGCGAGCAACAGCGCCGCGCCGAGAACCCGCCACGGCGTCGCACCGGCCCGGCCGTCGGCGGTCGCGACGCTCATGACGCCGTCGCCAGCACGACCGGCTCGGACTCCGGCGCGCTCGGTGCCGCCGTGAGCAGCGAATCGAGCAGCGGCAGTTTCGTCTCCCAGCGATAATCCGCAGCGATGCGGGCGCGACCGCGAATGCCGACCGCACGACCCTTGGGCGACATGGCCACGGCGATCATGTCGACGAATTCCGCCGGCGTCGCGGCAGCAAATACTTCCTCGCCGCGCATGAAATCGAACGCCGCGAGCGCCGCCGGCGAGGCGACGAGCGGCTTCGCCATGGCCATCGCCTCGAGAACCTTGTTCTGAATGCCGCGCGCCAGACGGAGCGGCGCCACTGCCACATCGGCGTGCGCGAGATAGGGCCGCACGTCGGCGACGCGCCCGGTCACGCGAATGTTGGCATCGCCGCACAGCTGCCTGACGGCGCGCGCCGGATTGTTGCCGACGATCCAGAAATCCGTGTTCGACCAGCGCCGCCGCAGCCGCGGCACCACCTCGGTGCCGAACCAGCACGCGGCATCGACATTGGGCCGATAATCCATAGCGCCGGTAAACACGATGGCACGGCGACCGTGCGGAAACGGATTGGGATAGGCGCGATTTGGATCGAAGCGTTCGAGGTCGACGCCATTCGGCATGACTCGGACGCGGCTCGCGTTCTCGGGCGCGTGACGCTCGAGCAGCGCGGCCTCCGCCTTCGACACGAAGATCGTGGCATCGAATTCGCTGGCGGTGCGGCGCTCGAGCGTCAGAAGGCGACGCGCTTCGCGCCGAAAGAGCGGCGCCAACAAACCACCGGCTGCGGCATAACCGCGCCACTTCTCGGAATCGAGATCAACCATGTCGATGACGCGGCGCTCGAAAGCGAGGCCGGTGACGTAGGGGGCCATCGCCGAGCAATAGACGAAAGCGGCACGCGGCGAATGCTTCGCGACGGTTTCCTCGATCCACGCCATCAGGCGGCGGTCGCGGAAATAGCGCGCGCTCATCGCCTCGCCGGTCGCGAGCGCGACCATGCTGCGCGTCCGCGCCGCCAGTGGCCGCAACGGCAGGGCGCAAACGCTCGCGCAGAGCTGCTTGAGCGTCGGGATATACGCCGCGTCGCGCGGATCGTCGTAGAAGGTGCCAAGATGGACGCGATGCCGCGCCGCGAGATGGCGCAGAATCGGCCACGAACGGATCTTGTCGCCCTTGTCGGGCGGATAAGGCAGGCGATGGGCGAGGAACAACAGGTCGGACAAGGGCGCTACTCCCGCTGCCCTTGATCGCAGGAAACCCTCAAGGCTTCGCTAAGAATCGGATCAAGGCTTTGGTAAACAAGGCGATTTTTCATCGCTCGCGACCGAGGAAAACGGCATCCACGCGGTCCCACGCGAAATCGCCGAGCAGGCGTTCGAGCCGCCCGTACATGCGGCTCAGGTTGAGGTAATGGCGGAAGCGCGACTTGGCCGAAAGTCCGGCGACACGCGGCTGCGCCGCATCGATCTCCCATGGATGCATGTAGAAGATCGCCGGGCGGCCTTCGGCGTGGTTGACGCGTCGGAATGCAGCGCGCGACACGGTGTACGGCAGCAGGCGGAAATAGCCGCCGCCCGACGCCGGAAGGTTGCGACCGCCGAGGCGCACGGTGGTGAGTGGAATCTCGAGGACGGCGCTGGGATTCGAACGGAACGGCCACCGCGGCGCCGATGGCATGCCGTAGAGGTCGTGCGCGATCGGATAGATGCTCGAGCTGTAGGCGAAGCCGGCCTTGGCAAGCTCGTCAAGCGCCCAGAGGTTGCCGGCGCCGATCGAGAATGTCGCGGCGCGATAGCCCCGGACCGGCACTTGGCCGATGTCTTCCAACAACGCCTTGCTGCGCCGGATATCGGCACGGAATTCGTCGCGGCTTTGGCGATCGGCACGGACATGGCTGAGGCCGTGGCTCGCCAGCTCATGCCCGAACCCGGTGATACGGCGCACCAGCGCCTTGTGCCGTTCGGCGACCCAGCCGAGCGTGAAGAACGTCGCCTTGGCACCGCGCGCATCGAACAGCGCCAGCAGCCTGTCGACGTTCGCCTCGACCCGCGACGGCATCGAATCCCACCGGTCGCGGGGCACCGCGCGCGCGAGCGCCTCGACCTGGAAGTAATCCTCGACGTCGACCGTCAGCGCATTGACGACGCGGCCATCGCGCCGGAGTACGGGCGTATCGCGGCCGAGAGTGGCAAGCCCGTCCATCGCCGCGCTCCTAGAAGACCTTGCGCAAGGTGAGGATCAACGAGTTGCGGTAGAAATTCGGACCCCCCGACACCGAGTCGACATTGGCGAAGTTGTAGTCGATCGCGCCGAACAGCGACGGCGTGAAGGCGTGACTGAGCTCCAGCGTGGTGTTGAACGTGTGCGTGTGTTGCGCGTCCTGCAGGAAATACCCACCGCTCAGGCTCATGGTGGTGAGCGGCGTCATCCGGCGATTCCACGTCGCCGTCACGCCGTTCAGCGCGTCGTTGGGTACCAGCCCCGTCAGCGAGTTCATCTCCTGGTGGATGCCGGTCAGCGTGAACCGGTTGGGATCGAGGTCGGTGACGAGGCTCGCCTGGAAGGTGCGCAACCGCTCGACATCGTTCTGGAGGCTGAACTCGTTGTTGTTGAGCGAGATCGGTAGGCCGGTCGTCGCGTTGAGCACGGTGCCGTTCGGGCCGAGCACCGCACCGTTCAGGTTCTGCAGGATCGCCTGCTGCGGCGTGGTGGTGACTTCCGAATAGTTCGCGTAGGCGGTGGTGATCGGCGTCAGCGCGTAGCGCATATCGCCCTGGAATGAATCGGCGCCGTCGCGATGCCCGTAATTGAGCGAAATGCGCGCGTCGGAACTCGGCTGGTAGATGACCCCGCCGTACCAGGTCGGCTCAGACAGGTTCTGCGACGGCACCTGGGAGAATTGGAGCGTCTGCCAGCCACCCGAACCGACCAGCGCAATCGATTTGGTGACGTGGACCTGCACTTCGTCGGTCGCCAGTCCTTCCTTGTTCGAGCCGGTGCCGCCGTTGACGTCGGTGCGCTGGCCATCGAGCGTCACGGTGTTGCTGAGATATTTGCCGATGTCGCCCGTGGCGAGCGTGCCGCGCAGTTCGTTGTGCGTGGCCGCGGTGATCGGCGCGAGCGTGCCGACGCCGGCCAAGCCGCTACTGGTCTGACCCGTGGCGGCGGTCTGGCCGCTGAACCACGTCTGGCCGAAGATGTAGCGCAGCTCGGCGTCACCTGCGGTCCGGAACGAATGGCGCAGCACCGGGCTCGCCTCGATCGCGTAGGTGCTGGTGCGGTTCGAGGACGCGAGCTGATTACTCGGGATCGAGCCGAATGCGCCCGTATGAGCGGTATCGAAGATTGTACCGCGCAGCTCGACCGCCGCTGCATCGGGCACCACGGTCGCGACGGCGCTGCCGAAGAGATTCTGGTCGATATGATCCTGGTCGGTCGCGACCGCGTATTGGTTGAGGCTCGCCGAATAGTCGAGATTGCCGACGAGCCGCGGCGAATCGGCGGCGACGTAGATGCCGGGCGTGAGCGTGGTGATCAGATCCGCCGTGCGGCCGGTCTGCGCATCTCGGACGTTGTCGGTGGCTTCTTCGCGCAAATCGACGCGCGGCGTGATCTGCCAGAGCGGCGGACCTTTCGGCGGCAGCGTGGAGGGCTGATCGTTCTCGTTGGACGCGGTGGGACGACCGAGATCCTGTCGCAGGCCTTGGGCGTAGATCGGCGGGACCGGACCCTGGCCCTGATCGTCGACCGGACCTAGCGAGAGCTGCGCCGCCGCCGGGGATACCATCGCCGCAAACGCGACGAAACCCGCAACGACGACCGGCAACCGAATGATGCGCATTCTGCTCTCGAGGGGAGGAACGGCATGGGGAGGATCAATAGTCGGAATAGGCGCCGAACTGATCAGCCGCGGAGGTGCGGACCTTGTTGAGCAGCAGGCTCACGTTCGGACAGGCGCTCAACAGGCCGATTGCGGTTTCCAGCTCCTCCTGCTGCGTGTGGTCGGCCTCGACGACGAGGATGATCTGGCCGACAAGGCCGGCGAGAATCGCCGGATCGCTCGAGGCGAGCACGGCCGGCGCATCGAACACGATGAAGCGGTCGCTATAGCGCTGCGCCATTTCGCTGACGATGGCGCGGGTGCGCCGGCTCGACAGCAGCTCGGGCGAGCGGGTGTTGGGCGAACCGGCCGACATCACGGTCAGGTTCGGCAGATTGGTGCGCAGCACCACCTCGGAAAAATCAACGTCGGGATTGGCGAGCAGGTCGGTGAGTCCATAGCTCGCCGGAATGCCCATCATCTCCTGCATCGCATGATGCTTGGTGTCGAGATCGATGAGCAGAACCTTGAGATCTTGCTCGGTGGCGATCGCCAGCGCGAGATTGATCGCGGTGAAAGTCTTGCCTTCGCGCGGACGCGTCGAGGTCACCATGATGACGCGATTGCGGTTTGCCGCCTCGTCGTCCGGCTCGTCCATGTATTTGGCTACGATCTGACGCTTGACGATGCGGAACTCCTCGACGACACGCGACCGCTGCGCCGATGGCACGGCAATGCCGCAGCGCGCGAGGCTGCCGCGGTCGATCGAGATCTGGCGGCTATAGCCGGGCGAATGCGGCGCCATCGACGGCCCTTCGACGGCGCGGTCGTAACCGTTCATCGCCGGCGCGGCGCGACCGCCGTGGTAGGCGGTCTCGTGCACCGGTTCGTGATAGGCGAAGGACGGCGCGCCATTGACGGCCGCGGCATGAGGCTGTTGCTCGTAGGCAGCCTGCGCGTACGGCGCTTGGTAGGCCTGCGGCTGCGGCGCATGAGCGCGCGGCTGCTGCACCGGTTGCGACGCTGCTTGCGGCTGATACATCGACTGCGGCGCCGGCTGCGGCCGATAAATCGCCTGCGGCGTGGGCTGCGGCTGATACTGCGGCTGCGGCGCCGGTTGCGCGTGATACATCGCCTGCGGCGCGGGCTGCAGCTGGTACTGCGGCGCGGCCTGCTGTTGATAGATCGGCTGCGACGGTGCGGCAGGCTGGTAGACAGGCTCCTGGGACGCAGTCTCTGGATAGATGGACGGCGTGTAGGCCGCTTGCGGCATTGCTGCGGATGCGGCCGCCGAAGCCGGTGCGCGCGACTTCAGATGCGCAGCGGCGCGTTCAATCAACTTGCGCGAGGTTTCGTCGATCATCAGCCCAACCCTCCGGGCAAAGCGCGATGTACGTTGAACGTCATCAGGATGAGGACGCCATAGAGCATCATCAGCGCGACGGCGGAGGCGCTGAAGCCGGCCATCTCCATGACCGACTGACTCTTCGACTTGAAGAGCGCGACATACGACACGCCGCCGAGCACCGGCAGGCCAAGACCGCGGAGCCGGTTCAGCGTCGCGAACGAGCGATCGATCTGAGTCAGCAACACCGGAATGCCGAGCCCGCCGAGAATGCCGGCGAGCAGAACCGCCGAGAACAATACCGGCCGGTTCGGCGCGATCGGAGTCGTCGGCACCTGCGGCGCATCGATGACGCGGAATTGGATCTTGTCGGCCTGGGTGTCGGCCGCCTGCGAGAGGTTGGTCGCTTCGCGCCGCGACAGCAGCTCGTCATAGTTGCGCTTGAGGATGCTGTAGTCGCGGTCGAGATCCTGGTACTGCGCCTCGACGCCGGGCGATGCCTTGGCGACGTCTTCGGCGTGCTGGAGATCGGTCTGCGCCTGGCCGACACGGCGCTGGAGCGACGCCAGCTTGCCTTGCGCATCGAGCAGGCGAATGCGCACCTGATCGTAGACGACAGGCGAAACCTTGGTACGCGTGCCGGGCGTGCGCTTGCTGCCGACCGTCGCCGCGCCGTGCGTGCCGATCCGGCCGCTGAGCGCGGCGATCTGCTGTTTCACCGCGATCACGTCGGGATATTCATCGGTATAGCGGGTGCGCAGCGCGGCGAGTTGACGCTCGAGCTGGACCAGCTGCTGCTCGGCGCCGCCGGGCGACACGCCGACCGCGGTCGCGTCGGCGCCGACGCTCGGCGTCAGGCTGTCGAGCTCGCGCTGCAGCTCGTCGCGCCGCGCTGTCGCATCCTGCAGGTCGTCATGCATCGTCTGAAGCTGATGGCGCATCGTGTCGATCGAGCTCGACGACGCCGAGCCGTTCAGGACGTCGGCGTGTTGCGTGCGAAACTCGGCGCGGCGCTGCTCAGCGGCACGGAGCTGCTTTTCGTAGAGCGCAATCTGGTCAGAGAGAAACCGCTGCGCGTTGTCGAGCTCGGTGCGCTGCGTGCCTGTCGTGCTCTCGGCGAAGATCGTCAACAGGCTTTGTACGACGTTGCGCGCGGCCTGCGGATTGGAGTCCTGGTACGAGATCGTGAACAGATTGCGCGTCTGCGGCTGAATGGTGATCTGTTGCATCAACCGGCGAATCAGCGCGTCCTTGTCGGCCTGCGTCCGGATGCTGCGATCAAGATCCGCCATGTGGATCAGCTCTTCGACGTTCGGACGAGACAGCAGCGTGCGCTGCAGGACGTCGAGCTGGCGGGCCGGATCGACATCGACGGCGATGCCGCGCAGCAGCGGCGTGAGCAGCTGGTCGGCGTCGACATAGATGCGCGTATAGGACTCGTAGCGATTCGGCAGCATTGCGATCACGGACCAACCGACGACGCACACGGCCCAGGCGGTGAGCGCGGTGATCCATTTGCGCCGCCAGATCGCGTGCAGGTATTGGAAAATCAGGCCGGACAGAGATTCCATGATGATAGCCTTCGTGCGCCCTTCTGTGCCGTACGCGTTCTAGAAGTACCGCTGCGGGATGATCACGATGTCGCCCGGGCGCATCGCGATGTTGTCTTTGACGTCGCCGTCGTTGATCAGGCTGTCGAGGCGCGCCCTGATCGTCTGCTGGCGGCCGCCGATCTTGCGCACCACGACCGAGCGATCGCCGGCGGCGAAGCGGGTGAGTCCGCCGACCTCGATCATCACGTCGAGGATTGTCATGTTCGAGCGGTACGGCAGGGCCTGTGGCTTCGCGGCCTCGCCGATCACGCGGATTTGCTGCGAGAACGGGCCGACGAAGCTCGAGACGATGACCGTGACGTTCGGATCCTTGACGTAGGCTTTGAGCTTCTCGCTGACCTCATGGGCCAGAGCCGCCGGCGTGCGGCCGACCGCGGCCACGTCCTGAACCAGCGGAATCGAGATCATGCCGTCGGGACGGACCGGCACCTTCACCGACAGTTGCGGATTCTGCCAGACGAAGATGTCGAGATTGTCGCCCGGCCCGATCAGGTAGGTATCTGAATTCGGATCGACCGTGCCGCTCGGCACAGCCGGATTGACGGATGCGGTCTGCAAGCTCGGGTATGCCACCATCGGCGTCGCCGCGGCGGGCGGCTGGGCGGGCGCCGTGCCGGCCGGCTGCGCCGCGGCCATCTGTGCCGTCATCGGGCGCGGTGCGGTAACGACGGCGCTCGCCATCGCAGGCTGATTCGGCGCCGGCAACGGTCGATCGTTCATGTTCGGCGGAACGGTCAACGCCTGCTGAGGCGCGCTCGACGACGACTGAACATCCGGATCGGAGTTGCCAACCAGTCGATCCGTCATGTCGGTGACTGCGCTGCAACCCGTCAGCAGCACGACCGCGAGCACGAGGACGGACCGGGAAACTTGGCGCAGCACGGTTAATCACTCCCCCACATGCGAGACATGCCCGCCTGGCATCGGGGTGCCGGGCGCGGGCCGTGGCGTTCGCGGCTCTCGGCCGATTGGGCGGGCGCGAGCCACTCACACGCGGGGACGACGGTACCGGCAAAAGCTTACTGAAAGGTTGACCTGATTTAAGTATTACTTTTGGCCATTCCGCAGTTTGCGTAAATAAAATCTAAAGACAAGGCTGCGACGGTCATGTCATGACCAAAAATAAGTGGCTGCGCTTCGATCGCGTGACTTCTGTACTGCGCGATCCGGCCGCCATCGCGACGTGGTCCGAGCACGAATGGGATTGCGCGGTGCGCGAGGCGCGCCGCGCCGGTCTGCTGGCGCGCATCGCATTGTCGATTGCCGCTTGCGGACTCGACGCGTTGGTGCCACAGCGGGCGCGCCCACATCTCGAGGCAGCGTGCGTACTCGCCCGCAAGCACGGTGAGGACGTCGCGCGCGAGTTGCGCCATATCGGCGCGGCATTGGGCACGACCTCCGGCCCTGTGATCCTGCTCAAAGGCGCCTCCTATGCTGCCGCAGGCCTGCCTGCCGCTGCCGGCCGGCTCTTCGGCGACATCGACGTGATGGTGCCACGGTCGTCGATTGCCGCGGCGGAGGCGGCACTGCTCGCGAACGGCTGGAACGGCGTCAAGCAGGACGATTACGACCAACGCTATTATCGGCGCTGGATGCATGAGATTCCGCCGCTGCAGCACCGCACCCGGCGCACCACGATCGACGTTCATCACACGATCGTCCCACCCACAGGTCGCCACGCCGTCGATGCACGACGGATGATCGATTGGGCGGTTCCGGCGCAGGCCGCGCCGGGATTCCTGGTGCTGTCGCCGGCCGACATGATCTTGCACGCGGCCGTGCACCTCTTCGACGACGGCGAGTGGGCGAACGGCCTGCGTGATCTCGACGACATCAACCGGCTGTTGCGGCATTTCGCGGCGCTGCCCGAATTCTGGTCCATGCTGGTGGCGCGTGCGGCGCAGTTGCGTCTCGAACGCCCGCTCTATTATGCGCTGCGCTACGCCGCGATGCTGCTGGACGCGCCGGTGCCGCAACGGGTCCTCGCAGCGCGCGATCTGCGGCCGCCCGCGGCGCCGGTTTTGCACTGCATGGATTGGGTCTTTGCGCGCGCGTTGCGCCCCGCGCATCCGATTGCCGCCCTGCGCGGCACCGGTATGGCGCTGTGTTTTCTTTACATCCGCGCCCACTACCTGCGCATGCCTCTGCGCCTTCTGCTGCCGCACCTGCTGCGCAAGGCCGTGGTCAAGCGCCTCAAACCGGCCGAGGCGTGACTGCCGCGTGGAGCCGTCGATCATCTCCTTCCTCGCCTACTCGTTCCTGATGCCGCCGACGGTGTTCATCGTCACCGCGCTGGCCGGGATCGTGCTCGCTGGTTTCACGCCAACGCGCCGCTGGGGCCTTATGATTGCGCTGTTCAGCAGCGTCGCCCTCTATGTCTTCGCGACGCCGCTGGCGTCGTCAGCGCTGCTGCGCGCCGTGGAGAACGAAGTGCCGCCGAGCGGACAAGCCGCCACCGCCCAGGCGATCGTCGTGCTGTCGGGCGACGTTCATCACGGCGATGGCGCGGCGGTGGCGGACACCGTCGGCCGGCTGACCCTCGAGCGGCTTGACCGCGCGGCGGAACTCTATCGCCGTAAGCCGCTGCCCATTTTGGTCTCCGGCGGGCCGGTCGGCGACAGCCGGGAGAGTCTGGCGGCGCTGATGGCACGCACCTTGACCGACGATTTCGGCGTGCCCGTCGCCTGGCGCGAAGAGCAGTCGCAGACGACATTCGAGAACGCGGAATATTCCGCCCGCCTCCTCCGCGCGCAGCATGTCCATACCGTTCTGTTGGTGACCCAGCCCTGGCACATGCCACGTGCGCTCTGGGCATTTACACGTGCGGGCATCGATGCGATTCCAGCGTCGACCACACGCACCTATATCAAGACGCCGATTGAATTCGCCATGGTTCTGCCGCAATCGACCGCGCTGACGGACAGCTTCTACGCGCTGCACGAGATCCTGGGGCTGATCTACTACCGGCTGCAGTTTGGTTAACCGCGGCATCCTTTTAAGAAATCCCTAAGCCCTCGCTACCTAAAGTGGTCACAAGCGGCGCATCCGTCGCCGCAGGATACTCACGGGATACTCATGGCACGATATCTGGTTACCGGCGGATGCGGCTTCATCGGATCGCATCTGGCCGACGCCCTGCTCGCCGACGGCCACGAGGTCCGCATCCTCGACAATCTTTCGACCGGACATCGCGACAACGCGCCCGAGGGGGCGGAGCTCATGATCGGCGACGTCGCCGACCGCGTCGCGGTGCGCCACGCAATTGCCGATACCGACGGCGTGTTCCACCTCGCGGCGATCGCATCGATCGAGCGCAGCATCGAAGACTGGGTCGGAACCCATATCTCGAACCTGACTGGCTGCATCACCGTGTTCGACGCCGCACGGCGCGCCCGCGATGCCGGACCGATTCCGGTGGTCTACGCGTCGTCGGCCGCGGTCTACGGCCTCAACGAGGCGGTGCCGCTCGCCGAGAGCGCCGAGGCGCAGCCGATGACCGCCTACGGCGCCGACAAGCTCGGCTGCGAGTTGCACGGTTACGTCGCCACCACGCTCTATGGCGTGCCGACGACCGGGCTACGGTTCTTCAACGTCTATGGCCCACGGCAGAATCCGGACTCGCCTTATTCCGGCGTGATCTCGATCTTCTGCGACCGGTTGGTCGCGGGCAATCCGATCACCGTCCACGGCGACGGGCGGCAGGTCCGCGACTTCATCCATGTCAGCGACGTCGTCCGCTTCCTGATGCGCGCGATGGCGGTGCCTGCCGAAGGCGACGTGTTCAATGTGTGCACCGGTGCCGGCACCACAATCGTCGAACTGGCCAAGACGATCGCCGGGCTGTGCGGCACGACGCCGGACCTGATCTTCCGCGCGCCGCGCCCGGGCGACGTCAGGCTTTCCGTCGGCGATCCGGAGCGGGCCGCGAAGCTCTTCGGCATTCGCGCCGAGATGCCGCTCGAGGACGGGCTGATGATGACGCTCGCCAGCCAGAAGACCCGTCTCGCAGCGCGGCTGCGCTACGCCTGAGCCAACCGGAAATCGACGAGCGGCCCCGCCGGCACGATGCCGGTGGGATTGATGGTGCGGTGGCTGGCGTAGTAGTGCCGCTTGTATTCGTCGAAGTCGCAGGTCGCGGCGACGCCGGGCATTTCGTAGAGCCGGCGTGAATAAGCCGCGATCGCCGGGTAATCGATCAGCCGCCGCAGATTGCATTTGAAATGGCCGTGATAGACGGCATCGAAACGTGCCAGCGTCGGGAAGAGACGCCAGTCCGCTTCGGTCGGTCGGTCGCCGACGAGAAAGCGGGCACCCGTTAGGCGCGTCTCGAGCCAGTCGAGCGTTTCGAACACGGCCTTGACCGCTTCGTCGTAGGCCGCCTGCGTGGTGGCAAATCCCGCGCGATAGACCCCGTTGTTGAAATTCGCGAAGACGCGCTCGTTGACGCGATCAATCTCACCCGCGAGATCGGCGGGATAGTAATCGGTCCGGTCGTCGGTGAACGCCGCGAATTCGCGGTTGAACATGCGGATGATCTCGGATGACTCGTTATTGACGATCGTCCGCTTCTCTTTGTCCCACAAGACCGGCACGCTGGCGCGGCCACTGTAGCCTGCATCGGCGGCGCGATAGATCTCATGGACATATGTCGCGCCGGTGAGCGGATCGGACGCAGCGAAGGTCCAGCCGTTATCGCCCATCACCGGTTCGACTGTGCTCATCGAGACGACGCCCTCGAGCCGTTTGACGGCGCGAAGAATCATCGTCCGGTGGCACCACGGACAGGCGCGCGCGACGTAAAGGTGATAACGGTTCGGCTCGGCCCGGAAGCTGGAGCTGCCGTCGGCCGTCACGAACTTCCGAAAGCGCGCGGCCGCGCGCACAAAATGGCCGCCGCTGCGGGCGGTATCGTGCCAGCCCGCCTGCCATTTGCCTTCGACCAAAACGCCCATGCGTGAAATCCCCGCAGGCTTCGAGCCGCGTCGGCAATCTAACGCGACCGCCCGCCCGATGATAAGGGCTGGCGGCCCGTATGCGCGGGCGCCGGCTGCATGGGACGATTGCGCAAAAGACAACGGCGCCGCCGGTTGCCCGGCGGCGCCGCACTCCCCCCGGAGGGCCGCGCCGAAAACGCTAGAATGACAGGATCGCGTCGACCGAGAACGTGCCCACCGTAGTGTCCCGACCGGTGCCGCTCGGCCCGACATTGTAGATCTTCGTGCCGCCATTGCCGCCATAGGCGGTATCGAGCCGGGCTTCCGGCCGGATGGTCAGGCCGAGCGTGCCCGGCAGCGTAACCGGCGGACTCCACACCGCGTTGATCGTGAACTCGTCATACGTCGCCTTGCCGAAGTTGTAGTTGGCACCCGTCACCGGGAAGCCGCGTTCCGCGTTGATCACATCGAGCGACGACGTCGGCGTCGTGACGAAGAAGCCCTGGTTGTCACGATAGATTTCCGCGCGACCGTTGAAGCTCCACTGGTCGCTGAACTTGTACTCGAGATAGGTCGTGGCGCTTTCGGCATCGGCGTGGTTTTGATCGTCCTTCACGTAGTTGAGCTCGGTGACCGAGGTCAGTGCCTTGTTGATCGTGTAGGTGATCACCGTGTCATAGAACTGGCGGGCATGCCGGTTCGGATCGGGCACGGTGATGGCGGCGCCCTGCGTGTACGAGTTCTCAGGCCCATAATGGGTCAAGGCCAGGATCGTCAGCTTGCCATCGAGCAAGCCATTGAGCCCGAAGCCGGCGATGAACTTGCCGATCGAGCCGTTGTTGACGCCGTTCGCGCCGATCGAATCGTTCACGCCGGTATCCCAGCCGAGCCACAAATCGACGGTGTCGTTGAGATGCGTCGTCGTCAGGACGCCCGTGTGCTTGAAGGGCAGGCTGTAGAGGAACTGGTAGCTGTGCGTGTAGAACGGGTTGCCGGTGGCGTCGATCACCTCGTAGCCGATCGGCGTCGGATACTGGCCGATCTTGATGTCGGTGCCGCCGCCTGTAAACGGCGTCGGCGCATGGAGCTGCGCATCGAGCTCGACGATGTCCCACTGATACGGACTGTTGGTCACGCGGTCAAATTCGTTGAAGAAGTGGGTATACCGCGCATCCGTGCCGTACATGCCGGTGAACTTGAAGCCATACTGGAATATGTTCTTCGATGAATCGAGGTCGTGTTCGACGTTGATCATCGCCTGATTCATACGGGCCGTGTTCGCCCGGTCATTGAAGCCCTGACCGAAATTGATGTTGTTCGTCGGATTTTCGGTGGACCAATTGGCGCTGCCCTCGACGTGGCCGGAGAATTGGATGCCGCCGAAGATCGGATCGGTCCAGACCGGATGCGCAGGCGCTGCGGGCGCGGGTGCCGCGGGCGCTGGCGCTGGCGCCTGCTGCGCCTGGGCTGTGGCAGCCAAGGCGCCCACGACGCAGCCCGTAACCGCGAACGCGGAGATGGTGCGGAAAGACATAGTTTGAAGCCCCCAAGTTCGAGCGTCTGGCGCCGGCGGATCCGGTGCCTTCTTTCTGGGCGTCCTGCCTAAGCGCGATCCACTGCGGCCCGTTTAGGGCTTCTCCATGTCGTGCTCGCAACGTCCGTGCAATTTTTTTGCCACTTTCCGTCCGCGCGATTTCCGCGATTGGGCGCCGCGGAAATATTGGGCGTCGCGCATCGGCCACCGCGGCCATCGGCGACCCGCTACCGTTCGTTGCGCGACTTAACTAATATGCGGCCCTTGCGCGTGTGCACCGTTTGCGCAGAACGTTGGCACGCCGCGCACCATGGGAGGCCGCATGAAAAAGCTGCTGGTTGCCGTCGCCGTCGTCGTCGTTCTGGTCATCGTCGCGGCGCTCGTCGCGCCGTTCGTGATTCCGGTCGACACCTACAAGGCCAAGCTGATCGCAGCGGTCAAGCAATCGACCGGCCGCGATTTGCGCATCGACGGCCCGGTGAGCTTCCATCTGCTGCCGCAGATCGAGCTGTCCGCCGACCAGGTGTCCTTCAGCAACGCATCGGGCGGCGTCGCGAAGAACATGGCGCAGCTCAAGTCGCTCGAGGTCCGGCTGCAGCTGCTTCCGCTGCTGAGCGGCACGGTCGCGGTCGACAGTTTCGTCCTGGTCGATCCGGTGATCGCCCTCGAGGTCGGCAAGGATGGTCGCCCAAACTGGCGGTTCGAGCATGCGCCGGCTGCGGCGCCGGCTGTGCCCGCAACCGCCCCGCCCTCGGCCGCCGGCGGCGGCGCCGGCGCGATGACCGAACTCGCGCGGCTGCGCCTCGCCCATCTCAAGATCGAGAACGGCACCGTGAGCTATGCCGACGCGCGCACCGGCAAGCGCTGGACGGCGAGCGCGATCAACATGAGTTTCGCGTTGCCGGGCCTCGACAGTCCGATGTC
Source organism: Allostellaceae bacterium (assembly GCA_035532975.1). GTDB lineage: Bacteria > Pseudomonadota > Alphaproteobacteria > ATCC43930 > CGMCC-115725 > REEB95. The sequence continues at coordinate 15,544 of DATLUT010000057.1, forward strand.
GGCATCGGGCTCGGCGGCGTGGAACGGCCAGACCGTCAATCTCAATCTGGCCATCGATCGACCGGCCGCGTTCGAAGGCGGACGGCCGACGCCGATCAAGGTCAAGCTCGCGTCGACGCCGATCAACTTCAGCTTCGCTGGATCGGGCGTCGGCGCGCCGACGATCAAGCTCGACGGCGACGCCGATCTCGCCATTCCGTCGGTGCGCAGCCTTGCCGCCTGGGCCGGGCGGCCGATGCCCGCCGGCAACGGGTTTGGCCCGCTCGCGATCAAGGGTAAGGTCGCCGTTTCCGGCAGCAAATACACGTTCAGCGATGCGGCAATCGCCTTCGACGCGATCAAGGGCAATGGCGGCATTGCGTTCGACGACGCCGGCGCCAAGCCCTACATCAAGGGCAGCCTTCAGCTCGACGACCTCAACCTCAACCCCTATCTCGGCGCGCCGCCGGGATCGGGGTCGGCATCGACGCCGGCGCCATCCGGCGCCGCTGGCGGCAACGCTCCGGCCACTGCCCAGCAGGGATGGAGCACCGCGCCGATCGATACCAGCGCGCTCAAGGTCGCCGACGCCGACTTCTTCCTCGGCGCCAACAGCCTCGAGTACCACAACATCAAGATCGGCAAGAGCGCGCTCATCCTCCATCTCAAGGACGCGCAGCTCACCGCCGACCTGAGCCAGCTCGCGCTCTACAAAGGCTCGGGCCAGGGCAAGGTGACGATCGACGGCAGCGGCGCCGTGCCCGCGCTCCAGGAGAGCTTCGCGCTCAAGGGAGTCGACATGCAGCCGCTGCTGCATGACGCCGCCAACGTCAATCTGCTCGCGGGCACCGGCAGCCTCGACATGGCAATCAACGGCCACGGCCGCAG
>DATLUT010000058.1:0-7873 GCA_035532975.1 Allostellaceae bacterium
GACCAGCACGTTGAACGATTCCGGAATGCCGGCCTCGAAGTTGTCGTCGCCGCGGACGATCGCCTCGTAGACCTTGGTGCGGCCCGACACGTCGTCGGACTTCACCGTCAGCATTTCCTGCAGCGTATAGGCCGCGCCGTAAGCTTCGAGCGCCCACACTTCCATTTCGCCGAAGCGCTGGCCGCCGAACTGCGCCTTGCCGCCGAGCGGCTGCTGCGTCACCAGGCTGTACGGACCGATCGACCGGGCATGGATCTTGTCATCCACCAGGTGATGCAGCTTCAGCATATAGATGAAGCCGACGGTGACCCGCTGGTCGAACATCTCGCCGGTGCGGCCGTCGACCAGGGTGACCTGCCCCGATGCCTCGAGTCCGGCCTCCTTCAACATAGTGACGATGTCGTCCTCGCGCGCGCCGTCGAACACCGGGCTCGCCACCGGGATGCCGGGCCTGAGGTTGTCCGCGAGCTCGAGGATCTGTGGGTCCTCCATATTCTTGATGTCGTCGCGATCGGTCTTGTCGACGTAGACCTGGTTGAGGATACGCCGCACGTCGCGGGTCTGGTTGCCCTGCCGGCGCGCCTTGTCGACGATCTCGCCGATCTGGCGGCCGAGACTGGCGCACGCCCAGCCGAGATGAGTCTCGAGGATCTGGCCGACATTCATGCGGCTCGGCACGCCGAGCGGATTGAGCACGATATCGACGGGCGTGCCATCCTGCAGATACGGCATGTCCTCGACCGGCATGATGCGCGAGATCACGCCCTTGTTGCCGTGGCGACCGGCCATCTTGTCGCCGGGTTGGAGCTTGCGCTTCACCGCGACGAACACCTTGACCATCTTCATGACGCCTGGCGGCAGCTCGTCGCCGCGCTGCAGCTTCTCGACCTTGTTCTCGAAGCGCCGCTGGAGGACGCCGATGGAGTCGTCCATCAGCTTCTTCAGCCCTTCGACCTCGGCCATGCGCTTGTCGTTCTTGACCGCGAATTGCTTCCACTGGTGGGGCGAGAATTCCGCCAACACGGTCTCGTTGACGCGGCCGCCCTTGAAGCCCTTGGGTCCCGAGGTCGCTTCCTGGCCGACCAGCAGCTCCTTGAGACGCGCGTGGAAGCTGCGCTCGAGGATGGTGCGCTCGTCGTCACGGTCCTTGGCGAGACGCTCGATCTCCGCGCGCTCGATCGCCAGCGCGCGCTCGTCCTTGTCGACGCCGCGGCGCGAGAATACGCGAACTTCCACGATGGTGCCGGAAACGCCCGGCGGCAGGCGCAGCGAGGTGTCGCGCACGTCCGAGGCCTTTTCGCCAAAGATCGCGCGCAGCAGCTTTTCTTCCGGCGTCATCGGCGATTCGCCCTTGGGCGTCACCTTGCCGACGAGAATGTCGCCCGGTTTGACGTCGGCGCCGATATAGACGATGCCCGCCTCGTCGAGGTTCTTGAGCGCTTCCTCGCCGACGTTCGGGATATCGCGAGTGATCTCCTCCTGGCCGAGCTTGGTGTCGCGCGCCATCACCTCGAACTCTTCGATGTGGATCGAGGTGAAGACGTCGTCCGACACGATGCGCTCGGAGATGAGGATCGAGTCCTCGAAGTTGTAGCCGTTCCACGGCATGAAGGCGCACAGCACGTTGCGGCCGAGCGCCAACTCGCCGAGCTGGGTCGACGGACCGTCGGCGATCACGTCGCCGGCCTTGACCACGTCGCCGACGCGGACCAGCGGCCGCTGGGTGATGCAGGTGTTCTGGTTCGAGCGCTGGAACTTGAGCAGGTTGTAGATGTCGACGCCCGGCGATTCAGCCGAGGTGTCTTCCGTGGCACGGATGACGATGCGCATACCGTCGACCTGATCGACCGCGCCCGAGCGACGCGCGATGATGGTCACGCCGGAATCGCGCGCCACCGTCTCCTCCATGCCGGTGCCGACGAGCGGCGCCTCGGCGCGGATGAGCGGCACCGCCTGGCGCTGCATGTTCGAGCCCATCAGCGCGCGGTTGGCGTCGTCGTTCTCGAGGAACGGGATGAGCGCCGCGGCGACCGAGACCAATTGCTTGGGTGACACGTCGATGAAGTCGATGTCCTGCGGTCGCGCCATGACGAAATCGCCGCCCTTGCGGCAATTCGTCAGGTCGGCCTTGACCCGGCCGTGACCGTCGATCTCGACGTTGGCCTGGGCGATCGCGTAGCGGCCTTCCTCCATGGCGGAGAGATAGACCACCTCCTCGGTGACCTTGCCGTTCACCACGCGGCGATACGGGCTCTCGATGAAGCCGTATTGATTCACCCGCGCGTAGGTCGCAAGGCTGTTGATCAGACCGATATTCGGACCTTCGGGGGTCTCGATCGGGCAGATGCGGCCGTAATGCGTCGGATGCACGTCGCGCACCTCGAAGCCGGCACGCTCGCGCGTCAGGCCGCCCGGGCCGAGCGCCGAGAGCCGGCGCTTGTGCGTGATCTCGCTCAGCGGATTGGTTTGGTCCATGAACTGCGAGAGTTGCGACGAGCCGAAGAACTCGCGCACCGCGGCCGCCGCCGGCTTGGCGTTGATCAGGTCGTGCGGCATCACGGTGTCGATCTCGACCGAGCTCATGCGCTCGCGGATTGCGCGCTCCATGCGCAAGAGGCCGATGCGATACTGATTTTCCATCAGCTCGCCGACCGATCGCACGCGGCGATTGCCGAGATGGTCGATGTCGTCGATCTCGCCGCGCCCGTCCTTGAGCTCGACGAGCACCTTGAGGATGGCGAGGATGTCGTCCTTGCGCAGGACGCGGACCGTGTCCTCGGTCTTGAGGCTGAGGCGCGAGTTCATCTTCACGCGGCCGACCGCGGAAAGATCGTAGCGCTCCGGATCGAAGAATAGACTCTTGAACAGCGCTTCGGCGGTCTCGAGCGTCGGCGGCTCGCCGGGACGCATGACGCGATAGATGTCGATCAGCGCCTCTTCGCGCGCCGAGTTCTTGTCGATCAGCAGCGTGTTGCGGATATACGGACCGCCGCTGGCATGGTCGACGCCGACCGCCGGCAGCTCGGCAACGTTCGCACCCTCAACGGTCTGCAGCAACTGCTCGGTGATCTCGTCGCCGGCTTCGGCATAGACCTCGCCGGTCTCCTCGTTGATGAGGTCGACGGCAATGAAGCGGCCGATCAGCTCTTCGGAGCCGACCTGGACCTCCTTCAGCCCGTCGTCGTAGAGCTTCTTGGCAAGCCGCGGCGGCAACTTCTCGCCGGCCTCGAGCCTGACCTTGCCGCTGCGGGCGTCGATCAGGTCGTGCGTCAGCTTGTGGCCGCGATAGCGGTTCGGGTCAAAAGGCGCCTTCCAGCCGCCCTTGGTATTCTTGCCCGGCTTGATGCGCGAGAACGGCGTCGGCGCATAGAAATAGCCGAGGATCTCTTCCTTCGACATGCCGTGCGCCTCGGTCGGCAGCAGCGGCTTGCTTTCGGCGGCGCGCTCACGGCGCAGGGTCGCGGTTGCGGCACCGTCGAGCGCCAGCAGCAGCGTCGTCACCGGCAGCTTGCGGCGCCGGTCGATGCGGACATAGAGGTGGTCCTTGGCGTCGAACTCGAAATCGAGCCACGAGCCGCGATAGGGAATGACGCGCGCGGCAAACAGATACTTGCCCGACGAGTGGGTCTTGCCTTTATCGTGGTCGAAGAAGACGCCAGGCGAGCGATGCATCTGCGAGACGATGACGCGCTCGGTGCCGTTGATGATGAAGGTGCCGTTCTTCGTCATCAGGGGCATGTCGCCCATGTATACGTCCTGCTCCTTGATATCGCGGATGGAGCGGGCCTTGGTCTCTTCGTCGATGTCCCAGACCACGAGGCGAAGGGTGACGCGCAGCGGCGCGGCATAGGTGATGCCGCGCTGCTGGCACTCCTCGACGTCGTATTTCGGCTCTTCGAGGTCGTAGCGGACGAACTCGAGGCGCGCCCGATCGGAGAAGTCGCGCACTGGGAAGACCGACCGGAAGACCTCTTGCAGGCCGACGCTGGCGCGGTTTTCCGCCGTCACGCCCATCTGCAGGAAATGATCGTAGGAGCTCTTCTGCACCTCGATCAGATTGGGCATCGGCGCAACCTCGGGGATGCGTCCGAAACTCCTGCGAATGCGCTTGCGGCCGGTGAACGACTTAGCCATGGATGCTCCTCATCATCGCGTCGGTCTTGCGGGGCGTCCGACGCGGCAGTTCTTTCGACCAGACGTTAGGATCGACTCGCCAACACCCGATTCCTAATGGTGGGGCATTGCGAAATATAATTTCGCAAAAGGACAAGCGCCGACGAGCGCGAGCTACCCCGCGCTCCGGCACTACTACCGGCAGGAAGATTGGGCATGTGCGGTATATATCGCTTGATCTTCTCCGCCGGTCAAGCCCTTCCGGCCTTATTTCACCTCGACAGTGGCGCCGGCGTCCTCGAGCTGCTTCTTGAGCTTCGCAGCCTCGTCCTTGTTGACGCCATCCTTCACCGTCTTGGGCGCGGCCTCGACCAGGTCCTTGGCTTCCTTGAGGCCGAGGCTGGTGATCGCACGCACTTCCTTGATGACGTTGATCTTCTTCTCGCCGGCAGCGGTGAGAACGACGGTGAATTCCGTCTTCTCGACCGCGGCGGCACCCGGTGCGGCGGCGGCACCCGGCGCGGCAGCGACGGCGACCGGCGCGGCCGCCGAGACGCCCCACTTCTCTTCGAGCTTCTTCGCGAGATCGGCCGCTTCCAAAACCGAGAGCTTCGAGAGCTCTTCGACGATCGTATCGAGATTAGCCATGGTCCTTACTCCTCGGGTGAATGGTGTTGATGGATGGATGGAATGAATAGGGTCAGGCGGCCTTGCTCTTGGCGTAAGCCGACACCACGCGCGCGAGCTGACCGGCCGGCTCCTGCAGCACGCCGGCGATCTTGGTCGCGGGCGCCTGCAGCAAGCCAATGAGCTTGCCGCGCAGCTGATCGAGCGATGGCATCGCCGCCAGCGCCTTGATGCCGGCGACATCGAGCTGACGTTCGCCGAGCGCGCCGGCGACCAGCGTCAGCTTGTCGTTCTTGCCGGCATAGGCGACGGCGACCTTGGCCGCCGCGACCGGATCGCGCGAGAACGCGAGCGCGGTCGGCCCCTTGAACAGCGCTTTCAGCGGCTCGAACTTGGTGCCGTCGACGGCGCGCTGCGCGAACGTGTTCTTGGTCACCCGGAAGTTGGCGCCGGCGGCGCGCATCTGGCGGCGCAGATCGGTTACTTCCTCGACGGTCATGCCGGTCTGGTGCGTGACCACCACGACGGTGGTATCGGCGAGCGCGGCATGCAGCGAATCAATCAGCTGCTTCTTCTTGGCCCGGTCCACGGCTACGTCTCCGACCTTTGATCCGCCCAGGCGAACGGCCCCGACGGATCGGTTGCACAAAGGCGCGCCGGACCCCGCGAGGGATCCTTCACGCCCGGTTGGACCTGTCCCAGAAGTTCGGCCGGCGGCAGCGCCGCGGCCTTCACTCCCGTCTCATGCCGGCGGACTCGTTTGAGTCCCTTAAGCCCGAAGGCACCCGCAATCTCGGACAGGAAGAAGCGGCTTTCGGCCGCTCCCGCCGGAGCCATGGCCCCGGCTAATCGTTACAGCCCGACCTTTTAGCCGGTCAGGGCAGAAATCTCCAGCTTCACGCCAGGCCCCATGGTGGAGCTCAGGCTGACCTTCTTGATGAAGGCGCCCTTGACGCCCTGCGGCTTGGCGCGGTTCACGGCGCCCACGAACGCCTTGAGGTTGTCGAGCAGCGCCTCCTCGGAGAAGCTCGCCTTGCCGACGCCGGCCTGGATCAGGCTCGCCTTGGCAGTGTTGAACTCGACCTGGCCGCCCTTCACCGCCTTCACCGCCTCCGCGACGTTGGCGCTCACCGTGCCGACCTTGGGGTTCGGCATCAAGCCGCGGGGGCCGAGCACCTTACCCAGCCGGCCGACGATGCCCATCATGTCGGGCGTCGCGATGCAGCGGTCGAAATCGATCTTGCCGGCCTGGATCTGCTCGGCCAGATCCTCGGCGCCGACGATGTCGGCACCCGCCGCTTTCGCGGCCGCAGCCTTATCGCCCTTGGCGAAAACGGCGACGCGCAGGCTCTTGCCGGTGCCGTGCGGCAGCACCACGGTACCGCGCACATTCTGCTCGGCCTTGCGCGGATCGACGTTGAGGTTCAACGCAACCTCGACAGTCTCGTCGAACTTGGTGCTGGCGCAGGATTTCACCAGCTTCACCGCCTCGGCCGGATTGTAGGTCTTGGCGCGGTCGACGCCCTCGTAAGCCTTCTTCAGGCGCTTGCCCATATGCGATGCGCGAGCCATGCGTTACTCCACGACCTCAAGACCCATGGACCGCGCCGAGCCGACCAGCATGCTGCAGGCGCCCTCGAGGTCCTTGGCGTTCATGTCTTTCATCTTCTTTTCCGCGATCTCGCGGATCTGCTTCATTGTCACCTTGCCGGCGTGCCCCTTGCCGGTGGTGCCCGAGCCCTTCTCGATGCCGGCGGCCTTGAGCAGGAAATAAGAATTCGGCGGCGACTTCATAATAAAGGTGAAGCTGCGGTCCTGGTACGCGGTGATGATCACCGGCACCGGCATGCCGGGCTCCAAATTCTGCGTCTGGGCGTTGAACGCCTTGCAGAACTCCATGATGTTGAGTCCACGCTGGCCCAAAGCGGGGCCGATCGGCGGCGACGGGTTCGCCTTGCCCGCCGGCACTTGCAGCTTGATGAATCCGACAACTTTCTTCGCCATGCGCGTCTCTTTTTTATCCGGTTAGATCTTCTCGACCTGCGTATATTCGAGCTCGACGGGCGTGGCGCGGCCGAAGATCGACACCGCCACCTTGAGTCTCGCCTTCTCCTCGTCGACCTCTTCGACCAGGCCGTTGAACGACGTGAACGGGCCGTCGCAGACGCGCACCTGCTCGCCGACCTCGTAGGTGATCGACGGCTTCGGCCGCTCGATGCCTTCCTGCACCTGCTTCATGATACGGGTGGCTTCGGTCTCGGTGATCGGCATGGGCCGGCCCTTGCCACCGAGGAAGCCGGTGACCTTGGGCGTGTTCTTGACGAGGTGCCAGCTCTCGTCGGTCAGGTCCATCTTCACCAGCACGTAGCCCGGGAAGAACTTGCGCTCGGCGCTGACCTTGGCGCCCCGCTTGACCTCGACGACTTCCTCGGTCGGCACCAGGACTTCCTCGAAGCGTTCGCCGAGGCCCTTCTGCTTCGCCTGTTCCTTGATCGATTCCGCGACCTTCTTCTCGAAGCCGGAATAGACGTGAATCACGTACCAACGCGCCGTCATGGTCTTAGCTCCCGAGCCCGAGGACAGCGCGCACGCCCATGCCGATGATCTGGTCGCCGATGAAGAAGAACAGCGCAGCCGCGATCACCATGGCGAAAACCATAGCGGTCGTGACGGCGGTCTCCTTGCGCGACGGCCAGGTGACGCGGCTCACTTCCTGGCGGACCTGCCGCAGAAATTCCAGCGGGGTGATGCTTGCCATGATAAATGCCGTTGGGAGGTGCCTTATATAACGTCGGGTCCGGGGATTTGCCAGCCTTATCGCCCGGACGCCGCCCGGATTCAGCGGCTGGCAGGAGCGGAGGGGCTCGAACCCCCAACCCCCGGTTTTGGAGACCGGTGCTCTACCAATTGAGCTACGCTCCTATTCATCCGCGGATCGCCAGCCGCCACGCCAACCCTCGCGACCCGAGTAAGAATACCGTTTCCGCCGCCGGTTACTTAATGATTTTGGCGACGACGCCGGCGCCGACAGTGTGGCCGCCCTCGCGGATGGCGAAGCGCAGGCCTTCGTCCATGGCGATGGGGGCGATGAGCTCGACCTCCATCCGGATGTTGTCCCCCGGCATCACCATCT
>DATLUT010000059.1:0-9535 GCA_035532975.1 Allostellaceae bacterium
CACGGCGTATTCGGCGAAGCCGCCATCGGTCGTGAAGCCGTTGGCGCGATGGCCCTTCGACGGGAAGCCGTAATTGAGGCAGGAGGTGTACATGCCCTCGCGGCAGCGCGGACAACGGCCGCAGCCGGCGTGCACCTCGACGGCGATGCGGTCACCGATCTGATATTCGTCCACCGTGGGGCCGAGCTTCACGATCGTGCCCATGTATTCGTGGCCAATGGTGAAGTTCCGGTTGAACGGCGAGCCCCCTTCGACCATGGCCGGCAGGCCGTGGCGCATGATCTCGATGTCGGTCGCGCAGACGGCGATGGCGTCGATCCGCACCAGCACTTCGGCCTGGCCCGGCGCCGGCACCTTCTTCTCGACGAGTTTCAGCTCATCAGGGCCGCCGAGCACCCAGGCCTTCATGGTCTCAGGGATTTGGAATTCATTCGTCCGTGCCGCTTCGCTCATCGGCGTTCCTCCTGCGGCATTCATGCCGCGCGTTATCCGTTGCAGATCGCTCAGATCGACGTGTTCGAGCCGAGCTCCTTGGTGATGTCGTGTGCCGTGGCCATGACTTCCTTGCGTGCCCGCGCCAACACATCGGCGGAGACACGCATGGTCGGGATTGACAGGCTGATCGAGCCGATGACCGCACCTTTGTGGCTGCGGATGGCGGCGCCGATGCAGTGCACACCAGGCTGGAACTCCTCGCGGTCCTCGGAATAGCCGTAGCGCCGCACCAAGCGCAGTTCCTCGATCAGCATGCGGCGCGAGGTGATGGTCTCGGCTGTGAAGCGCTCCATACCGCGCGCGTCGAGAATTTCGTCGATCCGGATCGGCGGTAGCCAAGCGAGGATCGCCTTCCCTGCCGCGGTCGCATGCGGCGCGCCGGAACGGCCGGTCGCGCTGTCGACCTTGACGGCGTGCAGCGAGCCCAGTTTCGCTACGGTGATCAGCTCGGTGCCTTCGATCACCACCAGATGCGTCGCCTCGCCGGTCTTGCGATTGAGCCGCGCCAGGAACGGCATCGCCAGCTCGATGAGGTTGATCTGGCTGGCGCGTGCCTCGCTGAGCTGAAAGATCTTGCTGCCGAGCGAGTAGCGCCGTGTCTCGGGATCCTGCGTGATGTAGCCGCGGCGGCCGATGGTACCGACCAAATGATGGCAAGTGCTGGCGTTGATGCCTGTCTTGAGGCTGAGCTCCGCAAGTGACATTTTTCCGCCGCGTGCCAGCGCTTCGAGAATGTCGAGCGCACGATCGACCGATTGAATGATCGGCCCGGCCTTGCGCGCCGGCGTCGTGCCGGCCCGCGGCGCTGCGATCCGCGGCACGGTGACGGCGGTAGACACGGTCGTAGCGCGCATTGATTGCCTCCGCGCCAAGCGCATTTCATATTCTGAAATGCGCTTTCATAATAATGATCGTAAGTCGCGATTGCACTGGCCGTCAATCGGAACTGCTGGCAGGATCGCGGCGTTCCCTGTCCCTGCCACGCCGACCGGTGACCATGGCTGACATCCTGTCCAAAGACGAACTCGCCGCCCTCGTCGCATTCGACACGCCGACGATTTGCAACGCCCTGGAGATCGTCGCGCCGGAGCGCCGCGCGCTGGGCTTCAACCGTCGGCCACTGCTCTCGCCGCTACCGCAGCCAAAGCCGGTCGTCGGCTATGCCCGGACCATCATGGTTCGCTCACGCGAGCCGCATCCACGCAGCAAGGCCGAGGCCCGCGCGAAGCGTCTCGCCTATTACGAGAGTATCGCCGCAGCGCCACTGCCGAGCCTCTGCGTCATGCAGGACGTCGACGGTCCCGACGCCGGCTTTGGCGCGTTCTGGGGCGAGGTGCAATCTAACGTGCACAAGGCGCTGGGCTGCATCGGCGTCGTCACCGACGGGGCGGTGCGCGACATCGACGTCTGGGCGAAGGACTTCTTCGTGCTCGCCGGCTCCGTGATGCCGTCGCATGCCCATGTTGACATCGTCGACTTCGGCAACACCGTGAGCGTCGCCGGCATGGTGGTTTCGCCCAACGACCTGATCCACGCCGACCGTCACGGCGCCGTGGTCATTCCGGCCGATGTGGCACGGCGCATTCCCGAGGCGGCAAGCCTGCTTGCCAAGCGCGAGAAGGTGATCCTCGACGCCTGCCGATCGCCGCATTTCAGCATCGAGGACCTTCGACAGGCGTTCTCGCGCGCCGACGATATCCATTAACGATAACGCGGGCTGCGGCGGCGCGGACCTGTGGTATGATGCGCCATGCGCATCGATATCGTCGCCGATGTCATCTGCCCGTGGTGCTTCATCGGCAAGCGCCGCCTCGAGACCGCGCTGGCGCAGCGGCCGGCCATCGCGCCCGATATCACGTGGCGGCCGTTCCAGCTCAATCCCGACATGCCGGCCGAAGGCATGCCGCGCGAAGCCTATCTGGCCGCCAAGTTCGGCGGTCAGGCGCATGCCAAGCGCATCAACCAGGCGGCGGTCGATGCCGGCAACAGTGTCGGAATTCCGTTCGCATTCGAGAAGATTCAGCGCACACCCAACACGCTCGCGGCGCATCGGCTGGTGCGCTTCGCACAGCGCGAAGGCCGCGCGACTGAATTGGTCGACCGGCTGTTCGCCGGCTATTTCATCGAGGGCCGCGATATCGGCAACAGCGATGTGCTGGCGGCGATCGCCGGCGAGAGCGGCCTTGACGCTGCCACGGCGCGCGCGTTCCTCGCCGGTGCGAGCGAGCGCGCCGAGGTGCTGGCGGACGACGCCGGCGCGCGGCGGCTCGGCATCAATGCCGTGCCCTGCTTTATCTTCGACGGCCAATATGCCATCTCCGGCGCCCAGGAGCCGGCGTTCTTCTTTCCGGTCTTCGACCTGGTGCAGAATGGTCCCGCCCGCGCCGCGGGCTAGGTCTCAGCCGCGTGCAGCGACCGGCTGTGGTCTCGCGGCAATCGCCTTGAGCTTCTCCAGAATATTGATCACGCCCTTGATGCGCGCGCGGGTGTCGTCCCAGTCGCGCACGATGACCAAGCGCTGATCCGGCCGCAGCCGTGCGCTGCCGGCCTGGCTCGCGATCCAGCGCACCAGCGCCGCCGGATCGGCAACACTGGCCGCGCGAAAGGTGATCACCGCGCCCTTCGGTCCAGCCTCGATCTTCTCGACGCTCGCCTCGCGGCACAACCGCTTGATGGCGATGATCTCGAGCAGGTTCTCCACTTCAGACGGCAGCTTGCCAAAACGATCGATGAGTTCGGCCGCAAAGGCTTCGATCTCCTGACGGTCGACCAGGTTGGCGATGCGGCGATAGAGACCGAGCCGCACATTGAGATCGGCGACATAGGCTTCGGGAATCAATACTGAGGTGCCGATGGCGATCTGCGGCGTCCACTCCGCCTCAGCCTTGGTCTGATCGCCGCCGGCGCGCGCAGTGGCGATCGCCTCTTCGAGCAGATGCTGATAGAGCTCGACGCCAACCTCGCGGATATGGCCCGACTGCTCTTCGCCCAGCAGATTGCCGGCGCCGCGGATGTCGAGGTCGTGGCTTGCCAACGTGAAGCCGGCGCCGAGCTGATCGAGCGTCTGCATCACCTCGAGCCGCCGCTCGGCGGTCGACGACAGCACTTTGCCCGGCGGCAGCGTCAAATAGGCATAGGCGCGGATCTTGCCGCGCCCGATGCGGCCCCTGAGCTGATAGAGCTGCGCCAGGCCGAACATGTCAGCGCGATGGATGATCAGCGTGTTGGCGGTCGGAATGTCGAGGCCGCTCTCGACGATGTCGGTGCACAGCAGAACGTCGAACGCGCCATCGTCGAATGCCGTCATCACCTTGTCGAGCTGGGTCGGCGCGAGCTGGCCGTGCGCCACCGCGACCCGTGCCTCGGGGACGAGCTGCTTCAATTCCTGCTCGACGTCGCCGATATCGGCGATGCGCGGCACGACGCAGAAGACCTGGCCGCCGCGGTGGAGCTCGCGCAGGATCGCCTCGCGGACCACGACCGGGTCCCAGGCCATGACGAAGGTGCGGACGGCGAGGCGATCCATCGGCGGCGTGGCGATGATGCTCATCTCGCGCACGCCGGCGAGCGCCATCTGCAGCGTCCGCGGGATCGGCGTCGCGGTCAGCGTGACGACGTGGACGTTGGCCTTGAGCTTCTTCAGACGTTCCTTCTGCGCCACGCCGAAATGCTGCTCCTCGTCAATCACCAGCAATCCGAGGTGACGAAAGCCGACTCCCTTGCCGAGCAGCGAATGCGTGCCGATGACGATGTCGACCTTGCCGTCGTTGAGGTCGCGCTTGATCCGCTCAGCCAACTTCGGCGCGACGAAACGCGAGAGCTGCTCGATCCTGACCGGCATGCCGGCGAAGCGGTTGGCGAACGTTCTGTGGTGCTGGCGCGCGAGGAGTGTCGTCGGCACCACGACCGCGACCTGCGTTCCCGCCATCACCGCGATGAACGCTGCGCGCAGCGCAACTTCGGTCTTGCCGAAGCCGACGTCGCCGCAGATCAGGCGATCGGTGGGCCGGCCCGACGACAGATCGCCGAGCGTGTCGCGGATCGCCTTGTCCTGATCGTCGGTCTCGGGATAGGGAAAGCGCGCAGCGAATTCCTCGTAGAGACCTTCGGGCGACGCCATCGCCTCGCCCTCCTTGAGCTGGCGCTCGGCCGCGAGCTGGATCAGCTCGCCGGCGATGTCGCGGATGCGCGCCTTGACCCGCGCCTTACGCGACTGCCAGGCGACGCCGCCGAGCCGGTCGAGCTGCGCCGCCGCGTCCTCCGAGCCGTAGCGCGACAAGACTTCGATATTCTCGACCGGCACGAACAGCTTGTCGTCGCCGGCATAGACGATGCGCAGGCAGTCGTGCGGCGCGCCGGCGACTTCGAGCGTCACCAGCCCGTCGTAGCGGCCGATGCCGTGCTCGGCATGGACGACGAGATCGCCCTGCGTCAGCGTCGCCACCTCGGCGACGAAGTGATCGAGATTGGTGCAACGACGGGCCGGCCGCGCCAGGCGGTCGCCGAGAATGTCCTGCTCGGTGATCAACGTCGCGTCGCCGGCAACATAGCCGCGCTCCAGCGGCAATACCGCGAGCCCGGCCCGCCCGGACGGCAAATCGAGAAAGCCCTGCCACAACTCGACGAAGCCGGGCTCGCCGATGCCGTGATCCTTCATCACCATGCGCAGCCGCTCGGCCGAGCCGGTGCTGTAGGCGACGATCAGCGCGCGGCGTCCGGCGGCCGCTTCGGCCTCGAGCTGCGTGCGCACGGCATCGAACAGATTGAGGTTGGGATCGGTGCGCGCGGCGGCGAAGTCGGGACCCGGCCGTGCACCAGCATCGAACGCGGTCGCGCTGTCGGGCGCAGCGAACGGCGAAAGCGTCGCGACGCGCCGGCCGGACAGCGCCTTGCTCCACTCGGCGTCGTCGAGATAGAGCAGCTCCGGCCGCAGCGGCCGGTAGACCGGCACGGCGCCCAGAATGCCGCGCACCGTTGGCGCGGTCTCGCGCGCGTTGTGGAAGTCGGCGATGGCGACGAGGCGCTCGCCGCGCACTTCCTCCGCCTGATGGTCGAGCACGACATCGGCGTCGGCCAAATAGTCGAAAATCGTGTCGACGCTTTCGTAGAACAGCGGCAGGAAATGCTCCATGCCGGCGTGGCGGCGTCCGGCGCTGACCGATTCATAGAGCGGATCGTTCTGCACACCGGCGCCGAACTCCTGCCGATAGCGCGAGCGGAAGCGTTCGATCACGGGCGCGTCGAGCAGCACCTCGCTCATCGGCTTGAGCTCGGCGCGCTCCAGGGCGCCAGCGCTGCGCTGACTCAGCGGATCGAACGAGCGGATCGCCTTGAGCCGATCGCCGAAGAAATCGAGCCGCAGCGGCGCCGGCGCGCCCGACGGATAAAGATCGACGAGACCGCCGCGCACCGCGTATTCGCCGGCTTCGCGCACGGTCTCGGCGCGGTTGTAGCCGTTGCGCTCGAGAAAGCTTTTGAGACGGTCGAGCGGCAGATCCGTGCCGCGCTCGAGAACCAGCGTACGCTCGGCGAAGAGCTTGCGTGGCGGCACGCGCTGGATCGCCGCGTTGATTGTCGTCAGCACGACATACGGCCCGCCGCCCTGTGTCAGCTCGGCGAGCGTCGCGATGCGCCGCGAGACGATCTCGGGATTGGGCGAAACGCGGTCATAGGGCAGGCAGTCCCAGGCGGGAAAGCTCCGCACCTCGATCTCGGGATGAAAGAAGCCGAGCGCCGCCCGCATCCGCGCCATGCGGCCGTCGTCGCGGCAGACGTGAATCAAGGTGCGACCATCGCGCGCGACGATGCCGCCGAGCACGCACGCGTCGTGGCCCTCGGGCGCGCTGGCGATGGTGAGGCGTTCGCTCCGCGGCGGCGCGGCAAAGAATTCGTCGAGCGCGCTCATGGCCGATACTGGAACGTCAGCAGCAGACGCATCACCTCGCCGTCGCGCACCGGCGGCGGCGCGGCGCGGCCATAGATCCAGTCGAACAGGATGTCGTCGGTTTCGCTGAGGATCGCTTCGTACTCGGCAAGCTGGGCGGCGCCGAAATTCGGCAAATAGCGGTCCGCGAAAGCGCCCAGGAAGAGGTCGCTTTCCTTCGTGCCGCGGTGGCGGCTCTGGTAGAGCAGCCGCTTGCGCTGCTTCTCCACCCCGTCTTCTTTCAATGCCATAGCGGGGCTATCTCGGCGGCGTTATTGCCCGGCGCGGCGGCGCTTGCAAGCGCCAAACGCGCATCCGGCCATGCGGCACCCGGATGACAGCCTTGGCCTCGCCTGTTAGAAAGCGGACGCCAAGGGAGGACGCGCATGGCCAACAAGCCCTACATTATCGCGCTCGAGGAGCATTACCACGACCGGCAGATCGCCGCGGTCGTCCCATTCGAGGGACGCAAGAACCCCGAACTCGCCAAGCGCCTCGACGATCTCGGCGACTTCCGTCTCAAGGAGATGGATGAAGCCGGCATCGACTATCAGATCCTGTCGCTCGGCGCGCCCGCGACCCAGCGCCTGCCAGCGGATTCCGCACTCCAGACCGCGCGCAGCGTCAACGACCGGCTGGCCGACGCCGTCAAGGCGCATCCCAAGCGCTTCGGCGCCTTCGCCGCGCTGCCGACCACCACGGACGCCAAGCTCGCCGCCGACGAGCTCGAGCGCTGCGTCACCAAGCTGGGTTTCGTCGGCGCGATGATCCACGGCCTGTCAAACGGCGTGTTTCTCGACGACAAGCGCTTCTGGCCGATCTTCGAGCGCGCCCAGGCGCTGGACGTGCCGCTCTATTTCCACCCCGCCATGCCGCATCCGGCGGTGGTCGAGGTCTATCTCAAGGACTACCTCGGCAAGCATCCGGCGCTGGTCAATGCGGGCTGGGGCTTCACCATCGAGACGGCGACGCTCGGCATTCGGCTGGTATTGAGCGGCGTGCTCGACGCTTATCCGAAGGTGAAGGTGATCCTCGGCCATTTGGGCGAAGGCCTGCCCTTCTTCCTCTGGCGCATCAACATGGCGCTGGCGCGCGACGGCAAGCACGCCGAAGGCTTCCGCGAGAAGTTCCTGCGCAACTTCACCGTCACCACGAGCGGCTTCTTCTCGAACAACGCGCTCGACTATTGCATCAAGGAGATCGGGATCGATCGCATCATGTTCTCGATCGATTATCCGTTCGTGCTCAATCCGCCGGGCACGAAATGGGCGCTCGAGGAATTGAATCTGCCCGCCGCCGACAAGGAGAAGCTCCTCAACGGAAACGCGCGGCGGCTGCTGAAGCTCAAGGTCTGAGGCCGGCCGGACGGCGATCGGTGCGGCCCGCGATCCTCAATCCGCTGTTCGCCGAGGTCACCGATCTCAAGGGCGTCGGCCCGCGCCTCGGCAAGCTGTTCCAGAAGCTGTGCGGCCGGCACGTCGTCGACCTGCTGTGGCATCTGCCGGTCGACCTCATCGACCGCAGCTTCCGGCCCAAGGTCGCCGACGCGCCGGAAGGCCGCATCGCGACGCTCACCGTCACGATCGAGCAGCACCAGAAGCCGCACAATCCGCGTCAGCCTTATCGCGTGCGCTGCCGCGATGCGACCGGCGTGCTGTTTCTCGTCTTTTTTCACGTCAAGGGCGACTGGCTCGAACGGCAGCTCCCCGTCGGATCGACGCGCATCGTCAGCGGCAAGGTCGAGCGCTTCAACAACCAGACGCAGATGACGCATCCGGATCACATCCTCGATCCGGCCGGCCTCGATACGTTGAAGCTGATCGAGCCGGTCTATCGCCTGACCGCCGGCTTGACGCTCCGCATGGTGCAGAAGGCGATCGAGGCAGCGCTGCCGCGTGCGCCGCAACTCGGCGAATGGTGCGATGCCGAGCTCGTCAAGCGGCGCGCCTGGCCGGCATGGCGGGACGCGATCGCCGCCGCCCACGCCCCAGCGCGGCCCGACGACCTGCTGCCGACCCATCCGGCACGCGAGCGCCTCGCCTATGACGAGCTGCTGGCGAATCAGCTGACCATCGCGTTGCTGCGCGCCCGCGCGCGCAAGCGGGCTGGCCGCGCGCTCGCGGTCAAAGGTGACCTGCGCCAGCGCGTCGAGCGCACTCTGCCCTTTCAGCTCACCGGCGCGCAACGCCGCGCGCTCAGCGAGATCGCCGCCGACATGGCGCAGCCGTCGCGCATGAACCGCCTGCTCCAGGGCGACGTCGGCAGCGGCAAGACGGTGGTGGCGCTGCTGGCGATGTGCGACGCCGTCGAGGCCGGCGGTCAAGCGGCCCTGATGGCGCCGACCGAAATCCTCGCGCGCCAGCATTTCACGACCTTGACCGCCCTGACGAAGGACAGTGGCATTGCGATCGAGCTTCTGACCGGTCGGGAGAAAGGCCGCGCTCGAACGGAATTCCTGGAGCGCCTCGCTGCCGGCAACATCCAGATTGCCATCGGCACGCACGCACTGTTCCAGGACGACGTTGCGTTCAAGGACCTCGCGCTGGCGGTGATCGACGAGCAGCACCGCTTTGGCGTCGAGCAGCGCCTGCAACTCGCCGCCAAGGGCAAGGCCGTCGATATCCTGGTGATGACGGCGACACCGATTCCGCGCACGCTCGAAATGACCGCCTACGGCGATCTCGATTCTTCGCGGCTCGATGAGAAACCCGCAGGCCGCGCCAAGACGACGACGAGCGCCGTGCCCGTCGAGCGCATCGACGAGGTCATCGCCGCGATCCGCCGCGCCCTCGCCAAGCGCGCCAAGATCTATTGGATCTGTCCGCTGATCGAGGATTCCGCCGACAGCGATCTGCAAGCCGCCGAAGCGCGCTTTTCCGAGCTGTTCCAAACTTTCGGCAATCGCGTCGGGCTGGTGCACGGGCGCATGAAGGGGCCGGAGCGCGACCGCACCATGGCCGAGTTCGCCAACGGCGGCATCGACCTGCTGGTGGCGACGACGGTAATCGAGGTCGGTGTCGACGTGACCGACGCCACCATCATGGTGATCGAGCATGCCGAGCGCTTCGGCCTGGCACAGCTCCATCAGCTGCGCGGCCGCATCGGCCGCGGCGACCA
>DATLUT010000060.1:0-33679 GCA_035532975.1 Allostellaceae bacterium
ACCTTCAGCCAGGCAACACACTTTAAGGGCGATACCTCGGGCACGCTGCCCGGCGTCGAGATCAATTACGGCGTCGTACCGGACATCATGGTGCATCTGGTCGCGCCGATTGCTTTCGACCATCCGGACGGCAGCGGCACCAAGTTCGGCTATGGCGACACCGAGCTCGGCGTGAAATACCGCCTCGTCGAGGAGGATGAGAAGGGCTGGCGGCCGATGGTCGGCGTGTTCCCGCTGTTCGATGCACCGACCGGCAACGCCCATCGTGGGCTCGGCACCGGTCACGGCCATGCATTCCTGCCGTTGTGGCTGCAAAGCGCTTCGGCGATTGGACGACCTATGGCGGCGGCTACTGGATCAATCGGGGCGGCGCAAACAAGAACTACTGGTTTGGCAGCTGGATTCTTCAGCGGCAAGTCACCGAGCAGCTCGCGCTTGGCGGCGAGATATTCCACCAGACCTCGACGGTGATCGGCGGCGATGGCCAGACGGGATTCAACTTCGGCGGCGTCTACGACATCACCGACCATCACCACATCCTGTTCTCGGCCGGACGCGGCGTGCAGAACGTCAGCACGACCAACGAGCTTTCATATTACGTCGGCTATCAGCTGACCTTCTGATCGTCCCGCGTCGCCGTACCGGCACAGCCGGCTGGCAACATAGCAACGAGCGCGATACAGCCTGCGGCGGCTGACGCTGCGCCGTAGAAAAACACGGCTTCGTGGCCGAACCGGTCCCATAGCAAGCCGGCGACAACGCTGGCGAACAATCCGAGAAGGCCGACGACTGTGTTGTACCAGCCGACGGCGCTCGCCCGCAGTCCGCTCGGCGCAAAATCGGTCGCGAATGCCTTGCCGACGGCTCGAAACATTCCCTGGAACAGGCCGTAGCCGGCGAAAGCGAGGCCGATCACCGCGACGCTGTGTGTCAGCGCGAAAGCGAGATAGGTGACGAGGAAGATGACATACGCGGCGAGCAGCAGCGTTTTCCGGCCCCAGCGGTCGGATAGCGAGCCCGCGGGATACGAGATCAGAGCCGCCACCAGGTTGAACGCGGCATAGATCAGGATCGTCACCGGCAGCGATGCGCCGATGTCGCGCGTCTGCAGGATGAGGAATGCATTGCTCGAGTTGCCGATACCGAAGATTGTCGTGACCAACAGGTATTTCCAATAGGCGGCCGGAAATTCTTTCGGGCCTACGTCGATTTTCGTTTTTGCCGCAACCATCGCTGGCCGCTCGCGAACCAGTGTGACCATGGCGAAGGCGAGCAGCCCAGGAATGACGGCGAGATAGAAGACGGTCCGAATGCGGATCTGCCACCAGAACAGCAGCACGAGGGCCATCAGCGGTCCGACAAACGCGCCGGCGTTATCGCCGAAGCCTTCGAGGCCGAAGGCGCGGCCGCGGTCTTTCTCGTCGACCGATTCCGCCACCAGCGCGTCACGCGGCGCGGATCGTGTGCCGGTGCCGACGCGGTCGAGGAGCCGTGCGCCGAGGACACCTTCCCAGGCCGTGGCGAGACCCATCAGCGGCTTGGCGAGCGCGGCGGCGACGAAACCCGCCATGGCGATCGCTTTGTGTCGATTGAGACGGTCGGACAGCGAACCCGAGATTCCCTGAACGATGTTTTGCGTCGCCTGGGCTGCGCCTTCGATCAGGCCCACGATGCTGCCGTTGGCGCGCAATGTTTGCGTCAGGAAAATCGGTAGGATCGGATAGAGCATCTCGGTCGAGATGTCGGCGAAGAAACTGCCCGCCGCGAGCAGGAATGTATTGCGCGTCAGGCCGGCGAAATAGTTCGGGCGGGACGGGGGCATGACAATGCGGCTTTTGGGCGACGGCGGTTGTTGGATAGAAACGAGGGCGGCGGGCAACAGGACTAATCCGGGCACGATCGTAAACCTTGCCTTGGTTAACGGGTCTCGCCATTCGGAACAAAGATTGAAACCTGTCGGACATAGTGGTTAAGGGCCAAAGGCACTTGCGACGAGGTGCGACGTGATTTTTATTGCATTGCACAAAGCTCCCTTTAGTCTATGCTCAATTCTTGCGCAATGAGGCGGTTTGCATAGAAAATGGGCAAGGCCTTTGAAGCCCTTGAGATCGGCCCGATCCGCATCGCGGAGCCGGTCTTGCTCGCGCCGATGTCAGGGGTGAGCGACTTGCCGTTCCGGCGCGTGGTCAAGCGCTTTGGTGCCGGTCTCGTGGTCTCCGAAATGATCGCCAGCGAAGCGATGATTCGCGAGACGCGGCGTTCGCTCGTCATGGCGCGCAGCGAGGCGGAGGAGCAGCCGATGGCTGTCCAACTCGCCGGCTGCGAGCCACGGGTGATGGCCGATGCGGCGAAGCTGAACGCCGATCGCGGCGCCTGCATCATCGACATCAATTTCGGTTGTCCGGTGAAGAAAGTGGTCAACGGTCACGCCGGCTCGGCCCTGATGCGTGACGAGCTGCACGCGGGACGCATTCTCGAAGCAACCGTGAAGGCGGTTGATCTGCCGGTGACGCTCAAGATGCGCACCGGCTGGGACGACCGCAATCGCAACGCGCCCAATCTGGCGCGAATCGCTGAGCAATGCGGCATCCGCATGATCACGGTGCACGGCCGCACGCGCTGCCAGTTCTACGACGGCACGGCCGACTGGAATTTTATCCGCACGGTGAAGGACGCGGTGCGGATTCCGGTGATCGCCAACGGCGATATCGCGAGTGTCGATGACGCGCACACGGCTCTCGCGCAGTCCGGAGCGGATGGCGTGATGATCGGGCGGGGCGCCTACGGCCGGCCTTGGTTCGTGCGCCAGGTGATCCATTTCCTCGCGACCGGCGAACGCTTGACCGATCCGTCGCCAGCCGAACGGCGCGACGTCGTGCTGGAGCATTACGACGACATGCTGGCGCACTACGGCGCCGATATCGGCACGCGCATGGCGCGCAAGCATCTCGGCTGGTATTCGAAGGGCCTGCCGGGTGCGGCCGAGTTCCGCGCCGCGATCAACCAGATCGCCGATCCGGCCAAGGTCAAGACGATGATCGCCGATTTCTTCGCGCCGCTTGCGCGGATGGCGGCCTAGATGGCGTTCCGCAATCTTGCGCGCAAGCTCCGGTCCGTGCCGCCCGACGCGACGCAAGTGCTTGCCGCGCTGCCCGAGCCGTTGCTGGTGGTCGACCTCGACGATCGCGTCTGTTTCGTCAACGCCGCGGCCGAGCAGTTGTTCGATACCGGCGCGGCGACGCTGATTGGCACGGCGCTCGGCGACATGCTGCCGCTCGACGGGCCATTGTTCGCGCTCATCGCGAGCGTGCGCGAATCCGGCCACAGCGTCTCGGAATACGGCGTCACGCTCGAGACGCCGCGGCTGCCGGCGCGCTTCGTCGATATTCAGGCGGCGCCGCTCTCGGAGGTGCGCGACCGCGTGCTGCTAACTTTCCAGGAGCGTTCGATCGCCAACAAGATCGATCGCCAGCTCACCCACCGCAACGCCGCGCGCTCCGTCACCGCGATGGCCTCGATGCTTGCGCACGAGGTGAAGAACCCGTTGTCGGGCATCCGCGGCGCGGCGCAGCTACTTGAGCAGAACGCGACCGTGGCGGACCGCGAGCTAACGCGACTCATCTGCGACGAGGCCGACCGGATTTGTGCGCTGGTTGATCGCATGGACGTGTTCTCGGACAGCCGGCCGCTCGAGCGGTCGGCGGTCAACATCCACGAGGTGACGGGGCGCGTACGGAAGGCGGCGCAATCCGGCTTCGCCCGTCACGTTCAGATTAACGAAATCTACGATCCGTCGCTGCCGTTGGTTAACGGCAATCGTGACCTGCTGATCCAGGTGTTCATGAACTTGGTGAAGAACGCGGCCGAGGCGGTGCCGGAGCAGGGCGGCGAGATCGAGCTGCGGACCGCCTACCGGCACGGCGTGCGCCTGGCAGTCGCTGGCTCCGACAGCCGCGTGCATCTGCCGCTGGTCGTCACGGTCACCGACAACGGCAGCGGCATCCCCGACGACCTGCGGTCGCACCTGTTCGATCCGTTCGTGTCGACCAAACACAACGGCAAGGGCCTCGGGTTGGCGCTGGTCGCCAAAGTGGTCGGCGACCATGGTGGCGTCATCGAGTTCGAGAGCGAACCGCGCCGCACCGTCTTCCGCGTCTATCTGCCGGTATTGCGCGAGGCGCCGAGCGAGGTCGCGCTATGAGCAATCCGTCGACCATCCTAGTCGCCGACGACGATCGCGCCATCCGCACTGTGCTGAGCCAGGCGCTTGGACGCCTCGGCCACGTGGTGCGCACCACCAGCAACGCGGCGACGCTGTGGCGCTGGGTCTCGGACGGTGAGGGTGACCTCGTTATCACCGACGTCGTGATGCCGGACGACAACGGCCTCGATATGGTGCCGCGCATCAAGAAGCTGCGGCCCGAGCTGCGCATCATCGTGATGAGCGCGCAGAACACGCTGCTAACCGCCGTCAAGGCGACGGAGCGGGGGGCGTTCGAATATCTGCCGAAGCCGTTCGACCTGCGCGAGCTCGTTTCACTGGTTGAGCGCGCGCTGACCACGCCGCATGCTGGCCTGCCGACGCCGCTCGCTAACGGCGACGAAGAAGAGCAGCTGCCGGTCATCGGCCGTTCGCCAGCGATGCAGGAAATCTACCGCGTGCTGGCGCGGCTGATGGGCACCGATCTTACCGTGATGATCACCGGCGAAAGCGGCACCGGCAAGGAGTTGGTGGCGCGCGCGCTGCACGACTACGGCAAGCGGCGCAACGGAGCGTTCGTCGCCATCAACATGGCCGCGATCCCGCGCGAGCTGATCGAGAGCGAGCTGTTCGGCCACGAGAAGGGTTCGTTCACCGGCGCCACCGCGCGCGGCGTTGGCCGCTTCGAGCAGGCGCAAGGCGGCACGCTGTTCCTCGACGAGATCGGCGACATGCCCTTGGAGGCGCAGACGCGCCTGCTGCGCGTGCTGCAGCAGGGCGAGTACACCACGGTCGGCGGCCGTACGCCGATCCATGCCGACGTACGCATCATCGCGGCTACGCACCGCGACCTCCGCCAGTCGATCCGCCAGGGCCTCTTCCGCGAAGATCTGTTCTATCGCCTCAACGTTGTGCCGCTGCGTCTGCCGCCGCTGCGCGAACGGACGGACGACATCCCGGCGCTGGTGCGGCATTTCTTCCAGATCGCGCATAACGAAGGGCTGCCTCTCAAGACGCTCGACCAGCCGGCGATGGAGCGGCTCAAGTCTTATCGTTGGCCGGGTAACGTGCGCGAGCTCGAGAACCTGGTACGTCGCGTCGCGGCGCTGTACTCGCAAGAGGTCATCGGCCTCGATGCGGTCGAGGCCGAACTGGCCGAAGCGACGCCGGCGCTGACGAACGCCGCGCCTGAGGCAGCTTCGAACGAGGGCCTGGGTATGGCGGCCGAGCGCCACCTGCGCGATTACTTCAACGCCCATAAGGGCGGCCTGCCGCCGGCGGGGCTCTATGATCGCGTCCTGCGCGAGATCGAGCGGCCGCTGATCCAGTTGACGCTCGGTGCAACGCGCGGCAATCAGCTACGTGCCGCCCAGCTCCTCGGCCTCAATCGCAACACGCTGCGCAAGAAAATCCGCGAGCTCGAGATCGACGTCGGCCGCGGCGCGAAATAATCCACCGGCGAATGCCGGTGGGTGCCCGGCAGAAATGTATGATTCCAAACATAGGGCGATTTAGCCGTTGCGAGCGCGCGGATAAGCGCGCATAAAGCGGGATCGCTCGCTTCGACCCTCCCCGGAGGCACGAGCGGCTGAGAGACATTCGACGCATGTGCTCCCGCCTTGCCACTAAGCAAGCCGCGGTCACATGGCGTCTGACGGCAAATTCGGCAATCGGCTGCTCGACGCCTTGCCTGCCGACGTTCGCAACGCGCTCCGGCCGCACCTCCACGTTCAACAGTGGCGCTTGCGTGACTCCATTTGCGAGCCCGGCCAACGAATAGCACACGCGATATTTCCCACCGACGCGCTGATCTCGATCATCGCCGTCATGGTGGACGGCGGCGCGGTCGAAATCGGCATGGTCGGGCGCGAGGGCATGTACCATGTCGGACTGGTGCTCGGCGATGAAAGACCGTCGCAACGCGCGATCGTCCAGGCTGCCGGCGCCGGGCTTGTGATCGAGGCCGCCGAGCTGCGTCGGCTGCTGAAAAGATACCCTGTGTTCGAGCGCCTGCTGCTGCGCTATGCCCAAAACATTCTGAACATGGCGGCGCAATCGGCCGCCTGTAACCGGCTTCATCCGCTAGAGGAGCGGTGCGCGCGCTGGCTCCTAATGGCACACGACCGGGCACGCACTGACGAGATCCACTTCACGCACGACCTTCTCGCCGTGATGCTGGGCGTGCGCCGCGCGGGTGTAACCGTCGCGGCACAGGCGCTCCAGGCCGACGGGTTGATCGACTACCGCCGCGGCACGATTTCCATCCTCAATCGCAAGGGCCTCGAGGCGGCGGCCTGTGAGTGCTACGCCTTCATCGCCGCCGATTACGTGCGGCTGGTCGTTGCTGATGCTTGAGGTTTCCACAGGCGTTCCTGCGCCTGTCTGAGAGCGTACCGACGCATAGCGGCAGGCCGTGATCGAATGATCGCGTGGGGCGGTATGGGGCGGAGATTGGCGCGCACGGTGCGTCGATCCGCGTCAGGAGAGGCCGATGTCCCTATATCGCTGCGGACGGACATATCAAGGCGGTCGAGGAGTTGCAGTGCGCGACGGACGAGCACGTGCGTGACCGGGCCGTGCGATTGCTGGCGGAGCGTCCAGGCTTCCAGCGGATAGAGGTGTGGGACAGGGACCGCAAGGTCCCAGACGCTGTCGCCTTCGACGGCTGTTTAGGCCGTCCGCTATGGCCGAGAGGCCGTCTCGGTAATAAAAAAGTGGCATCAGAATAAGGGCTTCCGCTAGGGTGTTGCCGCAAGGCAACGCCGTGGCCGGGATGCAACGCTCGGAGCGGCGGGGTCGTGGGGCGGGCCGACGGGGCGGATGAGCGTTTCTCGCGAATTAATGCTGTGGGCGCGGCGCGTGCGCTTGGCGCGCAAGCTGGCCGTGGCGCTGGCGATCGCGGCTGTGCTGTCGGCGGTCGCCACCTTCGCCGCGATGCGCGGCATTCCGCCGTTCGATGCGCGGCCACACCTGGATCAACTGATCCTTGTGGTCAATCTGGTGCTGGTCCTGCCGCTGGTGGCGGTGGTCGCGTGGCGGCTGGTGCAGGTCTGGGCCGAGCGGCGCCGCGGTCTCGCCGGCTCTCGCCTGCATATCCGGCTCGTCGTGCTGTTCAGCCTCGTGGCGGTGATACCGACGATCATCGTCGCCGTCTTCTCCTATCTGCTGTTCAGCTTCGGCGTACAGGCGTGGTTCAGCGAACGCGTTCGCACCGCGCTGCAGGAATCAGTCGTCGTTGCCGAGGCCTATCTGCACGAGCACCAGCAGGCGATCCGCGCCGACGTCGTCAGCATGGCAAACGATCTCAATCGCGAGGCGGCGCTGCTGAGCGTCAATCCAGACCGGCTCAACCAGGTGGTGAACGCGCAGGCGGCGCTGCGGTCGCTGAGCGAGGCGGTGGTGTTCGACGGTGACGGCCGCGTGCTCGCGCGTACCGCGCTCAGCTTCTCGCTTGAATTGCAGCCGATTCCGGTCTGGGCGCTACGGCAGGCACGGGCCGGCGACGTCGCGGTGCTGACCAGCGACAACGACGATCGCGTGCGCGCGCTCATCCGGCTCAGCCGTTTCGGCGACGTATATCTTTACGTCGGCCGCTACATCGATCCGACCGTGCTCGCCCACATGACGCTGACCCAAAGCGCCGTGGCGCAATACGAGAAGCTCGAGGGCGAGCGCTCAGAATATCAGATCGCCTTCACCATGGTGTTCTTCGCCGTCGGCATTCTGTTGCTGACCGGCGCGGTTTGGGTCGGCCTGACCTTCGCCCAGCGCCTGGTGCGGCCGATGAGCTCGCTCATCGTCGCGGCGGAGCGCGTGCGCAGCGGCGATCTCACGGCGCGTGTGCCGATCGGCATGGGCGACGAGGAGTTCGGTTCGCTGTTCCGCGCGTTCAACCGGATGACGCATCAGCTCGAAAGCCAGCAGAGCGAGCTCATCGAGGCCAACCGGCAGCTTGATCAACGTCGGCGGTTTACCGAAGCGGTGCTGTCGGGCGTCTCGGCCGGCGTCATTGGTCTCGATCAGCATGCGCGCATCAACTTGCCGAATCGCTCGGCGTCGGTGCTGCTCGGCGTCGACCTCGACCAGATGATCGGCCAGGATCTTGCGGACTCCGTGCCGGAAATGGCCGGATTGCTCGACGAGGTCGGACGGCGGCCGGAGCGCCTGGCGCAGTCGCAGATCCAGCTAACACGCGACGGCCACGTCGCCGTGCTGCTGGTGCGCATCGCCGCCGAGCGGATCGACGGCGAGGTCAAGGGCTACGTCGTCACCTTCGATGACGTGACCGGCCTGATCTCGGCGCAGCGCAAGGCCGCGTGGTCGGACGTGGCGCGCCGCATCGCCCACGAGATCAAGAATCCGCTGACGCCTATCCAGCTCTCCGCCGAACGGCTGAAACGCAAATACACCGGCGAAATCCGCAGCGATCCGGACACCTTCGCCATTTGCACCGACACCATCATCCGCCATGTCGGCGACATCGGCCGCATGGTCGACGAGTTCTCATCGTTCGCCCGCATGCCGGCGCCGGTGCTGCGCGACGAGGACCTGACCGAGCTCGTCCGCCGCGCCGCCTTTCTGCAACGCACCGCCAGCGCCGAGATTCGCTTCGATCTCGAGCTGCCGCCGCAGCCGGTGCGCCTGTTCTGCGACGGCCGTCAGGTCAGCCAAGCGCTGGTTAACATCCTGAAGAACGCGGCCGAAGCGGTGCAGGCGCGCGGCGCGGGTGCGGTGCCGGGCCACATCCGCATCCGCCTGACCGACACCGACGACAATGTCGCCGTCGCCGTCGAGGACAATGGCATCGGCCTGCCGCATCAGGAGCGTGACCGGCTGACTGAGCCCTACGTGACAACGCGTGCCGGCGGTACCGGGCTCGGCCTGGCGATCGTCAAGAAGATCATGGAAGACCACGGCGGCGAGCTGCGCCTCGAGGATCGCGATGGCGGCGGCGCGCGCGTGACGCTGATGTTTGTCCGCGGCGAGGCACGTGTTGCCGATACGGACGGAGCCGAGCGTGTCAGGCGGGAGGGGACCCATGGCGCATGACATTCTGGTCGTCGACGACGAGGCCGACATACGGGCATTGATCTGCGGCATCCTCAACGACGAGGGTTACGACACGCGCGAGGCCGCCACCAGCGCTGAGGCGCTGGCGGCGATCCGCACGCGCCGACCGACGCTGGTGGTGCTCGACATCTGGCTTCAGGGCAGCGAGCTCGACGGGATCGAGATCCTCAAAGCCGTGCGGCGCGAATGGCCAATGCTGCCCGTCGTGATGATTTCAGGCCACGGTACGATTGAGACGGCGGTGGCTGCGATCAAGGTCGGCGCCTATGACTTTATCGAGAAGCCGTTCAAGGCCGACCGGCTGCTGCACATCATCGACCGCGCGATCGAAGCCAGTCGGCTGCGGCGCGAGAACGAAGAGCTCAAGCAGCGCGCCGGCGCCGATGATGAGCTTGTCGGCCGCTCGCATCTCGTGTCGCATCTCCGACAGCAGATCGACCGCGTTGCCGCGACCAACAGCCGCGTGCTGATCGCCGGCGCGCCCGGCACTGGCAAGGAGGTGGTGGCGCGGCTGCTGCATGCGAACTCCAAGCGCGCGCGCGGCCCGTTCGTGACGCTGAGCTGCGCGACGATGCGGCCGGAGCGCTTCGAGATCGAGCTGTTCGGCGCCGAGCCGGGCGCCGACGGCGACGGCAGCCCGCGCAAGATCGGAACCTTCGAGGAGGCGCATGGCGGCACGCTGTTCCTCGACGAGGTCGCCGATATGCCTCTTGAAACCCAGGGCAAGATCGTGCGTGCGCTGCAGGAGCAGACCTTCGAGCGCGTCGGCGGCGGCCGGGTCAAGGTCGATGTGCGCGTTATCGCCTCGACCAACCGCGACCTGCCCGGCGAGATCGCCACCGGCCGTTTCCGCGAAGACCTGTATTATCGCCTCGCCGTGGTGCCGCTGATCGTGCCGCCGCTGCGCGAGCACGCGGAGGACATTCCCGATCTGGTGCGACACCTAATGGTGCGCGCGGCCGAGGCGGCGCGGGTGCCGCCGCGGACCTTCGGCGAGGACGCGATGGCCGCCCTGCAATCCTACGAGTGGCCGGGCAATGTGCGTCAGCTGCGCAATGCAATCGATTGGGTGCTGATCATGACGCCGGGCGACGCACGCGAGCCCATCCGTGCCGAGACTCTGCCGCCCGAGATCACCACGGTCGCACCCGCAGTGGTCAAATGGGACAAGGGCGGCGAGCTCATGGGCTTGCCGCTGCGCGATGCGCGTGAGATGTTCGAGCGGGAATACCTGATGGCCCAGATCACGCGCTTCGGCGGCAACATTTCGCGCACGGCCGCGTTCGTCGGCATGGAGCGCTCGGCGTTGCACCGCAAGCTCAAGTCGCTGGGCGTCGGCGGCAACGGCGCCGGCAATGGTAACGCCAACGCCAACGGCGAGCGCGTGCAGAAACTCGACGCCTGATCGCATTCCCGGATCGTTGCCATGTCCCGTATCGCCTATGTGAACGGCCGCTATCTTCCGCATCGACAGGCTTGTGTTCACATCGAGGACCGTGGCTTTCAATTCGCCGACGGCGTCTACGAGGTGATCGCCGTAAAGGGGCGGGGCTTCGTCGACGAGACGCCACATCTCAAGCGGCTGCACCGCTCGCTCGACGAGCTGCGGATCGCGCCGCCGATGTCGGATGCGGCGTTGACGGCGGTCATGCGTGAAACTGTCCGGCGCAATCGTGTCGTCGACGGCATCCTCTACATCCAGATCACACGCGGCGCGGCACCACGCGACTTTCCGTTTCCGCCCGGCGTGCGGCCGAGCCTGATCATGACGGCGCGCACGCAGCGGCCGATCGATCCGAAAATTCTCGAGCGCGGCGTGCGCGTCGTTACGCTGCCGGATATTCGCTGGGCGCGGCCCGACATAAAGTCGGTCGCGCTGCTGCCCAACGCGCTCGGCAAGCAGCACGCGCGCGAGGCCGGCGCCTACGAGGCATGGCAGGTCGATCGCGACGGCAACGTCACCGAAGGCACGTCGAGCAATGCCTGGATCGTCACCGCCAAGAGCGAGATCGTCACCCGCCATGCCGACCATGCGATCCTCAATGGCGTGACGCGGCTCGGCGTGCTGCAGGTCGCGCGGGATGCCGGCCTCACGCTGGTCGAGCGGCCGTTCAGCGTGACCGAAGCGAAGGCCGCGCGCGAAGCGTTTCTCACCAGCACGACCAATTTCGTCGTGCCGATCGTCCGCATCGATGACGCCACGGTGGGCGAAGGGAGGCCAGGCGAGTTCGTTAGCCGTCTACGCGCGCTCTATACCGATTTTGCGCTCAAGGGCGTCGTGCGATGATGGTGAAGCCGCGCGCCATCATCTTCGACTGGGACAACACGCTGGTCGACACCTGGGAGACCATCCACGAGGCTCTGGTCGGCACGCTTGAGCGCATGGGCCATACGCCGTGGACTCTCGCGGACACGAAATCGCGCGTCGCGCGCAGCCTGCGGCACAGCTTTCCCGAATTGTTCGGCACGCGCTGGGAAGAGGCGCGGCAGATCTATCTCGACAGCTACGCCGCCATCCATCTCGAGCGCCTGGCGGCACTGCCCGGCGCCGCGGCGATGCTGGCGACGTTCCATGACGCCGGCTACTACCTTGCCGTTGTCAGCAACAAGACCGGTGCCTCGCTCCGGACCGAGGCCGCGCATATCGGCTGGGACGGGTATTTCCGCCGCCTGGTCGGTGCCGGCGATGCACGTGCCGACAAGCCCGACCCGGCCGGGTTTGCCGTGGCGCTCGAAGGCAGCGGCATCGCGCCGGATCGCAGCGTCTGGTATGTCGGCGACACCGCGCTCGACATGCAGAGCGCGCACCAGGCGGGCCTGACCGGCGTGCTGCTGGGCGAGCCCCATTCGAGTCCGGCCGAACTCACTAAGTTCCCTCCCGACATGCGCTTTCCGGACTGCGACGCTTTCGCCAGGCATCTCGGTGCCATGTGAATTCCCATTGCGGCCGGGGTCTGTTATCAATGGGGTGAGCACGAACGGCCGCCCGGCTCCAAAGGCACGCGGCGAATGCCGCCAATCGGCTCCGACAGAAATGAAAGAAGGGGAATCCCCATGTCGTCGGAAAAATCGCAAAATGTTCAGGACGTTTTCCTCAACAACGTGCGCAAGAACAAAACGCCGGTGACCGTATTCCTGGTCAATGGCGTCAAGCTGCAAGGCATTATCACCTGGTTCGACAATTTCTGCGTGCTGCTGCGGCGCGACGCGCATTCGCAGCTCGTCTACAAGCACGCGATCTCGACCGTGATGCCGGCGCAGCCGATTCAGCTGTTCGAGCCCGGCAAAGAGGCGGAAGAAGCCTGACGCGGGGCATGGCGTCGGAAACCGCGCGTCGGAATTCGGTCGGCCGCTGTCTGGTGGTTCATCCGATGCTGCGGCACGGCCGCGGCGCCGCCGATGGACCGCGGACGCGGAGCGGGCGGACGCCGGAGGCTCGACTCGAGGAAGCGGTCGGCTTGGCGCAGGCGATCGCGCTTGAGGTCGTCGTTGCCGAGGTTGCGCGCGTTGCCGCGTGGAGCCCCGCCACGCTCTTGGGGAAGGGCGCGATCGAGGCCTTCGGCCGCGCGATCGTCGATAACGCGATCGATGTCGTGGTGATCGATGCGCCGGTCACGCCGGTGCAGCAGCGCAATCTCGAGCGCGCTTGGAAGTGCAAGGTGATCGACCGCACGGGCCTGATCCTCGAGATTTTTGGCGAGCGCGCCCGCACGCGCGAGGGTCGTGTCCAGGTCGAGCTTGCGGCGCTGACGTATCAGCGTTCGCGGCTGGTGCGGTCGTGGACGCACCTCGAGCGCCAGCGCGGTGGCTTCGGCTTTCTCGGTGGTCCGGGCGAGAGCCAGCTCGAGATCGACCGGCGACTGATCACCGACCGCATCGCTGTGCTCAAGAAGGAGCTCGAAGGCATCAAGCGCACGCGCCAGATTCACCGCGGCGCGCGCAAGCGCGTGCCTTATCCGGTCGTGGCGCTGGTCGGCTACACCAATGCCGGCAAGTCGACGCTGTTTAACCGCCTGACCCGCGCCGAGGTCTCGTCGGCCGACCGGCTGTTCGAGACGCTTGATCCGACCATGCGCCGGCTCGATCTGCCGTCGGGCGATCCGGCCATCCTGTCCGATACCGTCGGCTTCGTCTCCGAGCTACCGACGCCGCTGGTGGCGGCATTCCGCGCCACGCTCGAAGAGGTGGGCGAGGCCGACCTTATTGTTCACGTGCGCGACGTGCATCATCCCGATAGCGATGCACAACGCGACGACGTGCACCGCGTGTTGGGCGAAATGGGGCTCGGCGAACGCGTGGAGGAGGGGCTGATCGAGGCGCTCAACAAGATCGACTTGTTGCCTGCGGCGGAGCGCAACGCGCTCCTCAATCAGACGCAGCGCAACGATGCGGCGGTGCCGGTCTCGGCACGGACCGGGCAGGGGTGCGACCGGCTGCTGACGCTTCTCGATGAGCGGCTCGACGGACGCATGCCCGTCCGGCTCGACATCAAGCTAACGGACGGCGCGGCGCTCGCTTGGCTCTACCGTCACGGTACGGTCGTCAAGCGCGAGGACGATGAACGCGAAGCACATATCGAAGTGCGCTTGAGTCCGGCCGAACTCGGCCGGTTCAATGCACGGCATACGGGCGATGAAACACGGAGGCGGCAATGAAGGTGGCGTTCCTGGGCCTGGGGGTGATGGGCTATCCGATGGCGGGACATCTCGCCAAGAACGGTCACGCCGTGACGGTCTTCAACCGGACGACGTCACGCGCCGAGGACTGGGTCAAGGAGTATGGCGGCGCGCTGCGGCCGACGCCGGCCGAGGCGGCTGCCGAGGCCGAAATCGTCTTCGCATGCGTTGGCAACGACGACGATCTGCGCGCGGTCGTCAACGGCCCGCAGGGCGCATTCGCGGGAATGCAGCGCGGCGCCATCTTCGCCGATCACACCACCGCCTCGGCCGAGGTCGCGCGCGATCTCTACCAGCTCGGCAAGGAGCGTGGCATCGGCTTCCTCGATGCGCCGGTGTCGGGCGGACAGGCGGGCGCGCAAAGCGGCAAGCTCACCGTCATGGTCGGCGGCGACGACGCCGCCTTCGCCAAAGCCCAGCCGGTGATGGCGCATTACGGACGCGCCGTCACACTGATGGGGCCGGCGGGCAGCGGCCAGCTCACCAAGATGGTCAACCAGATCACGATCGCCGGGCTGCTTCAGGGCCTGGCCGAGGGCCTCAATTTTGCGGCGCGCGCCGGACTCGACGGCAAGAAGGTGGTCGAGACCATCTCCAAAGGCGCGGCGCAGTCCTGGCAGATGGACAACCGCGCGCTCACGATGATGGAAGGCAAGTTCGCCTTCGGCTTCGCAGTGGATTGGATGCGCAAGGATCTCGGCATCTGCCTCGGCGAAGCGCGGCGCAACAAGTCGGCTCTGCCGGTGACGGCGCTGGTTGATCAGTTTTACCAGCGCATCCAGGAGCGGGGCGGCGGCCGCTGGGACACGTCGAGCCTGATCAATCTGCTGATGGAGGCCTGATCCGGGTTGCCGCACGGCCGTTAGGAACGCGCTTTAATAACGTGCTTTTAAATGATTATCGGCCACTGATACCGCGGATCGCTTAGCCTTCCTCGGCCTTGACCGCCTGCCATTCGGCCTCCAGCGCATCGAGGCCCGCTTGAGCCGGATCGACACCCTTGGCGGCGAGGCGCGTTTCGATCCGGCGGAACCGCTGCTCGAACTTACGGCAAGCGCGGCGCAGCGCCTGGTCGGGATCGATCTCGAGCCGACGCGCCAAGTTGACGACCGCGAACAGGAGATCGCCAAGCTCGTCTTCGCTGCGCCCGTGGTCGCCGGATTCTGCTTTAAGCTCAGCGATCTCCTCGGCGATCTTGTCATAGACCGGCGCCACCGCTGGCCAGTCGAAGCCGATCCGGGCGGCGCGGCGCTGTAGCTTGGCGGCGCGGGCCAGGGCCGGCAGCGCGGTGCCGACGCCGTCGAGGGCGCTCGGCGGCTGGCCATCAGCGGCCGATTTCGTACGGCGCTCGTGCGCTTTCTGTTCTTCCCATGCTGTCGTCTGGGCCGCGGCCGAATCGATCCGCGCCGTGCCGAAGACGTGCGGATGGCGGCGTACCATCTTGTCGGCGATTGCCGCGGCAACGTCGTCGAAATCAAACGCCCCGAGCTCTTCCGCCATGTGGGCATGGAACACGACCTGCAGCAGGAGGTCGCCGAGTTCCTCCTTAAGCGCCGGCGTGGCACCGCGCTCGGCTGCCCCGGCGACCTCGTAGGCTTCCTCGATGGTGTAGGGAGCGATGGTGGCGAAGCTCTGCTCAAGGTCCCCACGGACAGCCGCCGGCCGGATCGCGCAGTCGCGCCATGACAGCAAGCAGGCGGTCGATCGGCGCCTGGGCGTGCGTGCGGCTGCGGCGCCTGGTACGGCGGATGGGGGCAGATTTTTTGACGGTCATCACAAGGCTCCGGTGTGGCGGCATTCTAGCGACCGCGGCGGCATCGGGCGCGGCACGAATGGGCCAGCGACAGCGGCCCGGGAAGGTTTGGCGCGATTCGATCCTTGAGGCAATAATACGCATAATGTATATTATGGGCAATAGTAGACTCACGTTTAAGGCCAAAGGCTTAGCGACCACCGACTAAAGCTCCAGGATCATCCCGTCGTATCCCGGCTCGACGCCCGCTGGCAGCTCGCGGCGTAAGCTTTCGTAGTCCAGTGTCTCATCCATGTGCGTGAGCACAGCGCGACGCGGCCTCACCCGGTCGATCCATTCCAGCGTCCGCTCGACGTGGCTGTGCGTTACGTGCGGTGCCCGGCGGATGCAGTCGACCACCCAGGTGTCGATGCCGGCGAGCGCCTGGAATGCGGCGTCGTCGAGCGCGATGACGTCGGTTGAATACGCGAACCCGCCGAAACGGAAGCCCAGGGTCGTGGAGAACCCGTGCTCCTGGACGAACGGCGTCACGGTGACGCCGACAGCCTCGAACGGTCCGTCGATCGCATGCGGTACGAGCACCGGTTTGTAGTAATGGCCTTCGCGGCCAGGCCTGAGCGGCGTGAAGACATAGCCGAAACGGCGCTCGATATCGGCTAAGGTCTCGCGCGTTCCATAGATCGGGAGCGGCGCCTTCATCACGTGATTGACTCCGCGCAGATCGTCGATGCCATGCAGGTGATCGGCGTGCGCATGGGTGAAGAGCACCGCATCGATCCGCTGTACGCCGGCATCGAGCAGCTGTGCGCGCAGGTCCGGCGACGTGTCGACCAGGATGGTCTTGTCGTTCTCCTCAACCAGGATGGAGACGCGGCGGCGGCGGTTCTTCGGATTGGCCGGATCGCAGGCGCCCCAATCGCCGCCGATCCGCGGTACGCCCCAGGACGGGCCGCAGCCCAGCATGGTGATTTTCATGACGCCGCTGGTCTCAGCTTAGCCGCTGCGCGGTCGGCGGACGGGCCTTCGCGAACAGGCGGAAGAAGTTCTCGGTCGTTCGCCGCGCGAATTCGTCCGGTGTAACGCCCTTGAGTGCCGCGACGAAGTTGGCGGTATGCACGACGAAAGCCGGCTCGTTGGTCTTGCCCCGCAAGGGTACCGGCGCGAGATACGGCGCGTCGGTCTCGACCAGCAGCCGCTCCAGCGGCAGATCGCGCGCGATCGCACGCAGCTCGTCGGCATTCTTGAAGGTGACGATGCCCGACAGCGAGATGTAAAGGCCGAGCGCGAGCGCCCGCTCGGCAAGCAGCCGGCCGGTCGAGAAGCAATGGATAACGCCCGTCGAAACACTCTCTTCTTCAAGCACCGCGACCGTTTCAGGGTCCGCGGCGCGCGAATGCACGATCAGCGGTACGTCGGCGGAACGCGCGGCGCGCGCATGCTTGCGGAAGGCGGCAACCTGTGCGTCGCGCGGGCTATGGTCGTAGTGAAAATCCAGGCCGCTTTCGCCGATGCCGATGACCTTGGAGTGGCCGGCCAACGCCGCCAGATTCTCGGCGTCGCCCCCCTCCTCCGTCGCCGCCTCGTGCGGATGGATTCCGACCGAACACCAGATATCGGGATCGCTCTCGGCGATCGCGCGTACGGCGGGAAACTCGCTGAGCTTGGTCGAGATGGTGAGCAGAGTCGTCACGCCGGCGCGGCGCGCGCGCGCGATCACGCCGTCGCGATCCTCGGGTCGCGCGAAGTCGAGATGACAATGGCTGTCGACGAGCATGGCGGAAAGAAAACCCGCCATTCACGGCGCGTCAAGCGCGGAGAACGGTTCCGTCGCGCGGCACGTCCGCTTCGCGCGCCATAGCGCGCGCGATCATCGCTGCGAGTTTCTCGAGATGATAAGGCTTGTCGAGGGTCGTGATGCCCGGCTCCGTGCGCCGCTGGGCGATGTCGGAATAGCCGGTTGCGAGGATGATCGGCAGCTCCGGACGGAGCAGACGCATGCGGCGTGCCAGCTCGAGGCCGGTCATCCCCGGCATGACCTGATCAGTGATTACCAGATCGATCTGTGGCTCCGAGCGCAGCGTCTCGAGCGCGACGCTGCCCGATGACGTCACGATGGCACGATGGCCGAGATGCTCGAGCATCGAAACCGTGATTTCCGCGACCAGGGAGTCGTCGTCAACCACCAGGACACGACAGGTTTGTGCCGCTCCGGTACGGTGCTTATCGGCTGCGGTGCTCAATTTCGATGCCGCGCCATCTGCCGCAGCGCTGCCAGCCACTGGCAGCCATAGCTCGACCGTCGTGCCGCGGCCTGGGCGGCTGGCGATATGGGCGCCGCCGCCCGATTGCGCGGCAAGGCCATAGACCATCGAAAGTCCGAGGCCGGTGCCCTTGCCGACCTCCTTGGTGGTGAAGAACGGCTCCGGCGCGCGGGCCAATGTCGCTTCGTCCATGCCCATCCCGGTATCGGTGACGGCGACGCGAACGTAGTCGCCGCCGATCAGACCCTGCACGTCGCCGGTTTTGATAGCCTCGCGCCGCGCGGCGATGGTGAGCTGGCCGCCTTGCGGCATCGCATCGCGGCCGTTGAGCGACAGGTTGAGCAGTGCCAGCTCGAACTGGTTGGGATCGACGCGGATCGCCGGCAGCGATTCGGCGAAGTCCATGCGGATCTCGACGGTGGGGCCGAGCGACCGCTGCAGCATTTCGGCCATGCCGTCGATCACGCGTGGCACGTCGACGGCCTCCGGGCGCAACTCCTGCCGTCGCGCGAAGGCGAGCATGCGCCGCGTCAGTGTGGCGCCGCGCTCGGCCGCCTGGATGGCGCTGTCGACGAAGCGCCCCAGCTCCGGATCGGCGGGCAGGCATTTCCGCATGATGTCGAGGTTGCCGAGGATCGCCATCAGCAGATTGTTGAAATCATGCGCCAGCCCGCCGGTCAGCTGGCCGAGGCTTTCCAGCTTCTGCATCTGATGCACCTGCGCCAACGCCATCTCGCGTTCGCGCGTGCGCTCTTCAACGCGGCGTTCGAGATCGGTGTTGGCCTGTTCCAAATCGGCAGTGCGCGCAGCAACGCGGCGTTCGAGCTCAGCGTTAAGCAACTCGAGCTGTCGCGTCTTCCGGTAGAGATCGATGAAGACCTTGACCTTCGCGCGCAACAGTTCCGGAACGACGGGAACCGGCACGTAATCGACGGCACCGTACTCATAGCCCTTGATGCGGTCGAAATCGGTCAGCGCGATCGCCGAGATGAAGATGATCGCGGTCGCCTGGAATCGCGGATGGCCGCGGATCATGGCTGCAAGCTCGAATCCGTCCAGGTCGGGCATGCAGACGTCGACGAGGATGACGGCGACGTCCTGCTTGAGCAGGTATTGCAGCGCCTCGGTCGCCGACGACGCCCTGAGCAGGTTCTCGCTCAGATCCTGGAGAATAGTCTCGTAGCTGAGCAGCTTCGCGGGCTGATCGTCGACCAGCAGGATGTTGACCGGGTCATGTGCCATGGCGTTTACGCCGTATCAGCGATGCAGCCACATGCGCAGGGCAGACAGCAACTGCTCGGTATTGACCGGCTTGGCCAGATAGTCGGACGCGCCCGCCTCGAGGCATTTCTCGCGGTCGCCCTTCATCGCCTTGGCCGTCAAGGCGATAATCGGCAGGCGATTGAATTGCTGTTTGGTGCGGATGACACCGATCGTCTGATAGCCGTCCATCTCCGGCATCATGATGTCCATCAGCACGATCGCAACGTTCGGCGTGGAATCGAGCAATGTGATCGCCTCGTTGCCGGTGGTGGCCGCCAGGACGTGCATGCCGCGCCGCTCCAGGGCGCTGCTCAGGGCGAAGATGTTGCGGGCGTCGTCGTCAACCAAGAGCACGGTCTTGCTGACGAGATCGTCGTCCGAGTTGTGCAGCCGCTCGAGCATCTGCTGCTTTTCGGCAGGCAGATCCGAGACTATGCGGTGCAGGAACAACGCCGTCTCGTCGAGCAGCCGTTCCGGTGATTCGACGCCCTTGACCACGACGCTGCGCGCCATGGTGTGCAGCTGGGCATCCTCGTCGGGCGACAGCTCGCGGCCGGTGAACACAACGACCGGGAGATCGGCCAGGCGCTGATCGTCGCGGAACTTCTCGAGCAACTCGAAGCCCGACATGTCGGGCAGGCGCAGGTCGAGCACGACGCAATCGACCGTCTGCTCGCGGAGGATCGCCATGGCGCCCTCCCCGGTTCCAACCGAAACGATGTCGATGTCGTCGTGACCCAGGAGCTCGGCGATGGTCATGCGCTCGCCAGCGTCGTCCTCCACGACGAGCAGCGTCTTGCGCCGCGCATGCGCGTAGTCCTTGATCCGCGACAGCGCCTGCTCGAGCCCTTCGGCCGTCGTCGGCTTGTTGATATATGCGAAAGCGCCGCGCGCCAGCCCGTGCTGGCGGTCCTCGTCGAGAGTGACGATCTGGACCGGGATATGACGCGTTTGGGGATTCTGCTTGAGCTGGCTCAGCACGCTCCAGCCCAGCATGTCCGGTAGGAAGACGTCGAGCGAGATCGCGCTCGGGTGGTATTCGGCGGCGAGCGCGAGCGCATCGGCGCCGCGCTGCGCCACCAGAACCTTGAAGCCCTGATCGTGCGCCAGGTCGAGCATGATGCGCGCGTAGTGCGGATCGTCCTCGACGACGAGCAACGCGGCTTCGCCCGGCTGGATCGCCTCACGGTCGTCGGGGATCGCCTCGACGACGGCGTGCTCGACCATGCGGGTTGCCGCTATCGCCCGCGCGGCGAACGCCGCCGCTGCCTCGGGAGATGCGACGCGCGCCGCGATGGTCGGGCCGACGTATTTCGCCGGCAGGTAAAGCGTGAACGTGCTGCCGCGGCCCGGCACGCTGCGCAACTGGATTTCGCCGCCGAGCAGATTGGCAAGCTCGCGGCAGATGGCGAGACCGAGGCCGGTGCCGCCATATTTGCGGCTCGTGCTGGCGTCGGCCTGCTGGAACGCCTCGAAGATGATCTTCTGCTTTTCCGGCGGAATGCCGATGCCGGTGTCGGACACCTCGAATGCGACAACGCCCGGTGCGTGCGTCAAGATCGGATGGTCGGCGCTCCAACCACCCGCGGTCAGCGAGGCATTGAGGCGTACGCCGCCGTGCTCGGTGAACTTGAACGCGTTAGACAGCAGGTTCTTGAGCACCTGCTGCAGCCGCTTCGAGTCGGTGACGATGCTGCGGTCGAGATGCGGATCGATCTGGATATCGAAGGACAGGTGGCGGTTCTCGGCCTCGTGGCGGAACGAGCGCGTCAGCATGTCCTGGAGGTTGGTAAGGAACACTTCCTCGGCCTCGACCGACACGGTTCCCGACTCAATCTTCGAGAGATCGAGAATGTCGCTGATCAGGTTCAGGAGATCGGTACCGGCGGCGTGGATGGTGCGCGAGAACTCGACCTGCTTCGGCGTCAGATTGGCGTCGGCATTGTCAGCCAGCTGCTGGCCGAGGATCAGGATGCTGTTCAGCGGCGTGCGCAGCTCGTGCGACATGTTGGCAAGGAACTCGGACTTGTACTTCGAGGTCAGCGCGAGCTCGGCCGCTTTTTCTTCGATCGCGCGCCGCGCTTGCTCGATTTCCTGGTTCTTGCGCTCGACTTCGACGTTTTGCTCGGCCAGCTGCTGCGCTTTGAGCTCGAGCTGCTCGTTGGTTTGCTGCAATTCGCGCTGCCGCGTCTGCAACTCGTTGGCGAGCTGTTGCGACTGCTTCAGCAGGCCTTCCGTCCGCATGCTCGCCTCGATGCTATTGAGGACGATGCCGATATTGGCGGTGAGCTGCTCGAGGAACGAAATCTGCAGCTCGGTGAACGAGCCGACCGAGGAGAGCTCGATCACGGCCTTCACCTGGCCTTCGAATAGCACGGGCAGGACGATGATGTTCTTCGGCAGCATCGTCAGCACGCCGGCGCCGATCGGCACCACGTTGGGCGGCAGATCGGTGATCAGCTTGCGGCGCGCGTCCGCCACGCACTGACCGATCAGCCCCTCGCCCAGATGCAGCCGCTCGGGGTGACCGCTCGGTCCGCCGTCGGCGAAGGCCGAAAGGAGCATCAGGCTGGCCTCGCGGCCGTCGCCGCCGTCGACCAGATAGATGACTCCGTTCTGCGCATCGACCAGCGGTGCGAGCTCGGACAGCAGCATGCGGCCGACTGCGGCCAGATCGCGCTGGCCCTGCAGCATGTTGGTGAAGCGCGCCAGGTTGGTCTTGAGCCAATCCTGCTCGGTGTTGCGCTCGGTGGTAAGGCGCAAGTTGCCGATCATGGTGTTGATGTTGTCTTTGAGCTCGGCCACTTCGCCGCGCGCGTCGACCTGAATTGAGCGTGTCAGGTCGCCCTTGGTCACCGCGGTCGCGACCTCGGCGATGTTGCGCACCTGGGTCGTCAGGTTCGCCGCCAGGAGGTTGACGTTGCCGGTCAGATCCTTCCAGGTGCCGGCGGCGCCGGGCACATTGGCCTGGCCGCCGAGGCGGCCTTCGACGCCAACCTCGCGCGCGACGGTGGTCACCTGATCGGCGAAGGTCGCGAGCGTCCGGGTCATGCTATTGATGGTATCGGCCAATGCGGCGACTTCACCCTTCGACTTGACGGTCAGGTTCTGCACCAGGTCGCCGTTGGCGACGGCGGTCACCACTTTGACGATGCCGCGCACCTGCTCAGTCAAGTTGGCCGCCATAACGTTGACGGTGTCGGTCAGGTCCTTCCACGTACCGGCGACGCCGGGCACCTGCGCCTGGCCGCCCAATCGACCTTCGGTGCCGACCTCGCGCGCGACGCGCGTCACCTCGCCGGCGAAGCTGTTGAGCTGATCGACCATCGTGTTGATGGTCTCCTTGAGCTGCAAAATCTCGCCGCTGACGTTGACCGTGATCTTTTTCGACAGGTCGCCGCGCGCGACGGCGGTGGTCACCTCGGCGATGTTGCGTACCTGGCCGGTCAGGTTCGAGGCCATGAAGTTGACATTGTCAGTCAGGTCTTTCCAGGTGCCAGCGACGCCGGGCACGTTCGCCTGGCCGCCGAGGCGTCCTTCGGTGCCGACCTCGCGCGCCACGCGCGTCACTTCCGAGGCAAACGACCGCAGCTGCTCGACCATCGTGTTGAGGGTCTCCTTGAGCTGTAGGATCTCGCCGCGCACGTCGACAGTGATCTTCTTCGACAAGTCGCCGCC
This sequence comes from Allostellaceae bacterium, assembly GCA_035532975.1. GTDB lineage: Bacteria > Pseudomonadota > Alphaproteobacteria > ATCC43930 > CGMCC-115725 > REEB95. The sequence continues at coordinate 22,903 of DATLUT010000060.1, forward strand.
AGCGATGGCGGTCGCGACCTCGGCGATGTTGCGAACCTGCGCGGTCAGGTTGCCCGCCATGAAGTTGACGCTGTCGGTCAAGTCTTTCCAGGTGCCGGCGACGCCCGGCACCTGCGCCTGGCCGCCCAATCGACCTTCGGTGCCGACCTCGCGCGCGACGCGCGTCACCTCGCCGGCGAAGCCGTTGAGCTGATCGACCATCGTGTTGATCGTGTTTTTCAGCTCGAGAATCTCGCCCTTCACGTCGACGGTGATCTTGCGCGACAGGTCGCCGCGCGCGACGGCGGTGGTCACCTCGGCAATGTTGCGTACCTGGGTCGTCAGGTTCGCCGCCAGCAGGTTGACATTGTCGGTCAGGTCCTTCCAGGTGCCGGCGACGCCGGGCACGTTCGCCTGGCCGCCGAGCCGCCCTTCGGTGCCGACCTCGCGCGCCACGCGCGTCACTTCGCCTGCGAAGCGATTGAGCTGGTCGACCATCGTGTTCAGCGTTTCCTTGAGCTGTAGGATCTCGCCGCGCACGTCGACGGTGATCTTCTTCGACAAGTCGCCGCCGGCGATCGCGGTCGCGACCTCGGCGATGTTGCGCACCTGGCCGGTCAGATTCGACGCCATGAAGTTGACGTTGTCGGTCAGGTCCTTCCAGGTGCCGGCGACGCCCGGCACCTGCGCCTGGCCGCCGAGACGACCTTCGGTGCCAACCTCGCGCGCCACGCGCGTCACTTCGCCGGCGAAGCCGTTCAGCTGATCGACCATCGTGTTGATGGTGTTTTTCAGTTCGAGGATCTCGCCGCTGACGTCGACGGTGATCTTCTTCGACAGGTCGCCATTGGCGACGGCGATAGTGACCTCGGCGATGTTGCGCACTTGCGCCGTCAGGTTCGCCGCCAGCAGGTTGACGTTGTCGGTCAGGTCCTTCCAGGTGCCGGCGACGCCCTTCACCTGCGCTTGGCCGCCGAGCTTGCCTTCGGTACCGACCTCACGCGCCACGCGCGTCACCTCGCCGGCAAAGCCGTTGAGCTGGTCGACCATCGTGTTGATGGTGTCCTTGAGCTCGAGAATTTCGCCGCGCACGTCGACAGTGATCTTCTTCGACAAGTCGCCACTGGCGATGGCGGTCGCGACCTCGGCGATGTTGCGCACCTGGCCGGTCAGGTTCGACGCCATGAAGTTGACGCTGTCGGTCAGGTCCTTCCAGGTGCCGGCGACACCCTTCACCTGCGCTTGGCCGCCGAGACGACCCTCGGTGCCGACCTCGCGCGCCACGCGCGTCACTTCGCCGGCGAAGGCGTTCAGCTGGTCGACCATCGTGTTGATGGTCTCCTTGAGCTGCAAAATCTCGCCGCTGACGTTGACGGTGATCTTCTTCGACAGGTCGCCGTTGGCGACGGCTATGGTGACGTCGGCGATGTTGCGCACCTGCGCCGTCAAGTTGCCGGCCATGAAGTTGACGTTATCGGTCAGATCCTTCCAGGTGCCGGCGACGCCGGGCACCACCGCCTGACCGCCGAGCTTGCCATCGGTGCCGACCTCGCGCGCGACGCGCGTCACCTCGCCGGCGAAGCCGTTGAGCTGGTCGACCATCGTGTTGATGGTGTCCTTGAGCTCAAGAATCTCGCCCTTCACGTCGACCGTGATTTTGCGCGACAGGTCGCCGCGTGCCACGGCGGTCGTCACCTCGGCGATGTTGCGCACCTGGCCGGTCAGGTTCGAGGCCATGAAGTTGACGTTGTCGGTCAGGTCCTTCCAGGTGCCGGCCACGCCGGGCACCACGGCTTGGCCGCCGAGTTTGCCGTCGGTGCCGACCTCGCGCGCGACGCGCGTGACTTCGGCGGCGAAGGAGCGCAGCTGATCGACCATCGTGTTGATGGCCTCTTTCAGCTGCAGGATCTCACCGCGCACGTCGACGGTGATCTTCTTCGACAGGTCGCCGTTTGCGACGGCGATAGTGACCTCGGCGATATTGCGCACCTGCGCCGTCAGGTTCGACGCCATCGAGTTGACGCTCTCGGTCAAGTCTTTCCATACGCCGGTCACTTCGCGGACCTGCGCCTGGCCGCCGAGCTTGCCGTCGGTGCCGACCTCGCGCGCGACGCGCGTCACTTCCGACGTGAACACGCTGAGCTGCTTGATCATCGTGTTGACGATGTTGGCGAGCCGCAGGAATTCGCCTTTGAGCGGTCGACCGTCGACTTCGAGCTGAACGGTTTCAAGCAAATCGCCCCGCGCGACCGCGGCGATGGCGCGGGTCACCGCCATGGTCGGCCAGAGCAGATCGTCGATCAGGCCGTTGAGGGAGGCTTCCATTTCGCCCCAAGCGCCGAGAGTATGCCCGAACTTCACGCGCAGCTTGGTGCGGCCCTCGCGGCCGACCGTGTGGCCGACCTGCTCGAGCTGCTGCGCCATGCGCTGATTGGCAGCGGCGATGTCGTTGAATGTGTCGGCGATCTTGCCGGCGAGGCCGATTTGATCGCGCGGCAAGCGCACGGAGAAGTCGCCAACGCGCATCGCCTGGAGTCCGTGCAACAGCTGTTGCAGATCGACGGTCTCGCGCGCGCTCGTGTCGTCGCCGTTAAGGCCATTTTCGCGCGGCGGTGGGCTCGCGACGGGTTTGAGGTCGTCGTGAGCTTGAACTCGGCCCGGTGTCGCCATGCAGTCCCCCTTTTGTCACTTGACCGCAGATGCCTTGCGTCTGCACCAAGGACAAAACCGACTCGCGTACAGCGGCCGCGGCGCGGCGCATTCCCTACGCAATTCGGGCGCCTTAGATTCGCGGCATTTGAGCTATCGGACGATCAGGGAAAACCTGATTATCGTTGGGAAAACTACCGAGGAAACGCCGCGCTCCGGAGCGAACTCATCTCGATACGCTCGCAGTTGAGACGGCCTTGTAGCAGGCAATCCTCGAGTTTCGTGGTTTGGGCCAGCCCTTCCATGAGATAAAGACCGATCACGCCAATCAGCACGGTGACCGCGAAGCCCGCCAAGCTGGTGGTAAAGCGCTCTTCGTCGTCCCGTTCGTTGCGGCGGCGCTCCCACAAGGTCAGGTGCCGATCCATGCAGGTATCATGACATGTTTCCCGCGGTCGGGCGAGCGGGCTTGGTGCCTGTACGCGCTAATGCGCCAGTTGGTCGGCAGTGTTGAGGTCGTCGTTCGCCTTCGCTAGGTCGCCCTTGTCCTGCCAGGCCATGCCGCGGTCGTGGAAGCAGGGTGAGCACTGCGGGTTGAGCTTGATCGCCTGGGTGTAATCGTCGATCGCGTGGTCGTTGTCGTTCTTGTGGTACCAGGCTATGCCGCGATTAAGAAAGACCTTCCACGACTTCGGCTCGTACTTGAGGGCAGCGGTGAAATCGGCGATCGCGCCGTCGTAGTCGCCTTTCTGATTTCGCGCCATGCCCCGGTTGTTGTAGCAAGCGCCGCAATCGGCGCTGAGCTTGATCGCCGCGCTGTAATCCGCCAGCGCGCGATCGTATTCGTTGTTGCGGTAGTAGGCAGTGCCGCGCCCATTGTATGCCTGGACGCGATTTTGCGGCGCGAGATTGTGATCGGCGAGCGCATGCGTGTAGAGGCGGATCGCCTTGCCCCAGTCCTGCCGCTGTCCTGCGTGCGCGGCGGCCGCCATGTCCGTGACGCCATCCGCATGCGCGGACGCCAATGAGACGACGAGGACAATGGCGACGAGGACGAAGACGCGCGTCACGCTGCCACGATCACGGTGCCAGCCGGCTCGATCAAACTGGGAGGACAAAGGGAATCCAGGAGTATTGTTGGCAATGATAGACGACAGTTTGGCGCGGGTCCGCGCTGTGTGCAACCCGTCGCGGCTCATGTGATCGCGCTGAGCGCCTGGCGCAGCCGACGCGTCGCGCTCTCGAGCTCCGCGTGCATGCGGCGCGCGCGGAAGATCAGACGGTCGCGGCTTCGACGTAACGCGGGAACACGCCAACCGGCTTCGGCAGCTGCGTGCCGGGCTTGAGCGGATGGGCCTCGAGCGCACTGAAGCGGCGGTAGCCGAAATCGTCGGGCACGGCGAGCTGGTCGAGCAGCTTCGCCGCCGCCTGCGGCACGAAGGGCTGTGCCAGGATCGCCAGGTGGCGGATTAATTCGACCAGGACATAGAGGACCTGACCGAGCCGTACCGGATCGGTCTTCTTCAATTTCCACGGCGCCTGCTCGTCGACATAACGGTTCGCCACCGCAACCACTGCCCAGATCTTCTCGAGCGCAATGTTGAGCGCCTGCTTCTCGATCTCAGCCGCAACCGCCCGATGCAAATCGACCACGCGTCCAATCAATTCACCGTCGGCGCGACGCTGCTCCGGGGTCGTCGCCTCGGCGCTCTCCGGCACCTTGCCGCCGAAATAGCCCTGGATCATCGACAGCACGCGTTGCGCGAGGTTGCCGAAATCGTTGGCAAGATCGCCATTGATGCGGCCGACTACGGCGCGATGCGAAAAGTCGCCGTCTGAGCCGAACGGTAATTCGCGCAGCATGAAATAGCGCACGGCATCGACGCCGTACTGGTCCACGAGGTGGTGTGGCGCGATGAAATTGCCCAGCGACTTCGACATCTTCTGGCCCTCGACCGTCCACCAGCCATGCGCGAAGACGCGCTTGGGCAGGTCGATACCCGCTGCCGCCAGGAATGCGGGCCAATAGACGCAATGGAAGCGCACGATATCCTTGCCGACGACGTGGATGTCGGCAGGCCAGAAAGTCTTGAATTTGTCGCTGACTTCGTCGGGATAATCGACGGCGGTCAGATAGTTGGTGAGCGCATCGAGCCAGACATACATCACGTGCTTGGGGTCGCCGGGCACCGGCACGCCCCAGGCGAAGCTGGTGCGCGACACCGACAGATCGGTGAGACCGCCCTTCACGAAGCTCGTCACCTCGTTGCGCCGCGACGCCGGCCCGATGAAATCGGGATTGCGCGCGTAAAGATCGAGCAGCCAGTCCTGCCAATCGGATAGCCGGAAGAAATAGCTCGGCTCTTCGACCCATTCGACCGCGGCACCGGACGGCGCCCGCTTCTTGCCGTCCGGTCCGGCGGTGAGCTCGCCCTCGCCATAGAACGCTTCGTCGCGCACCGCATACCAGCCGGCATATTTGCCGAGATAAAGATTATCGCGGCCCTTCGGCGATTTGCTCTTGGCGATCGCCTGCCAGATCGCCTGGCTCGCCGCAGCGTGACGCGGCTCCGTGGTGCGGATGAACTGATCGTTCGAGATGTTCATCAGCTTCGTCATCGCGCGGAAATTCTCCGACACGCGATCGCAAAACGCCTGCGCGTCGACGCCCGCGTCGCGCGCCGACTTCGCCACCTTCTGCCCGTGCTCGTCGGTGCCGGTCAGGAACAGAACCTTGTACCCGTCGAGGCGCTTGAAGCGCGCCAGCGCGTCGCACGCCACCGATGTGTAGGCGTGGCCAAGATGCGGCGAATCGTTGACATAATAGATCGGCGTCGTGATGTAGAACTTCGCGCCGGCCATGCCTGCAATCCTCTGATGATACTCAGCGCGCCGCGTCTTCGAGCGCGAAAAAGGCGTCGAGCACGACCGCCTTCTTGTCGAGCTCGATACCGTCGGCTGCCGCGAAGAGCTGGCCAATGCGACGCCACAGCTCGGCCCAGTGCGCCGGGCTACGGCGCGCCGCGAGCCGCGCCAAGGTCGCGCGCTCCGACGGGGCGGCCGCCGGCTCACGCCCCAGCGCCAGCATCGTTGCGCCGGCCACCGCGCGTGGCAGCAGATCTGCCAGCAGGGCGAAACCGGCGCCGTCGCCGCGTACCAGCCTGTCCGCGAAGGCGTGCAGCGACTCGCTGGGAAGCTTTGGCAGGCCGTCCAACAGGCTAAACAGACCGCGTTGGACAGCGAGGCCGTCCTGCGATGCCAAGGTCAGCGCGCGACCGATTGAGCCGCCGGCGAGTTGCGCCAGTGCTACCGCATCGGTCGGCTTCACCTCAGGCTTCAGCCGTTGAATTGCCGCAAGAACAATATCTCGCGCCATCATATTCATATGCAGCATGCGGCAGCGTGAGCGGATGGTTGGCAACAATCGGCCAGGGCTTTCGCAGGTCAGGAATAGAACCGCTCGCTTAGGCGGCTCCTCAAGAACCTTTAGCAATGCATTGGCAGCATTGCGATTCATCTCGTCGGCGCCATCAACAATGACAACGCGCCAAGCGCCCTGCGAGGGCGTGAGGTGCAGGAACGAGGCAATAGCGCGCGCGTCGTCGACAACGATTTCGCTGCGCACGCGCTTGCGCTTCTCGTCCCAGGCGCGCTCAACCACCAGGAGATCGGGATGAGCGCCGGAAGCGACGAATCGAAACACAGGATGTTCGGGCGGGATCGTCAGCGCCGTCGCCGGCGCCGCATCGCCAAAGAGCCCGCCGCTTTCGTGCTGGGCCAGCAGGAAGCGCGCAGCGCGAAAGGCAAAGCTCGCTTTGCCGATGCCAACAGGCCCCGCCAGCAGCCACGCATGGGGTAGGCGCTTGGCGTTGTAAGCACCGAGGAACGCGGCTTCCGCCGCTTCGTGGCCGACCAGCCCGGCGGTTTCGCGCGGTAACGGCACGGCTGCCGTGCCGCCCTCGCCCATCTCGTCGTCCGCGCGCGCCTCGAAGTCGTCGTCGCTCATGGCGGCATCATAGCGCAACACCGAGCCGCTCGCGCACTGCCGCCGCCAGCGCGCGACGGACCGATTCGACGTCACCGCTGGCGTCGATCACCACGCAGCGCTCGGGGGCGTGTTGCGCGATCGTCAGAAAGCCTTGCCGCATCCGCTCGTGGAAATCGTGGCTCAGATGCTCGAAGCGGTTGCGGTCGCTGGCGCGTTTGAGCCCGATCTCGACCGGCAAGTCGAGGATCAGGGTCAGATCCGGGTGGCGAACCTCTTCGCAGATGAACCGGTGCAACTCGCGCAAAGAGTCCAGCGGCAGGCCGCGACCATAGCCCTGATACGCCAGGGTCGAATCGGCGTAGCGGTCGCATACCACCCACCGCCCAGCGGCGAGCGTCGGCCGAATGGTATGCACGAGATGATCGCGGCGCGCCGCCACCACGAGCAGCGCCTCGGTTTGACCATCCCACCGATCCGGGTCGCCGCCGAGCAGCAGCTCACGAATGGCTTCCGCTCCCGGCGAGCCGCCCGGTTCGCGCGTCGCCAGCGCCTCGATGCCGGCGCGCTTCAGGGCGTCAACGAGAAGCCGTGCCTGCGTCGATTTTCCGGCGCCCTCGCCGCCCTCGAGCGTGATGAAGCGCCCGCGTGCTGCCGCGTCAGCGCTCAGTTGCGCCGCCCGAACAGCAGATAGCCGGCGGTGAACGCCATACGGCCGACGGCATTGAGCGGCCGGACCGGCTGCGTCGCGACGAGCGGCACTTCGATCGGCGCGGCATCGGGCACCGCCACGTCCAGCTTGCCGACGGTCTGGCCGGCGGCCACCGGCGCCGGAGTCGGCCGGTCATAGACGGCCGTGACTTTCAGGCCGGACCGGTCGCCGCGCGGCAGCGTGACAACCACGTCGCGCGCCACGCTGACTGGCACCTCCGCATCCTGGCCCATCCACACTGGTGCACGGTCGATTACGGTCCCGGCTTTGGCGATTGCATAGTCGTCGAACTCGCGGAACGCCCAATCGATGACCTGCCGCCCCTGGTTGGCGCGCGCCTGCATCGTGTCCATGCCGGCAAGCACTTCGATGACGCGGCGGCCGTTGCGCAACGCCGAAGCGACCAGGCAATAGCCTGCTTCCTCGGTGTGACCGGTCTTGAGTCCGTCGGCTGTCGAGTCGGTATAGAGCAGCGGATTGCGGTTGCCCTGCTTGATGCCGTTGAAGGTGAACTCCTTCTCGGCGTCATAGTGGTAGTACTCGGGGAAGTCGCTGATGAGATGGTGCGCCAGGATCGCGAGGTCGTGCGCCGTCATATATTCATCGGGATCGGGCAGGCCGTCGACATTGGCGAAGTGGCTGCCGGTCATGCCGAGTTCCTTGGCCTTCTCGTTCATCAGCTTGACGAACGCATCGGTGCTGCCGGCGAGGCCTTCGGCCAGAACAATGCACGCGTCGTTGCCCGACTGGACGATCATGCCCTGCAGCAGGTCGTCGATCGCGACCTTGCCGCCGAGCGGAACGAACATCTTCGAGCCCTGCGTGCGCCAGGCATTCTCGCTGACCGGCAGCATGTCCTTGAGTGTCGCGCGTCCCTGCTTGAGGTAGGAGAAGACGATGTACTCGGTCATCATCTTGCTCATCGATGCCGGCGGAATGCGGTCTTCGCCGTTCTTGTCGAGCAGCACGGCACCGGTATTGGCATCGATCACGTAAGCATCGCGGGCGGTGGTGTCGACCGTCGGCATCGCGGCGCGCACGGACGGCATCCACGGCAGGAGGCAAAGTGCGGCGATCACGGCGGCAGAAAAACGGGTTGGACTCATTGCGGGCTCATGGCGGGTTCAGGCGACGGAACGGCGCACAGCATAGCCCGAAACACGGTGAAATCCACGGCTGCCTGCGTTGGTGACCGAAGCCGACCCGCTTGCGACCGCGATGATTACCAGTCGAAAGCGAGGCGGGCTTGGGCGACGCCGCTGCTGACGACGTTGCTCAGCAGGCGATCGGCCTCGGCGGTCGTCGCGATCGGGCCGATGCGCACGCGATAGATGCTGGCGCCCTTGACCTGCACCGTGTCGACGGTCACGGTGCCGAAGCGCGCGAGCTTGGTCTTCAGGGTTTCGGCATTCTCGATGCGGCTGAAGGCGCCGGCCTGGATGTACATTTTCGAGCCGGCGGCGGCCGGCGTTCTGACGAGATGAACCTTGGGTGTTGCGGCGTCCGCCGGCGTAACCAGCGCCAAGCGCGCGGTCGCCGCGCGCGGCACCGCTGCCGGCGATGCGCTGGCCGCAGGAGCGGGCGTCGTCGTCATACCCGCCGGCGGCGCGAGGGGCTGCGTGTTGACCGCGGCGACCGGCTCAGCGGCGGCGAGCTGCGTCGGCGGCTCGACATCCGGTCCACCGTTGCGCTGCGCCAGGAGTTGCGCCTGCAGTGTCGGCTGCTGCAGGAGCCGGACCCGCACATGGGCGGTGCCGGTGGTCTCGAACCCGAGCAGCTGCGCCGCTCGGCGCGACACATCGAGAATCCGATTGCGCGCGTAGGGACCGCGGTCGTTGACGCGCAGCTGAATGCTCCGGCCGTTGTCGAGATTGGTCACCTCGACGATGCTCGGCATTGGCAGGGTTGGATTCGCACCGGTTAGCGCATTCATGTCGAAGCGTTCGCCGTTGGCGGTGTACTTGCCGTCAAAATCGGGTCCGTACCAGGACGCGATGCCGGTCTTGTTGTAGCTCCAGTCGACCGCCGGGTAATACCAGGCTCCGTCGATTCGGTATGGATTGCCGATTTTGTAAAAGCCGTTGGCGTTGGGTGCCGCCACAGCCCCGCCGCCGCTCCGCGTGCCGCACCCTGCCAAGGCAAGCGCGAGCGCACCCAGGACGAAAGTCATCCGGGCGAAGTATTGAATTTTATCGAAGCGCGCGTTCCCCACCGGCCGCCGAGAATATTGTCAATCGATTGCATCCGCAAGATAACCGACCGCCGTGGCGAAATATGACGAATTATTCCATCTAAGAATGACGCGGAAATTATCGAACACCAGCAATGCAGGACCCGAGTCGCCGCCTGGTTCGATGAGCGACGCGGCGGTGGGCGCACCCTGCAAGGCGCCGCCGTTCGCCTGAACGAAGCCGAGCGCCGCCCAGGCGGCAAGCGTCTTCCTCTGGCCGAGCCCCACGAGTGTCGGATCGAGGGCGGCCGGCCGGCTGACCGCGATGCCCCAACCCTCGTCCGGTCGCCAGCCGACATGCGCCAGATAATTGGCGATCGAAGCGAAAACGTCGGCCTTGTTCGTCCAGATGTCGGGCGGCCCGTCGCCCGTCCAACTCACGGCATAGTTGAGGAAGCTCGACGGCATGAACTGACTCTGCCCCATCGCCCCCGCCCACGAGCCGGTCATCTTGCGCGGATCGACGTGCATGCGCTGGACGACGACCAGCGCGTTGATCAACTCCTTGCGGAAGAAGGCGCTGCGCCGTCCGTCGTAAGCGAGCGTCGCGAGCGCGCCGATCTCGGAAAAATTTCCCGTGAGGCGGCCGAAATCGCTTTCGATGCCCCATAACGCGACGATGAAGCGCGCCGGCACGCCGTATTTGTGGCTCACGGCGTTGAGCAGCGCGCGGTTCTCCGTCAGCAACTCGCGCCCGCGCTCGCGACGCTCCGGCGACACGACGCGATCGATGTATTCCTGGAACGTCAGCGTGGTTTCAGGCTGCCGGCGATCGAGCTCGATCACGTGCGGCAGGTAGGCGACGCCCGCGAAGGCGCGATCGAGCGTTGCCGACGAAATTCCCTGGCGCAGCGCGTCGCGGCGCACGCCTTGGATGAAGTCATAAAATTCCGGTTGTGCGGCGGACTGCGCGAGCGGAGCGGTCGCTTGAGCGTGCGCGGATACGGAACAAAAGAGCGCGGCGACGAGTGCTGCGACCAGACGAATCACCATGGGCCGCATCAATAATCGAAGCTGGCGGCGAAAGGAAGCGCCCGCGTATTCCGATTCAGGTTTTCACCGTCAGCGCCGCCGCTTTTTCGCGCATGGTTTCGGGCATCGGCGCCGAGCGGCGGCGGTCGAGATCGAAATGCACGCCGGCTTGATAAAAACGGGCGATGCGCTCGCCGCTCTTCACGTCGACCAGGTCGTGAATCATCGTCACCGACGAACGGCCGATCGC
>DATLUT010000061.1:0-21956 GCA_035532975.1 Allostellaceae bacterium
CTGCGTCCGTTGGTGGCGCAGACGCTGATGGTCGTACGACCGCGGCTTTGGGTCCTGTCATACGCCGAAATTCCACCCGAAAAGCGCATCCGTGTGACCGAAGCGGTCGGCCGCAAGACGGAAAGGGGCAGCGATGCCGCGGCGTAATCCGAAATCGGCCACGGCGGCCGCGCGCGTGCGCGGAGGCGACTCATGGCGCTAACCTCCGAGCTCGCGCGCTATGCTGCGACGGTCGCCGCCACGATCGACGAGGGCGATGTGCTGCGCCGCTTCATGCCAAGCGTAAAGGCGTCCGCATTGCATTTGAAATCGCGCCTGCCGGCCAGCGTCGACGTCGAGGACCTCGTCCAGGCCGGCATGATGGCGCTGCTGCGCGTCGTCCGCGCCGGACTCGGCATGGTCGAATACGACCGGCGCACGCGGCGGATCGTCGTCAACGCGATGATCGACGAAGCGCGCCGCACCGCGCTGCCGTCAACGTCGATTGCGCGCCGTGTCCGAGTCGCGGCTACGGCGATGCGTGCCGCCGAAGCGCGGCTCGGCCGCGCGGCAACCGACGAAGAGGTCGCCGCCCAACTCGGCATCTCGCTCGAGCGGTATCAGCGGATACTGACGGACGCTGCGCTCGTCCGGCTCCTGCCGCTTGATGTTGCTGGCGCCGAGGTCGATCAAGCCGCCCAGGCCGACGGCGATCAAGAGCGCGGCATCGATCGGGACCGTATGGTCGCATCGCTGAGCGAGGCGGTGGCGACCCTGCCCGAGCGCGAACGTCTGGTGCTGAGTCTCTATTACGAGCACGACCTCAACATGGACGAGGTCGGTGCAGTTCTGACGCTGGATAAATCGACGGTTTGCCGTCTCCATGGTCGCGCTCTGCTCGTGTTGCGGGCGCGCCTGTCGGGTTCCGAGTTGGCCGTGCACACGCTGACCAGCGTGGAAGGAGAATAGGCGATGGACCTGCTTTCTATAGTCGGCGTGATACTCGCCTTCATGTCGGTCACTGTCACCATGGCGCTCGATGGCGGCAACGTGCTCGCCCTCGTGCATTTCCCGGCGTTCCTGATCGTCGTCGGCGGTACGGTCGGCGCGATCCTGCTGCAGACGCCACCGCGGATCTTCTTCCGCGCCTTTCGGATGCTGCCGTGGGTCTTCTTTCCGCCGGCTTACGATTCCGCGAGGCTCGTCGATTGGATTCTCGATTGGGCTCAGATCGCGCGCCGGGAGGGCGTCCTTGCCCTTGAGCCCATCGCCAACGACGAGCGCGACGGCTTTCTCAAGGAGGCGCTCAACCTGGTGATCGACGGCATTCCGCCGCCGACGGTGCGCGCCATCCTCGAAATCAAGCTCCACAGCCGCGAGGAGTACGAGATGGGCGCGGCGCGCGTGTTCGAGCAGATGTCTGGCTATGCGCCGACCGTCGGCATCATCGGTGCGGTGCTCGGCCTGATTACGACGATGTCGCATCTTAACGACCCTGCCAATCTCGGCAGGGGCATCGCAACCGCGTTCGTCGCCACCGTCTACGGCGTTGGCTCGGCGAATCTCCTCTATCTGCCGATCGCCAACAAGCTGCGCACGGTCATCCGCCGCGGCGTGCGGCACCAGGAAATCATCATCGAGGGCCTGCTCGGCATCGCCACCTCGGAGCCGCGTCTCCATCTCGGCATGAAGCTCAGCAGCTTCATGCACGATGGCGAGCTTGAGACGGTGAAGGCCGTGTCCGGCGACGCCGAGGGCGGCGACGGCGGCGAAGAGGCGACGCCGGAAGAGGATTTCCGGGATTCACCGATCGACGAGCGGCAATCGGCCTGATCGTGGGGACATATATGGATCATCAACGGCATCCGCGGCGCCGGCGCCACGAAGAGCGGCACGAGAACCTCGAGCGCTGGATCATCTCTTACGCCGATTTCATGACGTTGCTGTTCGCGATGTTCGTGATGCTCTATGCGATTTCGAGCGTCAACGTCTCGAAATACCGCATTCTGCAGCAGGTTTTTGCGGAGGCGTTTCTCGGCAAGATGGTGCATGAGGATTCTGGCCTGGCACCGAAGCAGGGCGGCCTATTCGAGCATCTGCCGGCGCCCGTGCCGGTGCCGCCGCGCAACCTGTCGCCGCAGCTGCAGCGGCAGATCGAACAGCGGATCCGGCAGCTCGAAAAGGTCTACGACCGCCTGTCGACGCAGTTTCATGGCCTGATCCAGAAAGATCTGGTGCACGTGATCCGGCAGCCGAACGGCGTCGTGATCGACATCAACGCCAGGCTGTTGTTCTCCAGCGGCAGCGCCGCGCTCACGCCGCAGGCCCTCACCATCCTCGATCAGGTCGGCAAGGCCTTGGCAGACGTGCCCTATACCGTCCAGGTCAATGGCTTCACCGATGACGCTCCTATCCATAACGGCCAGTTCGATTCCAATTGGGATCTGTCGGCGACGCGCGCGGTCGCCGTCGTAAAACGGTTCGTCGCCGACGGCATCGCGCCGGAGCGCCTGGTCGGAGCGGGGTACGGCGAATATCACCCGGTCGCTCCCAATGACTCGCCCGAGAACATGGCGCGTAATCGTCGGGTATCGATTGTCGTCGTCGCTCCCGATCACGATGAGCAAATGGGCGGTGTACCGGTACTCGGCGGTGGGTCGCCCACCGTGCCAACCGCGCCGACACCGGCGGTGCCGCCCGCGGCTGCGCGGAGCTCAACGGCGGCTCCGGCTACGAACACGCCGCGGCCCGCCGGCACGCAACCCTGAACGTGTGACGGGCCGGCCATGGCATTCGGGCGCAACCAGCGAACGGAGCAGAAAGGCGACGCATCGACGGCCAGGAGGCCTTCGGCGATGCGCTTGTTTCTGCCCGGCACGGCGCTCGGGCTGCTGCTATTCGTTGCTCAGGGAACCGCTTTCGACGACGGCTTTTCGCCGTTGAGTATCGCTGCCGTGATGGCCTCGCGGTTTTTCGCCGATGCGGTGATCGGCGTCGTCGGGCTCTGCGCCGTCTACATTGCGCTTTATGGCGCGCGATGGATCCTGGCGCAGGCCTGGGGCTGGACGCGCGCGAGCGTGCTGCGGCGCGGGACGCGCCCGTGATGATTGCGCGACTCAAAACAGCTCCCCGGCGGGTCGCACGCTGGCACGCGCCGCTGCTCGATCCCACCGAGGCCGAGACAACGCCGGTGCGGCTAAAGCCGGCTGCACCAGAGCCGCATCGGGCGTCGACCGAAGCGACTGCGACGGCGGCTACGTCCGTACCAACACCGACGCCGGAAGATGCCGCTGCTGCCGCGGCGGCGCTGGAGGCGATTCGGGCGCAGAAAGCGGCGGAAGGCTATGCCGAAGGGTTGACGCGCGGCCTTGAGGAGGGGCGGGCGCAGGGACGCAGCGAGGGCTATGAAGCCGGCCGGCGCGCCGCCGAGACGGAGGCGGCGGCGATTGCGGCACGCTTCACCAAGACCTTCGACGCACTCGGCGGCGAGATCAAGGCGCTGGATGATGCTGTCGAGGACGCGATTGTCGCCCTTGCGATCGAGCTCGCCCGGCGTGTCATCGGTGCCGAAGTGGCCCGCAGCCGCGAGGCGCTCGCCGGACTCATCCGCCAGGTCCTGGTGGAAATCCCCATCGACACCGGGACACCGCGCGTCTTGCTCCATCCCGACGATCTCGCCGCGCTGCGCGCCCACTTGCCCGATATCGGCGGCAGCAAGGTCGAGCTGGTGGCCGACGAAACGATCGAGGCGGGCGGCTGTCGCGTGCTGGCCGATGGCATCGACAATGAGGCGCGGCCCGACCGACGGTGGGTCGAGCGCAGCAATCTGTTCGAGGGCGACCTGACGCTGGCGTCGCGATGGCGCGCGGCCATGCTGGCATTGTTCGATTAGCGGGCGCTGATGCAACTCGCCGCACAGACCAATGAACGCCTGATCGATGCGCTGCATCGCTATCGCGGCCGTTTCGCCGGCGCCGAGCGCATCTCGCACGTGAGCGGCATCCTGACCCGGATCGTCGGCTTCGTTATGGAAGCGCGCGGTATCCGCGTCAGCGTCGGCCAGCGCTGCTTCGTCGAAAGCGTGAACGGCCGGCTGGTGCCGGCCGAGGTCATCGGCTTCGATGGCGGGCGCGCCTTTCTCATGGTCGAGGGCCACGCCGACGGCCTCGCCGCTGGCGCGCGGGTGATCCCGGCTGGTTTGGCAACCGAGGTGCCGGTCGGCAAAGCGCTGCTCGGCCGCGTCATCGACGGCGCCGGACGGCCGCTCGATGACAAGGGCCCCGCGCGCTGCACGGAGCACATGCCGCTCTTCGGCCGTCCGACAAATCCGATGTCGCGCACGATCATTGATCAGCCGCTCGACGTCGGCGTGCGCTCGATCAACGCGCTGTTCACCGTGGGCGAAGGCGCGCGGCTCGGCCTGTTCGCCGGCAGCGGTGTCGGCAAGAGCGTCTTGTTGGGCATGATGGCGCGCTACACCGCGGCCGACATCGTCGTCGTCGGCCTGATTGGCGAGCGCGGTCGCGAGATCAAGGAATTCATCGAGCGCAATCTTGCGCCGGAAGCTCTTGCCAAGGCGATCATTGTCGCGGTGCCGGCCGACCAGTCGGCGCTGGCCCGCGTCCATGGCGCGCTGCGGGCATCCACGATCGCCGAATATTTTCGCGATCAGGGCTGCAATGTCCTGCTGCTGATGGATTCGCTCACGCGTGTCGCCATCGCATCGCGCGAGATCGCGCTCGCCGTGGGCGAGATGCCGTCGAGCCGCGGTTATCCGCCGTCGGTTTTCGGACGGCTGGCGTCGCTGGTCGAGCGCGCCGGAACCGGCGGG
This sequence comes from Allostellaceae bacterium, assembly GCA_035532975.1. Taxonomy (GTDB): domain Bacteria; phylum Pseudomonadota; class Alphaproteobacteria; order ATCC43930; family CGMCC-115725; genus REEB95. Next base: position 4,811 of record DATLUT010000061.1, read on the forward strand.
CCGCTCAACGGCAGCATTACGGCGTTCTACACCGTTCTGGTCGAGGGCGACGACCTCAACGATCCGGTGGCCGATGCGGCCCGCGCCATTTGCGACGGGCATATCGTGCTGTCGCGGCGCATCGCCGAGCGCGGCCACTTCCCGGCGATCGATGTCGCCGCGTCGGTCAGCCGCGTGATGCATTCAGTGGTGGCGCCGGAGCAATTCGCTGCGGCACGCCAGTTCAAGGAGTTGCATGCGCGCTACGAGGAGAGCCGCGACATGATCGCGATCGGCGGCTATCGCCCCGGCCACGACGCCACGCTCGATCGTGCCGTGGCGCTGCATCCGGCTTTCGACCGCTTCCTCCAGCAGGAGATGACGCAGCGCGTCGAATTTGCGCAAAGCATCGCAGACTTATCGCAAACGCTCGGTAAATCAGGAGGCAGTTGATGGCGTTGCAGGCAATGGGAAAGCTCGCGGAGCGGCAGCTCGAGGAGGCGCAGCGGCGATGGGCCGTGCTCGCCAAGGAATGCGCCACCGCGCGCCGTAAGCTCAATCTGCTCCGGCAGTACGGCGAGACTTATCGCGTGCAACTCGAAACCGGCGGCCGGCAGGGCGTGGTCGCATCCCAAGCAGCATCGGTCGCCGCGTTCATTCGTCGGGTCGCCGACGTGGTGGCGCGCGAGGAGGTGCAGGTGCGGCAGCTCGAAGGCGCCTGCGAGCGCGAGTGGGCCGACCTCGTCGCCGCGCGGCGGAACAAGCGGATGATCGAAATCCTGATGGAGCGGCAGATGCTCCGCGAAGCCGAGGAGGCCCTGCGCCGCAGCCAGAGCGAGATCGACGATCTGATCGCGCGGGCCGGCATCTTCACGCGGGAAACCCGGGCATGACGACGTACCGGACGGTGCTGGCGCGGGCCGCCGAAAGGCGCATAGGACTTGCGTATTCCCGTCATCTGCGGCAAGATTAATTGCCAAAAACAGGAAAATCGGCAATGACAACCAATCCACGCGACAGCGCCCCCGCGGCGCGACGGCGCACGCGGCGGCTCGGCCGTCGGCTTTTAATGCTCGTCGGGGCCGTGGTCGTCGCCGCTGGTGCGGTCGGCGGCTGGTATTACTGGCAACACAGGATGATGGCGTTCGCTGTCGCGACACCGTCGCAGCCGGTCTATGTCGTGATCAAGCCGTTCGTCGTCACCGTGCTCGACGACAATCAGGCGACGCGGTTCGTTCAGGTCGGCATCGATCTCGAGGTCGCCGACAAGCGTGCGGCGGACCGCGTGGAGCAGACGCTGCCGGCGATCCAGGACGCCATCCGCCTGGCGATCCTCCAGAGCAAGATCGCCGAGGTCACGTCGCCGCAAGGGGTCGAAAAACTGCGCAAGGAGCTCATCGCGCGGGCCAACAGCACGGTTAACTCGGTTCTCGACCCGCCGCCCGATCCGCATGCGCCCAAGCCCAAGGTGGGTCAGCCAGTCGCGCCGCTGCCGGTGCGCAATGTCTATTTCACGGAGCTCGTCGTCGAATGAGCGGCCTGAGCGGCCTGACGGCAGATCCGAGCCACGCCTCGATCTTTGGCAGTTTGATGCCGTTGCTGGTCGGCATGGGCGTGGTGGTGCTCGTGCTGGGCGGATTGCTGTGGTTCTTGCGGCGGCGCTTCGGTCCCATCGGACCGGCGAGGATCGATTGCACGGTGATGGGCGCGCTCGCGGTTGGGCCGCGCGAGCGGTTGGTGGTCGTGCGGGTGGAAGGCAAGCGGCTGCTGCTGGGCGTCACCGGTAGCGCCATCGGCTTGCTGTGTGAGTTGCCGGAGACGGCCGCGGCATCGGCGACAGCGCCGCCTGGATTCGGCACCGCGCTCGCGCAAGCTTTCGATCGCTGGCGCGGCGCCAAATCGCCGAATGACGTCAATGCGTCATAAGTCCGCCGTCTGCGCCGGCCTTGTCGCCGCGCTCGTCGTCCTGCCGGCCGTGGCACATGCCGCGCCATCGGGTCTCGACGCGCTGATCGCGACGCCGACGGAGCACGGTGCCGTGTCCTATACCGTGCCGATCCAGATCCTTCTGTTCATGACGGCGCTGGTGTTCCTACCCGCCGTTCTGCTCGCCATGACGTCGTTCACCCGCATCATCATCGTACTGGCGTTGCTGCGTCAGGCGCTCGGCCTCACTCAGACGCCGCCCAACCAGATCCTGGTCGGCCTTGCGCTCTTCCTCACGATGTTCGTCATGGCGCCGGTGTTCAATCAGGTCAATGACGCCGCACTGCAGCCGCTGCTGGCGAACAAGATTTCGGTCGAGGAGGCGGCGACGCGCGCCGAGCCTGAGCTCAAGACCTTCATGCTGAAACAGACCCGGGCCGACGACCTCGGCATGTTCGTCAAGCTCGCCGGTGGCCAGACCTACGACAAGGCCGAGGACGTGCCGATACGCCTGGTGGCGCCGGCCTTCCTGACGTCGGAGCTGCGGACAGCGTTCCAGATCGGCTTCCTCATATTCTTGCCGTTCATGGTGATCGACATCGTGGTCGCCGCGGTGATGATGTCCCTCGGCATGATGCTGCTGTCGCCGGTAACGGTGTCGCTGCCGCTAAAGCTCATGGTGTTTGTGCTCGTCAACGGCTGGATGCTGGTGATCGGCTCGCTGGCACAGGGGTTCTTCTCGTGAACCTGACCGGCGACATGCTGGCGTTCGCCGCTAACCGCATGCTCGTCGAGGCGTTGATCCTGGTCAGCCCGCCGCTCGCCGCCGTTCTGCTGGTCGGGCTCGTGGTCAGCCTCATCCAGGTCGGTACCCGCATGACCGACCTCACGCTCGGCTTCGTGCCGCGCTTTGCCGTCATCCTCCTGGTCGTGGCGCTGACGCTGCCGTGGATGGGCGAGCGGCTTTCGGCCTATTTCCAGGCCAGCGTGATGCAGGCCGCCGAGCGGCCATAGGCGCGTCTGTGCTCACCATCACCGATGCCGAAATCGCGCGCTGGCTGGGCCTTCTGGTGTGGCCGTTGCTGCGCGGCTTGGCGCTCTTTGCTTTCGCGCCCGCCTTCGGTTCGAGCGCGGTGCCGGCGCCGGTGAAGGTCGCGCTCGGATTGGCGATCGCCGCCGTCATCGGCGGAGTCGCGGGGCCGATGGCGCCGCTCGATCTGTCGTGGCGTACGGCGGCGCTCGTCGTCGAGCAGGTCCTCGTCGGCGTCGCCATCGGCTTCGCCATGCGCGTGACGCTGTCGGTGATGGCGTTTGCCGGTGACCTCAGCGGCCTGCAAATGGGTTTCGGCTTCGCCACGCTGCTCAATCCGCAGGTCGGCGTACCGATGCCGGCGCTGGCCGATTTTTTCGATCTTCTCGGCACTGTGCTGTTCTTGGCAATCGGCGGTCACCTGTTGCTGATCGCGGCGCTGGTCAAGAGCTTCCAGATCGTTCCGGTCACCGCAGCCGTTGGCGGCATCGCTCCCGCGGGCTGGGCGGCGCTTGCGGCATCCGGCGCCGCGCTGTTCCAGCTCGGCGTCATTTTGGCGTTGCCGGTCGTTGCCGCCATGCTCGCGATCAACGTCGCCATGGCTGTCGTGTCGCGTGTCGCGCCGCAGCTCAACATCATGTCGGTCGGTTTCGCGGTCTTCCTTTGGACGGGCATTGCCGCGACCGCGCTTCTGATGCCGTTCGTCGCGCCGGCAGTCGAACACCTGGTCGAGGTTGGCCTGCGCCTCGCCGAAACGGTCCTGCGCGGCGGTTGAGCCATGGCTGACGATCGCTCGACCGACAACAAGACGGAAGAACCGACAGGCCGACGCCTCAACAAGGCGCGTGAGGAAGGCTCGATCGCGCGCTCGCGCGAGCTGCCGACCGCCGTCATGCTGATGACGGGCGCCGTCTTCGTCTTTTGGGGCGGCACGATCGCGATCTCAATGATGACGCGGATGGTCGCGGCTGGCCTGAGGATCGATCCCGCGCTCGGCCGCGATCCCGGACGCCTGCTCGGCGGCGCCTGGAGCGTGGTTAGGCCGGCACTCGAATTCGTCGTCGTCTTCGGCGGCGGGATCGCCGTGATCGGCACCGTCGCGGCGCTGATGGTCGGCGGCCTGGTCTTCTCTTGGCGTCCGATGATGCCCGATCTGGCACGGCTCGATCCGATACGCGGATTCGCCAAGCTCTGGTCGCGCGATGTGCTGGTCGAGATCGCCAAGTCCGTGCTCAAGCTGCTCGGCGTGGCAGCCGTCGCTTACTGGTGGTTGCGCGGTGCCATGCGCAACTTCGTCGACTTGGCGCGCGCCGGCTGGCCTGGCGGTTTGTGGCAGGCGGGCAGCCTGCTCGGCCATCTCTTCCTGCTGACGTCGATCTCGCTCGCGGTGGTCGTCCTGCTCGAAGTGCCCTATCGGCTCTGGAGCCATCGCCAGGATTTGCGCATGAGCCGCCAGGAACTGCGCGACGAGGCGCGCGAGGTCGAGGGCAATCCCCAGACCAAGCGACGATTGAAGCAGCTGCGCCGCAAGGCGGCGCGCGCACGCATGATGACCCAGGTGCCGAAGGCGGACGTCGTGCTGACCAACCCGTCGCACGTCTCGGTCGCCCTCCGCTATCAGCAGAGCAGCATGCGGGCGCCGCGCCTAGTCGCCAAGGGCGTCGGCCTGATCGCCCTGCGCATCCGCGAAGTCGCTGCCGCGCACGATGTGCCGATCGTCGAGGCGCCGCCGCTGGCGCGGTCGCTGCACCGCTATGTCGAGATCGAGGAGGAAATCCCGGTCGCGCTCTATCGCGCCGTCGCAGAGGTTCTGGCGTTCGTCTATCGGTTGCGTGCGGCCCACGCAGAGGGCAAGCCTGCGCCGTCGGCGCCGAGCGCCACTTTCGATCCGCCCACCGAGCTGCGGATCTGATCGGGCGTCTCAGGCCTTGCCGAGGGAGCGACGGGTCGCCGCGGCCAGTTCGCCGCCGTCAGGACCGTAGGAGCGGTGCGCGTCAAGACGCTGCAAGGTCGCCAATCCGGCGCGGAAGCGCCGCAGCATCTCGCCCGCGACGATGGCGTTGCCGCGACCGAGCCGCCGGATGTCCGTGAGCAGCGCGGCGAGCTCGGAATTCTGGCCGAGCGGGCCCGGAGTCACCTGTGCAAGCTGCTCGGCCAGCGTCTCGGTTTCGTGGGTTATCGCGGCAACCGCACCGATATCGCCGCGTAGCAGGGCCTCGCGACCGCGGGTGAGCTTGCGTTTGGCTTCGCGCAGGATGCCGATCAGGCCGGAAGGAACAAGAACCATGAGAATCTCCATCAAATCAAAGATGCATTTCGGCTTCGCCGTTGGCGGTGATGGTCGCGCGGATGACTTTCTGGCTCGTGGGATTGCGCAGCGCGATCACGTCGCCGGCGCGGCCATCCTGTTCGGCGATCACGACCGTCTTCACGGTGACGCCGCCATCGCGCAGCGTGACGATCACGCGCTGATCGCGATGAATCAGGATCGGCGCCTCGAGTTGGGCGGCGAGGATCGGGCTTGCCGCCGGCACGCTGGTGCGCAACAGCTTGCCGGTGACGTCCGCCATATCGATGACGGGCGCGCTCGGCAGCGTCGCCGTGTCGACCCGCGCCAATGTGAGATCGCTTGCATTCAAGGGACGGTCGGGCGGCAGGGCGGCGGCGGCGACCACGACTTGGCGCCACTGATGCAGCCGGACCGGCACGTAGATGGTCCACACCGGTGTCGGGCATGAAACCTTCACGGTCACGAAGCTGCCAACCAGCGGCGGCACGGCCGTGGCCAATGCCAGGCAGGCAGGCAGGTGGATCGTCGGATCAAGCGCTGCGACGTCGGCCTCGAGCGTCGTGTCCGGCAGCCGCGGCGCTGCCGCTTGCACGGCGCTTGTGACGGCCGCGCGGATGACCGCCGGATCGGTGAAGCCTTGGTCGACCGCGGCGTGGCTGGCCGGTGACAGGACCATGGTGGCGAAGATGACGGCGGCTCCGACGCGGAAAACCATGGACGAAAAAACCTCTTGCAATCGCTGCGGAGCGAAATTACCCTAAAAACGCAAATTCGGCAAGTTCTCGCTCCCCATCCGAACGGGCCCTTGCCGGAAGCCGAAACCGCCGCGGTTGCCGCCCCCTTTCCCCTCCCAGGGCGGCGCCGCCGGCGGCGGCGAATGCCGCAGCGGCGGAAGCCGGCGCGGTCAGACGGGGGAGCGAGCACGAATGCAAGGCCCATTATCGACGGGTCTCGAATTTTTCCGGACGGTTCTCGATCTGCGCGGCTACCGCCAGCAGATCCTGTCCGCCAATATCGCCAACGGCAGCACGCCAGGCTTCAAGGCGGTCGACCTCGATTTTCAGGCAGCCCTGGCGGCAGCCACGTCCGGCCCAACGCCGGGCGGAATCCCGGGACAGGGCGCGCCGCCGTCGTCACCGTTTCTGCTGGTGGATGATGCGCGCCAATTCGGCGGCGTCTCCGGCACCGGAGCGGCGCCGCAGATCGCGGCTGCCGTGCAGGACCAGGTCAAATACCAGACCGGCACGCCGGTGACGATCGACGGCAACAGCGTCGATCTCGACGTCGAAAAACGCGAAGCCGGCGTCAACGCGCTGCAATACGAAGCCGCCGCTACCTTCACCACCGGCCGCATCAACATGCTGATGACGGCGATTCGTGGCTCCACCCCGACCGGCACGAACGGCTAGAGGCGCATCCGATGTCCCTGTTCTCGGTTTTCGCGATTTCCGGTTCCGGCATGTCGGCCGAGACCGAACGCCTTTCCGCCATTGCCAGCAACATCGCCAACGCCGACAGCGTCGCCAATTCGTCGGGTCAGCCCTATCGCGCGCGTGAGGTGGTCTTCATGGCGGCGCCGATCGCCGCCGGTGATGGCGGCAGCGATAGCAGCGCGGCGACGGCCGGCATGTCGGGCGTGCAGATTGCGGGCGTCGTGCAAAGCCAACAGCCGCTTCGTCAGGTCTATGACCCGACCAACCCCTACGCCAACGCCAAAGGCTACGTCCAGATGCCCAACGTCAATCCGGTCGACGAGATGGTGAACATGATCTCGGCGACGCGGAACTATCAGGCCAATCTCGACGCATTCAACGTCGCGAAATCGCTCGCGCTCAAAACCTTGTCGATCTGATGAACGGCAACCAATCCCGCGCAGGAGGACACTGAAATGATCGGAAGCGCCATGCCGGTGAACGTCACGCAGCTACCCACGGGCACCCAGCTCCCGTCCGCATCGGGCAGCACCAGCGGCAGCAACACGACGCTGACGCAGAACGACTTCTTCCATCTGATGACGACACAGCTCGAATCGCAGGATCCGCTCAATCCGATGAACAGCGACCAGTACGCCGCCGAGCTCGCCCAATTTTCGACGGCGAACGGCGTGCAGCAGCTGCAGGGCACGGTGAGCAGCATCGGCCAGCAGATTTCTTCGGCGACCGGGCTCCAGGCGTCGAGCCTCGTTGGGCACGACGTCGCCGTCAGCGGCAACCTTCTCGCCTACGCAGGCAGCGGCACGGCGCCGGGCGCCTTCAATCTGTCGTCGGCCGCTTCCAACGTCACCGTCACGGTCAAGGACGCATCCGGGGCGCAGATCGCGACCGTCAATCTCGGCCCGCTGGGCGCCGGCATGCAGAATTTCACCTGGAACGGATCGGAGACTGGTGGCGGCACCGCCGCCGCCGGCGCCTATACCTTCCAGGTCAACGCCCTCGACACCAAGGGCAACGCGATCACCGCCACGCCTTTCGCCGTCCTGCCGGTGGCCGGCGTGACGCTCAGCGGTCAAAACGGCCCGACCGTCACTCTCGCCGGTGGGCTCGGGTCGGTGACGCTCAACCAGATCTACGAGATCTACTGAAACAACCCTTCAAGCCGAATCACCGGAGGACTTAGACCATGTCGCTCAATACCGAATTGATGGGCATCAACTCTGCCCAATCGAGCATCGACACGATCGGCAACAACATCGCCAATATGAACACCGAGGGCTTCAAGGGCTCGACAATGGAGTTCGCCGACCTGATCGGCACGTCGCTCGAAGGCACCTCGGGCAACACGCTGACGCCGGGCCAGGGCGTCGTCGCGTCCAATCTGTCGCAGCTCTTCACCGAGGGCACGATCTCCCAGACCGGCAATCCGCTCGACCTGGCGATCAACGGTCAGGGCTTTTTCCAGATGCAGACCGATCAGGGCATCATGTATACGCGCGCCGGCTCGTTCCAGGTCGACACCAACGGCCATCTCGTCGATCCCTCGGGCAACAAGCTGATGGGCTATGTCACGGCAGGCAGCGGCTCGGCGCTCGGTGCCGTCGGCGACCTGCAGATCAACCGTTCGACCTTGCCGGCGACCGCGACCTCGAGCCTCGGTCTTAATGTCAATTTGCCGACCACCGACTCCGCGATTTCCTCGGGCACGGCATTCAATCCATCGAGCGCATCGACCTACGACGAAAGCACCGCGACCACCATCTATGACAGCGTCGGCACCAGTTATACCCTCACCAGCTATTTCACGCGGGTGAGCGGCAGCGGCACGCCCGACAAGTGGAAGGTCGATTGGCAGCTCACCAATCCGACGACCGGCGCGGCGATTGCCTCCGGTACCGGACCGACGCTCACTTTCAACAGCGCCGGTGCGCTAACGGGTGCGACCTCCGGCGCGGGCACGACGGTGGCCGTGCCAACCGCCTCGCTGCCCGACGGCGCTTCGCCGCTTGCCATCGCCTACAACTTCACCGGCACGTCGCTGTCGAGCCAGACGTTCGGCGTCAATTCCATCGCCAACAACGGCAATAGCACCGGCACGTTCACCGGCATTCAGATCAACTCGAATGGCCAGATCGTCGGTCAGTACTCGAACGGCCAAACCAAGACGTTCGGCACCGTCGCGCTCGCCAACTTCGAGAATCCGCAGGGCCTGACGCCGATGACCGGAACGTTCTGGCAGGCGACGCTGGATTCCGGCTCGGCTTTGCTCGCGGCGCCGAACACGCAGGGCCTCGGCACGCTGCAATCGGGCGCGCTCGAAGGCTCGAACGTCGATCTCTCGACCCAGCTGGTCAGCCTTATCGTGGCCCAGCAGGCCTTCCAGGCGAACGCTCAAGCGATCAGCTACGAGCAGCAGAACATCCAGCACCTGCTCAACATCCAGTAAGCGAGGGTTCGTCGCGATGAGCGATCAGCTGATCTATCTGCTGATGACCGGGATGAACTCGGTTCAGGACCGGATGACCACCTCGGCCAATAACCTGGCCAACGCCGGCACCACGGGCTTCAAAGCCCAGCAGCCGGCGTTCGAGGCGGTGCCGTTCTACGGCCAGGGGCTGCCCAATCGCGCCGATGTCGTGGCGCAGGAGGAGCAGCCCAACTTCAAGTCCGGCGCGATCCACACGACCGGACGGACGCTCGACGTCGCCGTCAATGGTCCGGGCTGGATCGGCGTCCAGGCGCCCGACGGAACGACCGCCTATACGCGCGACGGCTCGTTGTTCATCGCGCCGTCGGGTGCGTTGCAGACCGCGGGCGGCCATCCGGTCATCGACCAGAATGGCAATCCGATCGTGCTGCCGCCGCTAAGCCAGATCACGATTGGCGCCGACGGTTCGATCTCGGGCGTGCAGCAGGGTCAGCAACCGGACCAGATCACCATGTTCGCTCGCATCGATCTGGCCAATCCGCCGGCGCAAAGCATGACGAGGCGGCTCGACGGCCTGTTCCAGAACGGCAACGGTCAATTCAGCGTCGATGGCAGCGTCACGTTGCAGGTCGGCGCGCTCGAGGGCAGCAACGTCAGCTCGGTCGGCGTCATGGTCGACATGATCAAAAACACCCGCATGTTCCAGATGCAGACGCAGATGCTTCACACAGTCGCGACGATGGGCGCGGGCAGTCAAAGCCCGCTCAGCCTGCAATAGGCACGATAACCGACAACACACGGATCAGAGGACAGCATGATTCAGTCTTTGGCGATCGTCCGCACGGGGCTCGAAGGCGAGCAGACCAAGATGGATGTGATCGCGAACAACCTTGCTAATCTCAACACCGCCGGCTTCAAGGCGATCCGCCCGGTCTTCCAGGATCTGCTGTATCAGAATGCGACGCAGGCGGGCGGTTTCACCTCGCAAAACACCAACTATCCGTCGGGACTGCAAACCGGCACTGGCGCCAATGTCATTGCGACCGAGCCGATCCTCACCCAGGGCGGGCTGCAGCAGACCGGCAACGCCCTCGATCTCGCCGTCAATGGCAACGGCTTTTTTCAGATTCTGATGCCCTCGGGCACGATCGCCTATACCCGCGACGGCAGCTTCGCGCTCAATGCCCAGGGCCAAGTGGTGACCGCCAACGGCTACCAGATCCAGCCGCCGATCACGATTCCACCGGGCGCGCAAACCATCACGATCGGCACCGACGGCACGGTGAGCGTCCAGCTTCAGGGCCAGTCGACGCCGACGCAGATCGGCCTCATCCAGCTCGCCAGCTTCATCAATCCTGCGGGACTGCAGTCGATCGGCAACGATCTGGCGATCCAGACCCAGTCCTCCGGCGCGCCGACGCCTGGCAAGGGCACCACCAATGGTCTGGGCTCGATCGAGCAGGGTTATCTCGAATCGTCCAACGTCTCGGTGGTCAACGAGATGGTCGACATGATCGAGACCGAGCGCGCCTACGAGCTCAACACCCAGGCGGCTAAGACCGTCGACAACATGCTCGGCTTCCTCAACAACGCATCGGCGTGAGCATCCCATGAGGCGCGTGTCCGCGCTGGTCACTCTTGCCGTGCTTGGCGCCGGCCTCGGCGGTTGCGAGCAGCCGCCGGGCCATTTGCCGATGAAGACATCCGCCCTTGGCGCACTGCCGGGCGATCAGGGCGAGCAGCTTCCCGCCACCAACGGTGCCATCTATCAGGCGACGCCGGAGGGCAATGGCGGTCTCGCACTCTTCCAGGACCATCGCGCGTATCAGGTCGGCGACATCATCACTGTCGCCATCACGCAGGCTGCGGCGGCGACCAAGAACGTCAGCCAGAACATCGGTCGCAGCGACAGCGTCAACAGCACGGTCGGAAATTTCTTCGGCGTGCCGCTGGCCTTCGGCCGCAGCCACGACAACGGCACGACGTTGAACAAGTTCAATCCGAACCTGTCCTACAACAGCGCCAATTCGCTCAAAGGCAGCGGTGCGACGGCGCAAAGCGACAGCGTCGTGACCACGGTCTCTGCGATGGTGCAGCGCATCCGGCCGAACGGCGACCTGGTCGTCAAGGGCGAGAATGTCGTCCAACTCGTCGGCGGCAAGGAGTTCATCCGCATCGCCGGCGTGGTGCGTCCGGAGGACATCGCCAACAACACGGTGTCGTCGACCCGCATGGCGGAGGGGTACATCGAGTTCAGTGGCGACGGCGAGGCTTATTTGGCGCCGAAAATGGGATTCCTCCAGCGCCTGTTCCTGACGGTCAGCACGCTATGGCCAGATTTTTAGCTCTCGTCTTCGCCGTCGTCGTGCTGATCGACACGGGCGCTGCGCAGGCGGAGCGCATCAAGGATCTCGCCACGGTCGAGGGACAACGCGGCAACCAGCTCATCGGCTACGGTCTCGTCGTTGGCCTTGCCGGCACCGGCGACCAGACGACCCAGATTCCGTACAGCGTGCAGGCGATCCGCAACATGATCGCGCATATGGGATTGACGCTCGATCCCAATGCGTTCCTTCAGCCGAACACAGTGGCGGCGGCGATGGTGACGGCCACCCTGCCGACCTTCATGTCGGCCGGCCAGACGATCGACGTGACCGTCTCGGCAATGGGCAATGCCCAGAGCCTGCGCGGCGGCGTTCTGCTGATGACCGAGCTGCGCGGCGCCGACGGCCAGGTTTATGCGATCGCGCAGGGCTCGGTCCTGGTCAGCGGCTTCAGCGCCAGCGGCCAGGCGGCGTCGGCAACCGTCAACGTCCCGACCGTCGGCCATATTCCCGACGGCGCGACCATCGAGCGCGCGGTCAAGGCGCAGTTCGCATCCGCCAGTGACGGTAGCATTCTGCTCAATCTCGATGCCACGTCGTTTGGCAACGCCACGCGCCTGGCGGAAGCCCTCAACCGCCACTTCGGCGCTGAGACGGCGCTCGCCCTGGGACCGGGCCAGGTGCGGGTGCGCGGTCCGGTCGATCCGGCGCGCCGCGTACCGTTCCTGGCGCAGCTGCTCGACGTCGACGTGACGCCGGACCGACCGCCGGCCGAGGTCGTGATCGATGCGCAAAGCGGCACCGTGGTCATGGGCGAGGACGTCAAGCTCACCAGCGCCGCTGTCGCCTACGGCAACTTGTCGATCGCCATCGCCGAAACGCCGCAGGTCGCCCAGCCGCTGCCGTTCAGCAACACCGGCACGACGCAAGTCGTGCCGCGTACGCAGATCACTGCCGAGGAGAAGACCGCGAAGATCCTCGAAATCCGACCCGCGCCGAAAATTTCCGACGTCGTGCGCAACCTCAACGCGATCGGCGCATCGTCCTCCGATCTGATTGCGATCCTGCAAGCGCTGCGCTCGGCCGGCGCGCTGCACGCGCATCTCAAGGTGCTCTGACAATGGACGCGACGGTCGCGCAAAGCCTGGCGAGCGGCATCGATCCGACGGCGATCGCCGCGCTCAAAGCGCATCCGAACGATCCAGCAGTGCGCCGCGCCGTCGCCGGCCAATTCGGCGCCATGCTGATGGAAGGGATGATGCGCAACGCCGACGGCAGCCCGCTGTCGATGGTCGATGGCGTCGGCGGCGACACCGTAAGCGAGCTCTATACCAACGTGATGAGTCAGGTCGCCGCGTCGACCGATCAGCTTGGCTTCGCCGACATGCTGCTGCAATCGATGCCCAATAGTGGCACCGGCAGTAAGGGCGCCGCGTCATTGCCGACAGCAACCGGTGCCACTCCCGCCGCTCCGGCCGCGCCGACGACGTCGTCTGCTGCTGCGAGCACACCGGGTTTTTCTCTGCTGCAATATTGGCAGGGGCGGCATGTCATCGCCACGCCCGGCGCGCCGCTGGCGACCGCACCAATCCCGATGGGCACCCGGCTTTTCACGCCGCGTGGCAGCGCGCCAGCAAGCGCGCCGACATCGTCTGGCGCGCCGCCGTCGCTGCCGTCGCCCTATGATTCGTTGTCCGGCCAGTCGGCACAGATACCGCAGGCCGGCGACACGACGCTCGCCAGCACGGCGCAGCAGCGCTTTGCCGCGAGTCTTGCGCCGCTCCTGCAAAATGCGGCGCAGAGCCTCGGCGTGTCGCCCAATGTTCTGCTCGCACAAGCGGCGCTTGAAAGCGGCTGGGGTCGATCCATGCCGGGCAACAATCTGTTCGGCATCAAAACCGGTGCCGGCTGGAGCGGCGGTACGGTGCAGGTCTATACGCACGAGATGTCCGCGGCGGGCGCAACCGGCCAGACCACGAGCTTCCGTGCTTACCCGAGCCTCGCGGCAGCGGTCGCGGATTATGTCCATCTGATCGCGCACAACGCTCGCTATAAGGCTGCACTCGGCGCTGGCAATGATCCCCTGGCGTACGGCCAGGCGCTGGTCGCGGGTGGTTACGCGACCGATCCGGACTACGCCAGCAAGCTGGCGGCGGTCGCCGCTAGCCCGACCGTTACCGCGGCGCTCGCGACGAGCGCCGGCATCCGCTTCGCACAGGCGACTGACACGGGCGATGACGCATGAGCCACGCGCCTCTGGCCGAACAGGAACGCCGCATCATGCATCGCCTCGTCCGGCTGTTTCGGCTCGAGCGCAACGGCCGCCTCGAGCGCTGGCCGATCGGTTTCGTCTTCGCTCTTATCGCGCGGCGCGGCCGCTGCATCGACGACATGATGGCGCTCGATGCCGAACGTCGCCGCTCTGGTGCGACGGCAGACGGCACGCTGCATGACGCGGCGCGGGCGCTCGGGCGTGAAATCGGCGATGCGCTACAACCGGCGGAGAACCGCGCCGATCGTCTGCGGTCCGACGTGAAGGCCCTGCGCGGCGAGGGCAGCAATTCGGGAATGAAGGGCTTTTCCACCGGCAAGATCTTGGGGCGGGGCTGATCGTCATGGGCGGCATCAACCAGGTTCTCGACAGCGCTTTGAGCGGACTCCTTGCGGCGCAGGAGGGCATGGCCACCGAGGCGAACAATACGTCGAACGTGAATACGCCGGGCTATGCCGTCGAGGGACTCAACCAGATCGAGACCCTGGGCACGTCCGGAGCGCTCGGTGGCATCGGCACCGGCACCTCCGTTGCCTCGATCCAACGCAGCTTCGACCAGTACATCTATCAGGAGATGGTCCAGGCGGATTCCGTCAACCAGGCGGCCCAGGTGGTGCTGTCCGGCACGAGCTCGCTGTCTTCGGTCTTTCCGCTGGCTTCGGGTGGCGCCGGCGGGCTCGGTCAGATCATCGGCAACCTGTTCGATGCGGCGAACACGGTCGCCCAGGATCCGGCAAACCTGTCCAACCGCGACGCTTTCCTGAGCAGCGCGCAGCAGGCCGCTTCGCTGCTCCAGTCGGTCGGCAGCGAGCTCGGGTCGAACGTCACCACGGTCAACGGCGAGATCACCCAGTCGGTCGCGCAGATCAACAACCTTGCCGCTCAGATCGCGCAGATCAATAAGGACATTCTGAGCCAGAGCGGACCGACCGACTCGGCTACGAACAGCCTGATCGATCAAGCCGACCAGCTCGTGCAACAGCTGGGTGAGCAGGTCGGCGTCACGATTGCGCCGGGCGCCAGCGGCACGATGGACGTTTATCTCGCGGGCGGCATGGCATTGGTCAACGGCGCCACGTCGTACAACCTTTCGGCGACGTCGGGCAGCTTCAACGACGGCACGTTGTCGATCAAGTACGCCGCCAACGGCGAGGACTTGACCAACCGGATTTCCGGCGGCCAGCTCGGCGGCCTGCTCAGCATGCGTTCGCAATATGTCAGTGCCAACGACAGCGTTGGCGGCCTCGCGGTGGCGCTGGCATCGGCGATCAATGGGCAGCAGACGCTTGGCCTCGACCTGAATGGCAATCTCGGCCAGGCGCTGTTCTCCGTCCCGGCGCCTGTCGTCTTCGCCAGCACCGGCAATACCGGCACCGCGACGGTCACCGCCAGTATCGCCAATCCGAACGCCTTCACGCCGGGCGACTACATCCTGACGCGGACCAGCGGTGGCTACCAGGCGGTGAATGTCGCGACCGGCCAGACGACGACGCTCGGTGCCGGACCGACCTTGTCGCTCGACGGCATGTCGATCGCGGTATCGGGCACGGCGAACGTCGGTGACTCATTCGAGATCGAACCGACGCTCAAGGCCGCCACCGGCATTGCCGTCACCACGACCGACCCCTCGGCGATTGCCGCGGCAGCGCCTTACGTCGCCACCGCCGGCACGATGACGAGCGGCGGCATCGCCGACAGCAATACCGGCAACGTGACGATGAGCACCGGCGCGCCGACGACCAGCGGCTCGCTTGCAGCCGGCACCGTGATCGTACCGCCGACCTATTTCGGCCAGCAGGTCAGCGTCAAGTTCACTTCGGGGACGACGTTCAACGTCCTCAACAGCAGCAATGCCGTGATCGCGTCGGGAACGTACAGCGCGTCGAGCGGCGCCGAGCTCGCCATCCGCTACCCGTCGCCGCCGGCGCCCGCGGGCGAGGTCGCAACCTTCACGCTCTCGGCCGGAACGCCCGTCGCCGGCGACAGCTTCGTAATGACTCCGGGCGGCACGGGCAGCAACGGCAACATGGCGGCGATGGCCGATTTGCGCACGGCCGACCTGTTGTCGGGCCAGACCTTGAACGACGCCTATACGAAGCTCGTCACCGACATCGGCGACCGCGGAGCGGAAGCCAACGCGGCCGGACAGGCGGCGCAGTCGGTCTTCAACCGGGCCCAGAGCAACGAGCAATCGATCTCCGGCGTCAATCTCAACGAGGAGGCGGCCAATCTCGTGCAGTTGCAGCAGGCCTACCAGGCCAACGCGCAGGTGATCGGCACGATCCAATCGCTGATCTCTACGCTGATCACCGCGATGCACGGCTAAGGGGTGCAGCGATGCGAATCAGCACGACAGAATTCTTCCTCGGCACGTTGAACGATATGCTGGCGCAGGAAGCGAACGTCAGCAAGCTCAACCAACAAATCGCCAGCGGCCAGAGCGTCGTCGACGCGACCGACAATCCGACTGCGGCGGCGGCTGTGCTCGATACCAGCAACCAGATCGACCAGATTTCGGCGAACGCGCAGAACGCACAGGCGGTATCGAGCACGATGAACGAGACGCTCAGCGTCCTCAACCAGGTCGACAACCTGTTGAACCAGGTCCAGTCGACGGCGCTGCAAGGCGCCACCGCCACGTCGAGTGCAGCCGATCGCCAGGCGCTCGCCAGCTCCGTGCAGGGCTCGCTCCAGGAACTGGTGCAGCTCGGGAATACGCAGCTGTCCAATGGTCAATATATTTTCGCCGGATCGCAATCGACCAACGCGCCGTTCCAGCTCACGCCGACGGGCCAAGTGGTGTTCAAGGGCGACGGCGGCGTCGACAAGATTGAAATCGGTCCCTCGCTCCAGGTGCCGGTTGCCGTGTCGGGTCAATCCGTCTTCATGCAGGTGCCCGATGGCAACGGCAGCTTCGCGGTGTCGGCATCGGGCACCAACACCGGTACCGCCGTTGCCGCGCTCGGCGGCATCCTCAGTTCCACGCTCGTGTCGTCCGAGCATCTCGCCAACACGCAGTTCGAGGTGTCGTTCTCGGCCGGCGCCGGCGGCAGCCTCAACTATGCTGTTGTCAGCGGCACGGGTGCGCCGGGCAGCTCGGGTTTCAGCGCGACCAGCGGCACCGTCGCCTCGGGCACATACAACAGCTCCAGCGCGGCGTTGTCCTTCGGCGGTATGGACATCACCTTCAGCGGAACGCCAGCGGTCGGCGACAATTTCACCCTCCGCACCAGCCAGACGACCAGCGCCTTCCAGGCGCTGCAGAACGTCATTGCCGCCCTCCAGGCGCCGGTCGATGGCGCCAGCGGCACCCGCGCGCGCGCCGACCAGATGATCCAGGATGCGTTAGCGACCCTTAACCAAGTTCATACCAGCGTGCTGTCGGCCGAGGCGTCGCTCGGCACCAGCCTCAGCGAGATCCACGCCGTCCAGAGCCAAGACAACACCGTTAGCACGACGGACCA
>DATLUT010000062.1:0-8224 GCA_035532975.1 Allostellaceae bacterium
TCATTCCGCCGGTGACCGTGCCGCTGCCGCCGGCCGAAGCCGCGCCGTCGGCCGACGTGCCGGCCTGGGTGCGCTACGCCATGCCGGCGCCGGCGACCGATCTCCCGCGCATCGCCATCGTCATCGACGGCCTCGGTGTCAATCGTGCCGCGACCGCGCGCGCCGTCGCGCTGCCGCCGGCGGTGACGCTGTCCTTCGTCGCCTACGCCGCCGACTTGTCCGGTCAGGCCGCCGCGGCGCGTCACGCGGGCCACGAGCTCCTGCTGCGCGTGCCGATGGAGCCGGTCTCCGCGACAGCGGCGATGGGTGCCTATGCGCTCGGCCGCTTCATGCCGCCCGACGAGCTGGTGCAGCGGCTGCGCTGGGACCTGGCGCGCTTCGACGCCTATGTCGGCATCGACAATCACATGGGCACCGCCTTCGCGCGCGACGCGCCGGCGATGCAAGTGGTGATGAGCGAGCTCAGGCAGCGCGGATTGCTCTATCTCGACGCGCGCGCCGTGCCGACCGAACCGGTCGCGGTAGCGGCCCGCGACTTGGGCGTGCCCTATGCCGCGCGCGACATCTTCCTCGACGGCGAGCAGGCGGCGGTGGCGGTCGATGCGCGGCTGGCGCAACTCGTTGTGATCGCGCGCCAGCGCGGCAGCGCCATCGCCATCGGCCATCCGCATGCTGCGACACTGGCGGCGCTCGCGCGCTGGCTGCCGACGCTGAAGCGGCGCGGCGTCGTGCTCGTGCCGCTGACCGCCGTGGTCAAGGCGCGCGGCGCGGGTTAGCGCCTTCCGCCGTCACTTCACCGCGTGACTGAGCGGCTTGCCGCGGTCGAGTACCAGCACCGAGATCGTATAGGTCACGCCGGACGCGATATTGCGTGTCTCGTGCACCACGCCCGCTGCGGTGTGAAAGGCCTCGCCCGCGTTCACGGTCAGCGGCGGCTTGCCGTTGTAATAGGTGATGCGCAGCGCGCCCTCGGTCACCAGCCCATATTCGTCGCCGTCCCGGTAGCGGCGACCGGTGGTGGCGTTGGGCGGCCACTCGATCGCCAGCATGGTCGTATTCTTGCCCGGCACGCCGCTCAGCGGCACGTGGTTGAGAAACACATGCGTCGGTATCGGCTTGGTTGGCGGCGCCGGCTGTGCATCCGCCGTGACAGTCAACAACAGCGCCGCGGTCGCGGCGACTGCGATCGTCCTGATCATCCTTGCTCCCCCGAGATCAGCTGGTCCAGATCGGCTGGATTGTGTCCCTTGCGCGCTCCCGCGCGTCCGTCGTCAACGCGCGAGCGGACCACGCACCACGGTGACACCGTTCTCCGAGTCCGTCGAGAAGTGCATGTCGACCGGCCTGAGCAGCGATGGCTCGTCACGAATGACGAGCACGCTCGGTCCGCCCGGCGCCGATGGCGCGACCATCACAGGCGGCGCACCTCCGCCTGTCGGATAGACCCACAGCGGCGCGTCGATCGCGTTCTGCGCGGTGCTGGGCGTTGTTGGCACGTGGCCCGTGATCATCGTGCTGTCGGCCATCGCGGCGCCCGTGCTGAAGCCAAGGACGCCGAGTGCGATGAGCGAAGCGGTGCCGGCGCGCGAAAGTCTCTGCCGCATGCGTTTCCTCCGTCGCTGCCCCCGCATGCCGAAAGTATTGGTTGATTCGCGTTAAGCGTCACGCGAAATGCGCCGATTCGGTTGTGAGATTTTCGGACGAGTCGCGGATTCGGCTCAGCGCCGCGCGAAGGTCACAGCCTCTTCGGCGGCGCGGAAAAGGGCGCGCGCCTTGTCCTGGATTTCCTGGTACTCGGCCGCGGGATCGCTGTCGGCGACGACGCCGCAGCCGGCCTGCACGATCATCTTGCCGTCCTTGACGATCGCGGTCCTCAAGACGATGCAGGTGTCCATGCTGCCGTCGCCGGCGAAATAGCCGATGCCGCCGGCATAGAGGTTGCGGCGCTCGGGCTCGAGCTCGTCGATGATCTCCATCGCCCGCACCTTGGGTGCGCCCGACAGCGTGCCGGCGGGAAAGCCCGCCATCAGCGCGTCGAGCGCCTCGACCTTGGGTGCGGCGTGGCCCTCGACATGCGACGAGATATGCATGACGTGGCTGTAGCGCTCGATAACGAACTGCTCGATCACCTTGACCGTGCCGGTCACCGCGACGCGGCCGACATCGTTGCGCGCGAGGTCGAGCAGCATCAGATGCTCGGCGCGCTCCTTCGGATCGGCGAGCAATTCGTCGGCGAGCTTCGCGTCCTCGGCGGCGTCCTTGCCGCGCCGCCGCGTGCCGGCGAGCGGCCGGATCGTCACCTTGCCGTCGCGGAAACGCACCAGGATCTCGGGGCTCGAGCCGACGACCGCGAAATTGCCGTAGTCGAGGAAGAACAGGAACGGCGACGGGTTCAACCGCCGCAGCGCGCGATAGAGCGCGAAAGGCGGCAGCTTGAACGGCACGCTCAGCCGCATGGACGGCACGACCTGGAAGATTTCGCCGGCCCGGATGTATTCCTTGGCCGTCGCGACCATGCGCATGCAGTCGTCGCGGGTCATGTTGGCGCTCGGCGCCGGCAGTTCCCCGGTCGTCGCGTCGGACTCGCGGCGGTGTGGCAGGCTGCGCTCGAAATCCGACAGCACGTCGGCGAGGCGCTCGCGCGCGGCGCGATAGGCCTGCTCGGCGTTGACGTTCGGATCGGGCCACACCGGCGTGACGACCGTGACGCGGTCGGCGATGGTGTCGAAAATGCAGACGATCGTCGGCCGCACCAGGAGGCCGTCGGGAATGCCGAGCGTGTCGGGATTGCTGTCGGGGATTTTCTCGACGAGCCCGACGGTCCCATAGCCGAGATAACCGAAGAGGCCGCAGGCCATCGGCGGCAAGTCCTTCGGCGTCGCGACGCGGCACTCCTTGATCAGCGCGCGCAGCGAGGCGAGCGCGCCCTGGTTCTGCGACTCGAAGCGGTCGGGCGTGGAGCGCGCGTGGCGGTTGATCTCGGCGCGGTCGCCGAAGCAGCGCCACACCAGGTCGGGCTTGAGGCCGATGAAGGAATAGCGGCCGCGCGCGGCGCCGCCCTCGACGCTCTCGAACAGAAAGCTCAGCGGCTTGCCGTCGGCGAGCTTGAGCATCGCCGAGACCGGCGTCTCGAGATCGCTGACCAGCGAGGTCCACACCAGCGCCGGCTTGCCGGCGGCGTGTGCCTGCGCGAAGTCCTTGAACTCGGGCGAAAGCTGCATGGCGTCGTCGTGCGCCGACCTGGTCAATCCCGTACCGTCATTCCCGCGCAAGCGGGAATCCAGGGCTGTAGCAGGATCGCCCGCCCTGGCCCCCCGCTTTCGCGGGGGCGACGGTCAAGACAACCGCGTTTTTCCATAATCAGTTTCGCCTACAGCGCCCGGTCGAGATTGGTCTTGTTGATCTCGACGGGATAGCGGGCGCGCAGCGCCTGCGAGAATTCGCTGAGGAACTCGCCCTGCATTTGCTGCGCGAGCTGATGCGCGAGCGTATCGACCGTCGTCTTGTCCTTGGCCGGATCGGCCGCCTGGATCGCCGTGAGCTGGGCGACGGCGTAGCCGCTGCCGTCGGGCGCCGCCGCGGCCCCTTCGGGCTTGAGCGCGAAGAGCTGGCCGACGAGCGCGGGCGGCAGCTTGCCGCTGCCGGTGCGCAAGACCGGTCCGGTGCTCGAGACCACGAGCTTGTGCCTGGCGGCGACCGTCTTGAGCGACTGGCCGCCCTTGATCTGGTCGACGATCTGCTTCGCGAGTGCGGCGAGCGCCTGGCTGCGCTGCTGCGCCTGCCATCCCGCCACCACTTTGTCGCGCACCTGGTCGAGTGGCGGCACGCCGGACGGCGTCACCTTGTCGACGCGCACGAGGAAATAGCCGCTGTCGCCGAGGTCGTCGAGCGAGCTCGCCTGGCCTTGTGCCGTTGCGAAGGCCGTCTGCAACACCTTGGCCTTCGGCGACGGCAGGTCGGCGGGCTTTCTGCCGGCGAGCGTACCCTGGGCGTCGATGCCGGCGATCGTGGCCGTCTTCATGCCGAACTGCTTCACCACCGTGTCGAACGCGCCGCCGCCTGCGAGCGCGTCGTCGATGTGGTTCGCCAGCTGCGCGATGCGGTCGCCCGCCATGTCGCGCGCGACTTCCTGGCGCAATTTGTCCTTCACCTGATCGAAGTTCTGCGTCTGCTCGGGCTTGATCGCGACAACCCGAAGAATGTGCCAGCCGAGCGTGGTCTGGAGTGGCTGCGTGACGGCGCCCTGCTTCGCGGTGAATGCCGCGTCGGCCAATGCCTGCGGCAGGTCTTGCCGGCGCATCCAGCCGAGATCGAGCGTGCTCGGGTCGGCGCCAGCCACGGCCTTGGCCACCGCGGCGAAATTCTTGCCTGCCTTGAGCTGCGTCTCGGCGGTGTCGGCCTTGGCCTTGTCCGGCAGTAGCATCTGCTCGAGCTGACGCGTCTCGGGCGTGTGGAACTCGTCGAGTCGCGCCTGGTAGGCGTCCTTGAGCTTGCTCTCGGGCACCTCCATGCCGGCGGCAACGTCGTCGATGGTCAACGTCGCCAGCGTGACGTCGCGCCGCTCCGGCGTGCGGAACTGGTCGTGATGCGCCTGATAATAGGCGGTGAGGTCCTGCTCCGACGGCTTGGGCGGCGCCGGTGCCGCCGAGGGCGGCAGCACGACCATGTCGGCGACGCGACGTTCGGCCTCGGCGCGGTAGATCGCGTCGGTCAGCTCTTGCGGCGGCCGGATGCCTTCGGTGAGCGCGATGGTCAGTTCGTTGCGCTCGATGTCCGAGCGCAACAGCTGCTCGTACTGCGCGTCGTTCAGCCGGTTCGCCGCCAGGATCTGGTTATAGACGTTGCGATCGAACTGCCCGTTCGCGCCGCGGAAATTTGGATTGGCCACGATCGCCCGGCGCACCGCGTCGTTGCCGACGCGGATGTCGAGCCGGTCGGTCTCGTGCGCCAGCAGGTTGGACTCGATCAGCCGGTTGAGCGCGGTATCGACGATGCCGAGCTGCTTCGCCTGGTCGAGCGTGAGGCTGGCGCCGAGCGAGCTGCGCAGCCGATTCATGTCGGCGTGCACCGCCTTCTGGAGCTGATCGGCCGGGATCTGCTCGCCGGCCACCGTCGCCACCGACGTGTCGACGCTGCGGTTGCGGAAGATGTCGCCGATGCCCCAGATGCCGAACGTGACGATCAGGACGGCGAACAGAATCTTGACGATGAGCGAAGTGGCCTTGGAGCGGATGGCTTGCAGCATGATGGAGCCCGGAATGGCGCGGCGTGCGGCGGCGGGCCGCCTTTTCGCGCGCGCGGATGATAGGGGGCGGACGGTGACCCCGCAATGTGATTTCGGCCCTGACGTCCGCCATTACCGCCTAGACTGCGCGTCATTGGGGAGGGGACCGATGCCAACGCTGATGCAGTTTTTCGCATATGCCTTGCTGGCTGTGACGGCGGGCGCCAGCTTCGTGGTGCAGGGCGCGGCCAACAGCCGTCTGAGCCTCGGTCTCGGCTCCGCCTACTGGGCCGCGCTCTTCAGTTATCTCGGCGGCACGATCGTTATGCTGGCTGTGGTTGTCGCGACGCGCACGTCGTGGCCCGGCGCTGCCGTCGCCCGGCCGCCGCTGCTTGCGTGGACCGGCGGGCTGTGGGGCGCGATCTACGTCGTCGCCATCATCGTCCTGCTACCGCGCATCGGCGCCGCGACGACGCTCGCGCTGCTCGTCACCGGCCAGATGCTGTCGGCGCTCGCGCTCGACCACTTTGCGGCGCTCGGTCTGCCGCATCATCCGGCGGACGTGCCGCGTCTGTTGGGGGCCGCGCTGCTGGTGGCGGGCGTCGTTCTCATCCGAAACTGAATGTGCTAGAGCGGCTCGATGCGCAAGCTGGTCGCCGGCAACTGGAAGATGAACGGCTTCAAGGCCGACGGCTTCGCGCTGGCGCGTGATTTCGCCGGCCGCGCCAAGGCGAGCGCGCTTGCTTGCGAGCTCCTGCTCTGTCCGCCGGCGACGCTGCTCGTTCCGGTGGCGCATGCGATCGCGGGTTCGGGCATCGCGCTCGGCGGGCAGGATTGCCATCCCGAGAGCAAGGGCGCACACACCGGCGACATCAGCGCGCCGATGCTCAAGGACGCCGGCTGCGCCTATGTCATCGTCGGCCATTCCGAGCGCCGTCAGGATCACCAGGAGAGCGACGCCATCGCGCGCGCCAAAGCCACCGCCGCGGTCGCGGCGGGCTTATGCGCCGTCGTCTGCGTGGGCGAGACCGCGGCCGAGCGCGACAGCGGCCGGACCGAAGCGGTGGTCGTGCGGCAGTTGCGGGGCTCGCTGCCGCCGAAGCTGACCGCGGCGCAGCTCGTCGTCGCCTACGAGCCGGTGTGGGCGATCGGCAGCGGCAAGACGCCGACGTCGCACGATGTAGCGTCGGTTCACGCACGCATCCGCGACACGCTGCGCGATCTCGCCGCTGAGCCGGCCGCGATCCGCATTCTTTACGGCGGCTCGGTCAAGCCGACGAACGCGCGCGAGCTGATGGCGGTCGCCAACGTCGACGGTGCGTTGGTCGGCGGCGCCAGCCTGGTGGCCGACGACTTCTGGTCCATCGCCCAGGCTTGCGGTTGATCTGCGTTGCGCGTAAACGCATTGCGAGGGAGTGGGGGGAATTCCATCATGCTCGACCGCCGCGCGGTTCTGCTTGGCTTGCTGTCGTGCCCGGTCTGCGCGTCGTTGGCGCGCGCTGCGGAAGGACCGCATTGGAGCTTCGAAGGCGCCGATGGTCCGGCGCATTGGGGCGATCTTGATCCGAGCTTCAAGGCATGCGCCGTCGGCAGCCAGCAATCGCCGATCGATCTCAAGAACGCGATCAAGGCCGATTTCGGCCACGTCGACCTCGATTGGAAGCCGCAGGCCTACGCTGTGGTCAACAATGGCCACACCATCCAGGCCAATGCCAAGCCGGGCAGCTTCGCGCGCGTCGGCGGCGAGACCTATGCAATGACGCAGTTCCATTTCCATGCGCCGAGCGAGCACGCCATCGACGGCGTGCGCACGGCGATGGAGGCGCACTTCGTTCACGCCCAGCCGAGCGGCAGGCTGGCCGTGATCGGCGCTTTCATGAAAGCCGGTGCTGCCAATGCCGCGTTCCGCGCGGTGATGAAGGCGGCGCCGCGCCAAGTCGGCGAGCAGGCGCTCGATCGCCCGGTCGATCCGCGCCTTTTGGTCCCGGCGAAGAGCGCGATCTATCGCTACCAAGGCTCGCTGACGACGCCGCCCTGCGCCGAAGTCGTCGACTGGAACATCTACGAGCGTCCCGTCGAAGTGGCGTCGGCCGACATCACGACGTTCCGCGGCCTCTACCCGATGAACGCGCGCCCACTCCAGCCGCTCAACCGGCGGTTCCTGCTCATCGGCGGCTGAGCGCTGCCGAATATCTGAGCAGAGATTTGTGGCATACCACGCGATCGCGTGATCGGAGCCCGTTGCGTTACACGTTATTCATGTAAACGCCGTGCGACGCCTTGGCGCGTCGAGGCAAAAGCCCTTGAAAGTCCTTGAAGGTTTGGCCGGGTTTGCGGATGATGGGTGCAAGAATAAGAACGTGATAGGGCCAATAGAGGGGGAGGCTGTACGACCGCGCTGGGCGAGCCAGCTCGTCATTCCGTGATGTTCAACGAGAGCCGCGACGGACTGCCTTGGCAGTTGGTCGACGATGCCACGTCAATCCAAAACGCAATCGCACCAACAGGGAGTGAAACGATGAGTCAACCGAAGTCGTTTACGATCGGCCGCCGCACGGTCCTGAAGGCCGCGGCTGCCGCTGGCGTCGCGCAGGTCGCGGCACCCTTCGTCATCTCCGCCCGCGCCGCCGATGTCGTGAAGCTGGGTCTCGACAATCCGCTCACCGGCACGTATGCCGCGGTCGGCAAGAATGAGCTGATCGGGTGCCAGCTCGCGATCGAGCAGATCAACAAGAAGGGCGGCATCCTCCATCGCAAGGCCGAGCTGCTGATCGAGGATTCGACCAGCGGCGATGCCGGCACGGCGGTGCAGAAGGCGCGCAAGCTGATCGACCGCGACAAGGTCAATTTCCTGATCGGCAACGTCAACTCGGCACTCGCCCTCGCCATGGCGTCGGTCGCCTCCGAGAAGGGCGTGTTCATGATGGATCCGGGTGGTCACACCGACGCTATCACCGGCACCTCGTGCCACTGGAACGTGTTCCGCATCTGCAATACGAC
>DATLUT010000063.1:0-10018 GCA_035532975.1 Allostellaceae bacterium
TCGCCCGGTCAAACTGGCTCATCGCATAGCTGAAGCCCCCGCTCATCGCCAAAACCCGGCCCGTATGCGGATCAAGCGCCACCAGCGCACCCGAAACCTCCGGTATCTGCCGAAGCCCATAGACCTTCCCAGACCCACCCAACCGCTCAACCAAAACCACGTCTCCAGCCGATACCGCCGCCGCCGACGTCGCTGGAACCGGACCCAGTTCGTCGGCATTGATCTCCCGCCGCGCCCAGCGGAGCTCGCGATAGGGAATCTCGGCATGACGCCCGTCGGGGAAGCCGATGATCGCCGCGTCCGGTGGCGTCGCCAGCACCACGGCCAACCGCCAATGGATGTCCTCCGCGCCGGCAGGCAACGGAATAACCGCCAGGCGCGACTGCCAATCGCCTTCAAGTGAGACATGCGCCACTGGCCCGCGCCAGCCGTGACGCCGGTCGTAGGCTTCGAGCGCGTCGCGCAGCGCGCGGTTTGCATCCGCCTCCAGACGTGGATCGAGGCTGGTGCGCACAGCGAGCCCGCCCTCATACACCTTAGTTCGACCGTAGCGCTCCAAGAGCTCGCGACGAACCTCGCTGGCGAAGTAAGGCGCTCGCGCGATCTGCGTCGGGTCGCGCCGGCGCAGCACGATCGGCTGGGCCTTCGCCTCGCTCGCCTGCTGCGGCGTGATGAATCCGGCATCGGCCATGCGATCGATTACCCAGTTCCGGCGATCGCGCGCGGCGCGCGGATGGCTGACCGGATTGTAGTTGTCCGGCGCCTTGGGCAGCGCCGCCAGGAACGCGGCCTGCTGCACGTCGAGCTGGTCAAGCGACTTGTTGAAGTAGTTGAGCGCGGCCGCGGCGACCCCATAGCTGCCGTCGCCGAGATAGATCTCGTTGATATAAAGCTCGAGGATGCGTTCCTTGCTCATCGCCTGGTCCATGCGGATGGCGACCAGTGCTTCCTTGATTTTTCGGACGAGCGAAACGTTGTTGTTGAGCAAGAAATTCTTTGCGACCTGCTGCGTGATCGTCGACGCACCGATCGGCCGCTCGTGCTCCGCAAGCCGGACGACATCGATCGCCGCGGCTCGGACGATCGAAAGCGGGTTGATCCCGGGATTGGTGAAGAAGTAACGGTCTTCGGCCGCCAGGAAGGCGTGGATCACCAGCGGCGGCATCGCGCTCACCGGCACGAAGATGCGATCCTCCGTCGCGTATTGCGTCATCAGACGGCCATCGGCCGCGTAGACGCGCGTCACCACCGGCGGCTTGTAATGTACCAGCGCTTGGTAGTCGGGCAAGTCGCGGCCGAAGTACCACACCGCCAGCGCCGCCACGCACGCGCCAGCCGCGACGCCGAACAGCGCCAGACCGAGCAATATCTTCAACAGCTTCATCATCCGATGGGCGCCGCGCGCCGCTCGCATTCGCCTTTACACACCGTCTCCCCGTGGCGCGACGCCTGTATGCTGCGTCGGCTTTGTGGCGTGAACAGGGCAACATTTTCCTGCCGGAGCTGACGCCAGATAAACGCACGAGGCGGCACGAACCTTACACGGCGTTAATTCTCGGATGGCTACTTCAGCCCTTCGATGTGGTGTGCGTCGTTGACCCGCACGACGTGCACGTGCGCGTTGACGAGCCTGATCTCGTTGAGCGCGCACGGCTCCTGCTCGAGCCGCCAATAGGCCGAGAGCGGCATATCAAGGCATTGCAGCAACAGCGCGCGGTTGACGCTGACATGGCCGACGAGCACCACCGTATCGCGCGGGTGCCGCTCGCCGACAAGCCGGATCGCGTCGGCGGTACGCGCGACCAGATCCTGCAGTGACTCGCCGCCGGGAAAGCGCATGAGCTGCGGCGTCGCAAACCAGCACGCGAAGAGCGCCGGCTCCGCGTCACGCATTTCATCGCAGGTGCGCCATTCCCACGCGCCATAATCAAGATCGTTGAGCGCCGCGATCGGTTCGGCGGTAATGCCGCAAGCCTCGGCAATTGCCGCGCCGGTCTCGACGCAGCGGTCCATCGGGCTGGTATAGATCGCGGCCGGCTTCCATCCTTTGGCGATGCGCGCGCCGACCGCGCGTGCCTGCGCCCGGCCGAGACCGGTCAGCGGCGTTTCGCGGCGTCCGCGAAAGCGTTCCGGCTTGATGCCTTCGACATGGCCGTGACGCGTCAGTAGGATCGTCGCCATTGCCCGGTCATAACGAAATGCATCACCGCACACAACACGGCAGCGCGCCTAACGTTCCGTGTCCGCGACTTGTCACCGCAATGTGCCGATGGCCCGAACGAGCCCCGGCCGCGAATGTAACGGTCAGCGCAAACTTGCGTTGAGTTTCTGCAGCGCCTCGTTGCCTGGGATCAACTCAGCCTCGCTCAGCTCGTTGAGCGGCTTGTCGACCGTCTCGACGTGGTCGTGGAGGTCGTGCGCCTCGGGATCGACGAAGAGCAGGCCCGTGACGATCTCGCCCGCCGCCTGGCGCTCCTGAAGGTAGGTCATCGCCGAGATGCGATCATGCGGATCGTAGTCCGCGTGGATCTTGCGGAGCCGCAGAACCGAGCCGTCGTGCTGCACGACGCTTTCCACCGTGCCAGGCGCATAATCGGCCGTAATCTCGGCGCGGCCCTCGATCACGTCGAGCCGGTTCACCGCATCGTTGTGCTCGCGCACGTAGTCGAAGCTCTTGGTCGAACCGACGTGGTTATTGAAGGCGACGCACGGGCTGATCACGTCGATGAAGGCTGCGCCGTGATGCCGCAGCGCCGCCATGATCAGCGGCACGAGCTGCTCCTTGTCGCCGGAGAAGCTGCGCGCGACGAAGGTTGCGCCGAGCTGCAGCGCCATGCCGACCATGTCGATCGGTGCATCCATGTTCTGGACGCCGCGCTTCGATTTCGAGCCCTTGTCGGAAGTGGCCGAGAACTGACCCTTGGTCAGCCCGTACACGCCGTTGTTCTCGACGATGTAGACCATGTTGACGCCGCGGCGCAGCACGTGCGCGAACTGGCCGAGGCCGATCGAGGCGCTGTCGCCGTCGCCCGAGACGCCGAGATAGATCAGATCGCGATTGGCGAGATTTGCGCCGGTCAGCACCGACGGCATACGACCGTGCACCGAGTTGAATCCGTGCGACACGCCGAGGAAATAGGCCGGCGTCTTGGACGAGCAGCCGATGCCCGACAACTTGGCGATGCGATGCGGCGGCAGCGCGAGCTCGAAACAGGACTGGATGATCGCGGCGCTGATCGAATCATGGCCGCAGCCGGCGCATAGCGTCGACACCGCGCCTTCATAATCGCGCCGGGTGAAGCCAAGCTTGTTTTTCGGCAGCGCCGGGTGGTGCAGCTTGGGCTTGGCGAGATAGGTCATGATGCCACTTCCCTCAGGGGTTTGGCGGCGCGCAGCAGGCCGGCGACCGAGTCACTGATGAAGCGCTCGGTAATCGGCGTTCCGTCATAGTGCAACACCGGCAACAGCTTAGCCGGATCGATGCCGCCCTCCGTCAGCAGCAGCGTGCGCAACTGAGCGTCGCGATTCTGCTCGACGACGAAAACCCGCTCATGTGAGGCGACGAATTCGATCACCTCGGGTCCGAACGGAAAACCGCGCACGCGCAGCGCGTCGAGCTGGATACCCTGCGCTTCGAGCGCCGCTAGCGATTCACGCATCGCCGCCGAGGTCGAGCCGAAATAGATGACGCCGGATTTGGCCGGCTGCTTCGCCGGTGTCCGCACCGCAGGTGGCACCAGCTTCTTCGCGGTCTCGAATTTGCGTAGGAGCCGCTGCATGTTGTCGACGTAGGCGGCGCCGTCCTCGGTGTACCGCGCATACCGGTCGCGCGAGGTGCCGCGCGTGAAATACGCGCCCTTGTTCGGATGTGTGCCGGGATAGGTCCGATAGGGAATGCCGTCGCCATCGACGTCGAGATAGCGGCCAAACTCCTTGCCGGCGTCGAGATCGGCGGCGGTCATCACCTTGCCGCGGTCGAGCATGCGGCGATCGTCCCACCGGAAAGGCTTGCACAGCCACTCGTTCATGCCGATGTCGAGATCGAGCATGACGAAGACCGGCGTCTGTAGACGATCGGCGAGATCGAACGCGAGCGCGCCGAATTCGAAGCATTCGTGCGGATCTTCCGGGAACAGCAGAACGTGCTTGGTGTCGCCGTGCGACGCGTACGCGGCGGAAAGGATATCGGCCTGCTGCGTGCGCGTCGGCATGCCCGTCGACGGCCCGGCCCGCTGCACGTCGAACACCACGGACGGAATCTCGGCGAAGTACGCCAGGCCCAGAAATTCCTGCATCAGCGAGATGCCGGGACCCGACGTGCATGTGAAGGCGCGCGCGCCATTCCAGCCGGCGCCGATGACGATGCCGATCGATGCAAGCTCGTCTTCGCCCTGGATGATGGCGTAGCGGCTTTTCTGCGTCGCCGGATCGACGCGATAGCGCCGGCAATAGCGCTGGAAGGCCTCGGCCATCGAGGTCGAGGGCGTGATCGGATACCAGGCGGCAACCGTGGCACCGCCGTAGACCGCACCAAGAGCCGCCGCCGAATTGCCGTCGATGAAGATGCGGTCGCCGACCGAGTCGCTGCGCGCGACCTTGAGGCCGATCGGCTTCAGCTGCTGCACAGCATAGTCGTGCCCCATATGGAGCGCATCGCGGTTCGGCCCGAAGAGCTTTTCCTTGCCCTTGTACTGCTCGCCGATCAGCTGCTCGATCGCCGTGACATCCATGCCGAGCAGCGCAGCGAGCGCACCGACGTAGATGATGTTCTTGAACAGCTGGCGCTGGCGCGGATCAGAATAGGCGTTGTTGCAGATCTCGGTCAGCGGCATGCCGATGACGGTGATGTCGTCGCGGACTTTCGACGGCGGCATCGGCTTTGTCGAATCGTAGAACAGATAGCCGCCGGGATCGATCGACGCGACGTCCTGCGCCCAAGTCTGCGGGTTCATTGCCACCATGAAGTCGACGCCGCCGCGCCGTCCAAGATGGCCGGTGGCGCTGACGCGCACCTCGTACCACGTCGGCAGTCCCTGGATGTTGGACGGGAAGATGTTGCGTGTCGCCACCGGCACGCCCATGCGCAGGATCGACCGGGCGAAGAGCAGGTTGGCTGAAGCCGAGCCCGAGCCGTTGACGTTAGCGAACTTGACGACGAAGTCGTTGGTGCTGGTTATCGGCTGCGGCATGCGGGCCCGGCGAGTGTCATGTCCAAGAGGAATTTCTGCATGTCCCACGCGCCGGTAGGACAGCGTTCGGCGCATAGGCTGCAATGCAGGCAGACGTCCTCGTCCTTCGCCATGATGCGGCCGGTCTTGAGCGTGCCTGAGACGTAGAGGTCTTGTGTGAAATTGCGCGCCGGCTGGTTGAGGCGCTGGCGCAGATCGGTCTCATCGCCGTTCTCGGTGAAGGTGATGCAATCGACCGGACAAATGTCGACACAGGCGTCGCATTCGATGCAAAGCGGCGCGGTGAACACTGTCTCGACGTCGCAATTGAGGCAGCGCTCGGCCTCGAGATAACCGAGCTTCTGGTCGAAGCCCAGCTCGACCTCGAGCCGCACGTCCTTGAGCGCGACATTCTTCTCGCGCAGCGGCACGCGGTAACGCAAGTCGTTCGAGATCGCGTTGTCGTAGCTCCACTCGTGGATGCCCATCTTCTGGCTGGTCAGGTTGACCTCGGGCGGCGGCCGCTTGGTGAGATCCTCGCCGTTCAGCAGCTTGTCGATCGAGATCGCCGCATCGTGGCCGTGCGCCACTGCCCAGATGATGTTCTTGGGTCCGAAAGCGGCATCGCCGCCGAAGAACACCTTGGGATGGCTCGAGGCCATGGTCTTCGGATTGACCTTGGGCATGCCCCATTCGTCGAATTCGATGCCGATACCGCGCTCGATCCAAGGAAACGCGTTTTCCTGGCCGATCGCGACCAGCACGTCGTCGCATTCGAAACGCTGGTCGGGCTCGCCGGTCGACACCAACTTGCGCCGGCCCTTGGCGTCGCGCTCGGCCTTCACCTTCTCGAACACGACGCCGGTGAGCTTGCCGCTCGTGTGGGTGAATTCCTTGGGCACGAGAAAGTTGAGGATCGGTATGTCCTCGTGGATCGCGTCTTCCTTTTCCCAGGGCGACGCCTTCATCGCCTCGAAGCCCGATCGCACGATCACCTTCACGTCCTCGCCGCCCAGACGCCGCGAGGTGCGGCAGCAATCCATCGCGGTGTTGCCGCCGCCAAGCACGATGACGCGCTTGCCGATCTTGCCGACATGGCCAAACGACACCGACGACAACCAATCGATGCCGATATGGATGTTGCCGGCGGCCTCCTTGCGCCCGGGAATGTCGAGCTCGCGGCCGCGCGGCGCGCCCGAGCCGACGAAAATCGCGTCGAAGCCCTCGGCAAGCAGCGCCTTCATGCTGTCGATGCGCCGTTCGAGGCGCAACTCGATGCCGCCGATGCCGGTGATGTAGTCGACCTCTTCGTCGATCACGCTTTCCGGCAGCCGGAAACGTGGAATCTGCGTGCGAATCATACCGCCCGCCTTCGGATCACCGTCGAAGATCACGACACGATAGCCGAGCGGCGCAAGGTCGCGCGCCACCGTGAGCGAGGCGGGCCCTGCGCCGACCAACGCGACGCGCTTGCCGTTGGCCGTCGCCGGCGCCTTCGGCAGCAGCGCGCGAACATCGTTCTTGTTGTCGGCGGCGACGCGTTTCAGGCGACAAATCGCGACCGGCTCCTTCTCGACGCGGCCACGTCGGCAGGCGGGTTCACACGGACGGTCGCAGGTGCGACCAAGAATCCCCGGGAATACGTTCGATTTCCAGTTGACCATGTAGGCGTCGGTGTAGCGGCCTGCCGCGATTAACCGGATGTATTCCGGCACCGGCGTGTGCGCCGGACAGGCCCACTGGCAGTCGACGACTTTATGGAAGTAATCGGGCGAGCGCGTATCGGTCGGCAGCAACGACGAAACTCCCTAACTCTTGCCCGGCTACGCGTTACCGCGCCGCCGTCACGCCTCCTCACCCGATCCGGCCTCGTCCTCGAGCGTCCGCGCGATCCGCTCAAGCTCACGG
The DNA here is from genome assembly GCA_035532975.1 of Allostellaceae bacterium. Lineage (GTDB taxonomy): Bacteria > Pseudomonadota > Alphaproteobacteria > ATCC43930 > CGMCC-115725 > REEB95. Next base: position 7,077 of record DATLUT010000063.1, read on the forward strand.
ACCACCTCCGGCACCGCAGTCAATTCGGCGAGGTCGCGGCAGCGACGCGCTAGATCGCGCAACCGCTCCGCCTGCGCATTATCCGCAATGCCATGCCCTCCGGCCGTTCTCAACGCCATCGCGCGCTCCTCACGCCCGACGCACTATCCCAATAAAACGGGACAACGGGCCCACGGGGGCGACACTCTGCATCAATGCATTCGGGGGTGCAACACCACCCCGGTGCAAAGCTGGCCCTAGCAAAAGTGAGGTTTTTGGCGCCATCCGAAGTCGGCGGGAACCGCCGTGGAACGCCCAACCGGGCCGCCGGGGCCGCTGTGACTACGGTGGGACGATGGACCACTCGACATGGTTTCGATTCGTTTATCGACTCGTCTTTTCGGGGCCCGTCAACAGCCGAAAACGGCCGCGTCATCGCGCGGCGCGCTCGCCGGAATGTTGCCGGCCAGAGTTATCCACGTAATCAACAGGGTTGGGGACGATTCGCGGCAGATTTCTGCGGCTTTCGACGTAGGTCGGTTGACCGCCACATGATAAATTTTTTGTGTTCCGCCGCCCGCGCTTGTGGTGGCACGCGAGGAGGTCGCCGGCAGAGTGGACAGTCCATCGTCCCAGACCGCATCGCGCTTCGGTGGTGCCATCGGCGCCGCCCTGCTCATGGCAGTGCTGTTCGCTCTCGTTCTGGGCGTCTACGGCGCAGTGTATATCGACGCGTTCCGGCCCGCGACGATGCACCCAGCGCCGGCCATTGTGGCCACTTCGCCAACCACTGCGCCATCGGTGGTCGCCGCACCGTCCGTTGCGCCGGCTCCGCAGCCGGCGCTTAAGAGCGTTGCCATTCCGCCTCCACCGACGCTCACGCAGGTCAATCCAACCGCGAGCCGCAATGCACCGGCGCCGGTCGACGCAATCAAGCCGCCCTATTGGGTCGAGTACGGTGCCTATCGCGGCGTGCTCTATGCCGCAAAGCTCGTCGAACGGCTTGGCGCCGCAGGGGTCAGGGCCGAGATCAAGCGAGTCCGCGGCGCGGCTGGCCGCGTCTATTTCAGCGTGCGATCGGCAGCGACAACGGATCGCGCCGGCGCGGCAGCGAGCGCCAAGACCGCGACGGCTCGGTTCGGCATCGTGCCGTTGATTCACCGCGGCGACGGAGCCGCGTTGGCACAGCCGATCGTCGCCAAATTGCCCGCGAGCAGGCCAGCAGCCGACGTCGCCGGTGCATATTGGGTACAGTTCGGCGCGTACGATTTGCGCGGCTATGCCGTCGCCTTGCGTGACCGGCTGCATCGCGCCGGCATGGACGTCACGATCGTCGAGCGCCATGCACCCCGTCATGCGCGCTATCTGGTTCGCTCCGCCGTACCGCTGCAACGCGACACCGCTCGGAGCATGGCGGCTCACGCCGAGTCGACCGTGGGGATCACGCCCCTTGTCGGCCGTGCGCCCCATGCGTTCCATTCGGCGGCTTGAGTATCTGGCGGCTCAATATCGCCTTTGAAATCGCGGAGCGGCTCGTGTAGTTGGGCGAGCCCAATTGCTGTCCTATTGCCATGATTCTGACCCCACTTGCCACCGATCGGCTTGAAACGACACTCACCGTCTTTGCCGAGTCCCTACCGGCTGGCTTTGTTCGCGGAGTGTTTAAGCGGATCGCGCCAGCGGCCGACGGCGCCCGCGCAGATGGCAAAAAATCTCTTAATAATCACTCTGAATCTATTGATCTTATAGCAAAGTTTTGCATCGGCACTAAGCCCGGTGCGCCGCAACTCGATGTGTCCTGGGATGGTTCGGTGCTGCGTAGCGGAACTGAAGCTTACGTTCTATTGCACGAAGTTGCGCATTATCAGCTCGCCGCGCCTGAGCGGCGCGGGCTGGTTGATTTCGGCCTGGGACCGGGACCGGAGACCGGCGACCGTGAGCGCGCCGGCCGGGCTCAGAGCCTGTTCGGCTTGGCGCGCGAGCACGAAGAGGCGATGGCTTCGCTGCTCGGGATCCTGTGGGAGGCCGAGCTCGGTCACCCCGCCCTCGCCTCGCTACTTGATCAGAACTGGCTCGAGGGCGCGGGGCGAGCCGGAACCGCCGCGCACTTCGCCAGCACATTGGATGCCCTCAAGGGTGGCGGCTTTATCGACGACACCGGACGGCCGCTGATGCAGCTCCGCCAGCACGCCGACGACTAGCCGGTTACGCGGCGTCGCTGGTCGGCATCGAGTCGTTAGCCGATTCGGTGGTATTGAGAATGTGGATCGCGAGACAGCGCTGAAAGGCTGTCGGCCGGCGCCATACCGTCCACCTTTCGAGCAAGCTGGTTCGGGCGGCTAGGCTGCGTGCCTGGGCTGAGCGCTTGACCACGCGCGGAACCGACCAAGGCTTCCATGTCGGATCGAGTCGGGCCATCGTTGTATCGTGCATCGGATTCTCCCCTTACGAGTCGGCCGTTCTGGCCGCAACGGGAGACTCCGATTGGAATGGTAAGTTTTTGGTTAACGAGGCGTCGGCTTTGTCCCTGTTTTCCACATGAGATGTTGCGTTCTAAGCCACTGGAAAAGAGAAGAAAAATGAAGAGCTCATCACAGGTTGCGTTTCTTGGAATTGGCCTGATGGGAAGCCGGATGGTGCGTAACCTCCTTGCCGCCGGATTCTCACTGACGGTGTGGAATCGCGACCGGGTCAAGGCCGACTCGCTGGCACCGCAAGGCGCCATGATTGCTGCGACGCCCGCCTCCGCGGCCGGCGGCGCGAGCGTGCTCATCACCATGCTGGCGAACGGGTCGGCAGTTGAGTCGGTGCTATTCGGCCCCCAGGGTGCGGCGGTTTCCGTGCAGCCGGGCAGCCTTGTCATCGACATGAGCTCGGCACCGCCCGAGCTAGCCCGTGACCATGCCCGGCGCTTTGCTGCGCGGGGTATCGCCTATCTCGATGCGCCGGTATCCGGCGGCACC
>DATLUT010000064.1:0-4155 GCA_035532975.1 Allostellaceae bacterium
ACGTTGCGCAGCGACGATCTGCGGGCACTCGACGAGTGGGTCCCCAAGATCACGGCGGCGTTGGAGAAGGTCCCGCAGCTCCGGGACGTCAGTTCCGACCAGCAGAACAAGGGGCTCGAGGCGGATCTGGCAATCGACCGCGCGACCGCGGCGCGTCTTGGACTCAGCGTCAGCGCCGTCGACAACACGCTTTACGACGCCTTCGGGCAGCGGCAGGTGTCGACCATCTTCAATCCGCTGAACCAGTACCACGTCATCATGGAGGTGGCGCCGCAATTCTGGCAGAGCCCGGCGGCGCTGAAGGCCCTTTACGTCAGCACTGCCGGCGGCGCGGTCGGCGGCACGCAGGCGACCAACGCCGTTGCCGGTACCGTCGTGCTCAAGGGTCAGAGCAGCAAAGCCGCTGCAGTGGCCGCCGACGCGGCGCGTAATCTCGCGACCAATTCGATCACGGCGACGGGCCACGGTCCGGCATCGACCGGCACGGCCGTCAGCACGGCGAAGGAGACCATGGTACCGCTCTCGGCGTTCGCCGGCTTCCAGCCCGGCACGACGCCGCTCGCGGTCAATCACCAGGGACTTTCAGTCGCGTCGACGATCTCGTTCAATCTGGCGCCGGGCGTGGCCCTGGGCCAGGCGGCTTCGATCATCAATCGGACGATGCTCGAGCTGGGCGTGCCGTCGAACGTCCTCGGCAGCTTCCAGGGCACCGCCCAGGTCTTCCAGCAGTCGCTCGCCGCCGAGCCGTTCCTCATCGTCGCCGCCCTGGCCGCCGTCTATATCGTTCTCGGCATGCTCTACGAGAGTTATGTCCACCCGATCACGATCCTTTCGACGCTGCCGTCGGCGGGCGTCGGCGCGGTGCTGGCGCTGATGCTGTTCCACAGCGAATTCAGCATCATCGCGCTCATCGGCGTCATCCTCTTGATCGGTATCGTCAAGAAGAACGCCATCATGATGATCGACTTTGCGCTCGAGGCCGAGCGCAACCTCGGTCTCTCCTCGCGCGACGCAATCTTTCAGGCGTGCCTGATGCGCTTCCGGCCGATCATGATGACGACGATGGCGGCGATGCTCGGTGCGGTGCCGCTCGCCATTGGTGCCGGCGAAGGCGGCGAGCTGCGCCGGCCGCTCGGCCTCGCCATCGTCGGCGGTCTGATGGTCAGCCAACTGCTGACGCTCTACACGACGCCGGTGATCTACCTCTATCTCGACCGCTTCCGCTTGTGGGGCCAGCGGCAATGGAGCCGCCGCGCGGTGCGCGTGCCGGGCGGCGCACCGGCGCCGGGAGAATGAGCATGCGCCGCGCCGGTGCTTTCTTGCTTGCGATGCTCGTCGGGGCCTGTTCCGTCGGCCCCGATTACCAGCGGCCGCCGGCCGAGACCCCTGCGGCCTACAAGGAAAACGCTGGCTGGAAGCCGGCGGAGCCGAAGGCCGCCGCCTCGAGCCAGCCGTGGTGGTCGATCTATGACGATCCCGTGCTCGACGGGCTCGAGCGGCAGGTGACGGTTTCGAACCAGAATCTGAAGGCGGTCGAAGCGGCCTATCGCCAAGCAGTCGCCATCGTCGCCGAGAACCGCGCCGGCTATTTCCCATCGCTCGGCATCGATCCGGCGATGACGCGGTCCAAGCCTTCCACTGGATCGTTCGGCGGCGGCCGGATCCGCAACGATTTCAGCCTGCCGGTCGACGCCAGTTGGGTCATCGACGTGTGGGGTCAGGTCCGCCGCACCGTTGAGAGCGCCACCGCTACCGCGCAAGCCGATGCGGCGCAGCTTGCCGCCGCGCGGCTCTCGGCAGAATCGACGCTGGCGCAGGATTATTTGCAGCTGCGCATCAACGACGCGCAGCGGCAGCTGCTTGAGGCTACCGTCGCGGCCTATACGCGGCAGCTCCGCATCACCCGGAACAAATATGTCGCCGGCAATGCCGCGAAATCGGATATGGCGCAGGCCCAGGCGACGCTCGAGAACGCGCGCTCGCAGATGGTGGCGCTCGGTGTGGCACGGGCACAACTCGAGCACGCGATCGCCGTGCTCGTCGGCAAGCCGCCGGCCGCGTTCGCGCTGACGCCGATACCGGCGCCGCTCGCGTTGCAGGTGCCGGTGGTGCCGGCGGGTGTGCCGTCGACCCTGCTCGAGCGCAATCCCACTGTCGCCCAGGCCGAGCGGCAGATGGCGGCGGCCAACGCCCAGATCGGCGTCGCGGTGGCCGGCTATTTTCCGACGCTGACGCTCACCGGCAGCTATGGCGTCGCCAGCACCATGCTCGACACGCTGCTGCACGCGTCCAGCGTCACCTGGTCGTTCGGGCCGCAGATCGCCGCGAACGTGTTCAATGGCGGGCTCACCACCGCCAAGGTCGCCGCCGCGCGTGCCGCCTACGACGAGGCGGTGGCGAATTACCGCCAGGCGGTGCTGACGTCGTTCCAGGGCGTCGAGGATAACCTCGCGGCGCTCAAGGTCCTGCAAGACCAGGCGAAGGTCCAGGACGCCGCGGTTGCGGCGGCGAGCGAAGCCGAGCGCCTGATCCTGAACCAATACCGTGCCGGCACCGTTGACTATACGAGCGTGGTTACGGTCGAGACGACCGCTCTCGGCGACCGCCAGACCGCACTCAACGTCTTGCAAAGCCGCTTGAACGCGAGTGTGCTACTGGTCGAGAATTTGGGCGGCGGGTGGCGTGCGGCGGAACTACCCGATCGATCTCTGGCGGTGCCGCCGCCGGGCTTTCCGCCGGAGGCAGAGACCAAGGAATCGCGATGAGAGCGTCCCAGCGTTCGCGACGTTTGCGCCAGGCTCCGGTCATTATCGACGAGCGTGCAGTCGAAGAGGATTTCATTCTTGCGTCGGGCCCCGGCGGCCAAGCCGTGCAGAAGCAGTCGACCGCGGTCAAGCTGCACTACGATCTCAATCGCGCGGATGGCATCGACGACCATATCCGCCGCCGTCTCAAGACCGTCGCCGGCAAGCGGCTGCGCCGCGATGGCGTGCTCGTCATTACCGCCCAGCGCTTCCGCTCGCAGGAGCGCAATCGCGCCGACGCGCGCGCGCGGCTGAGCGATCTGTTGTGCCGCGCCGCGTTCAAGCCGAAGCCGCGCCTGCCGATTGGGCCGTCGCTTGCCGCGGTGCGCAGGCGCGTCGAGGACAAGCGCGTGCACGGCCGCTTGAAGCGCCTGCGCCATACTGCACCGGCCGGCGAAGAATAACCCGGCCGGTCGCGTCCCAGTGGTCGCTGGTATATTCTGACGAGGTGTCGCGGACGAGGCAGCATGGCGGAAACCGAGTGGGAAATGCCGCGCCAGTCGCGGCCAAACCCGGCCGACTACGCGTATGACCTGGACCGTGCGTTGTCCGCCGTGGTTGGCGTGCGCGCCACGGTGCCCGAGGATGCCTTCACGGCGCAGACTCTCGGCACCGAACGGGCCGGCAACGGCGTGGTCATCCGCGAAGACGGCATCGTCCTCACCATCGGCTATCTCGTCACCGAGGCCGAAAGCCTGTGGCTCAACACCGGCGACGGCCGCGCCCTGCCGGGTCACGTCGTCGCCTACGACCAGGAGACCGGCTTCGGTCTGGTGCAGGCGCTGGGCCGGCTCGACCTGCCGGCCGTGCCGCTCGGGCAATCGGCGGCGGCGCGCGTCGATGACGACGTCGTTGTCGGGGGCGCCGGCGGCCGTGCCCGTTCGCTCGCGGCGCATATCGCCGTCAAACAGGAATTCGCCGGCTATTGGGAATACCTGCTCGATGAGGCGCTGTTTACCGCGCCGGCGCATCCCAACTGGGGTGGCGCGGCGGTGCTTGATGCCGCCGGGCGGCTGATCGGCATCGGCTCGCTGCACCTGCAGCAGGCGCGCGAGAACGGTCGCGCCGAACATCTCAACATGAACGTGCCGATCGATTTGCTGAAGCCGATCTACGACGACCTGCTGACGCTCGGCCGGGCCAACAAGCCGCCGCGTCCATGGCTCGGCTTTTATGCGACCGAAATCGAAGACCGCGTCGTGATCGCCGGACTCGCCAATGATGGCCCGGCGCGGCGCGCCGATCTGCGGGTCGGCGACCTCCTCGTATCGGTAGCCGGCCAGGAGATCGGCACGCTCGCAGCGCTCTATCGCCGCATCTGGTCGCTCGGCCGCGCCGGTGTCGAAGTGCC
>DATLUT010000065.1:0-8597 GCA_035532975.1 Allostellaceae bacterium
GACCGCCATGAACGGAAATGATTGCCGGCACGTCCCGCCGCCGCGGCGGAAACGCAATATCGGCGACCAGTCCGGCGCCGAGCACCGAGCCGTAGACGACGTTTTCAACGATCGTGACGCTCATGATCGAAGCAATGTCGCCCCCATAGTTGGCGGCGTGACGGTGCCGCCTTCAGCCTTTCGCGGATTTGCGGTGCTTCGATATCCCGGTCGCGTCCTGATGCCCCAGATTGGCTTCGAGAACGCGCCCCATTGCCAGGATCGCCGCATCGCGGTTATGTCGCGAGGCAAGCTGGATGCCGATCGGCAGCTCGTCGACCGGTCGGCACGGCACAGCGAGCGCCGGATAGCCGACGACACTCCACAGACTCTGGATCTTCTGGTCGCCGGACCGTTCGGAAAAAGCCGGCGCGACGCCATCGGTCGCCGGCGCCAGGACGATTCCATTTTCGCCAAGCGCCGTGTCGAGGTGTTCGCGATAGAATTGCCGGTCGGCCAGCGCCGCGCGATATTGGCTCTCGTTCACGGTTCGGCCGCGATCGATGATCTCGCGGAATCGATCGCTCATCATATCGCCGTGCTCGTCGCGATCGCGGCCGTGCGCTCTGGCCATGTCGCGGAAGACGATGGTTTCGAAGCATTCCGTGACCGATTTGAACCGGCTCGGCAGTGCATGCGATGTCACGGGATAGCCCGCCGCAACCAGCGCCGTCGCGGCCTCGTGCAGCGCCGCCGCCGTCGCCGGCTCGATGCGCTCCTCGTAGGGACCGGTGATTTGCAAGACCGGTGTCCCGCCCTCCGGTCGCCGCTCGGGGGTATCGCCACTTGCAAGCGATAACGCCGCGTTGAAGAGCTGGATATCGTCGAGGCAGCGCGCCAGCGGACCGACCGCGTCGAAGACCGGCGTCAACGGCATCACGCCGTTCGTGCTGATCGTTCCGACGGACGGCTTGTAGCCGTAGAGACCGCAGTAGGTCGATGGACGTACGATCGAACCGAGCGTCTGGGTTCCAACGGATATTGGGACCATGTTGGCGGCGACGACCGCAGCCGAACCGCTCGACGAACCACCGGGCGTCCGGGCGAGATCGTATGGATTGCGTGTCGGCCCCGCGCGCGCAATCGCGTATTCGGTGGAAACGGTGGTGCCGACGATGACGGCGCCGGCTTCGCGCAGCCGTTGCACGACCAGTGCATCGTGCGATGGCACGCGGCGCGCATGGATCGGCGAACCCCAGGAGCAGACGAAACCGGCGACATCGATCGTGTCTTTGACGGCGATGGGCACGCCTTGCAACGGACCGCGCGGTTCGCCTGCATCCAGCCGTTGCGCCTGCGTCATCGCCGCCGCACGGTCGTAGTGCACGAAGCCCTTCACGTCCGGGTCCGCTGTCTCGATGCGGTCGCAACAGGACCGAGCTACCTCGGTCGCCGAGCTTTCACCGCCACGGATCTTCGTCGCCAGTGCCGCGGCGGAAAGCTCGTAAAGCTCGGTCATGGATCGGCGTTCCTTCTTTTCGACTGTAGGCTTAATTCGGTCTTAGGCTGAACAGGCGGGCGGGCGCGCTCGCAACGTTCCGGAACATCAGGTCTGGCGCTCGAAGGCCAAGAGGCTTTCGTGGCGGATGATGTCGAGGCAACTCTTTTTGATCGACAGGAATGCCTGATCGAGACTGATGTCCGCCGACCGCGGACGTCCGAGCGTGACCGGAATATCCAAGATGATGCGCCCCGGTGAGGCGCTCATGACGAGAATGCGATCGCCTAGGAAGATCGCCTCGTCGATGTCGTGCGTGACGAATATGACCGTTGCCCTGATGTCCGCCCAGATGCGCAGGAGCGTCTCCTGCATCATCGCGCGCGTCTGCGCATCGAGTGCGCCGAATGGCTCGTCCATCAACAGCACGCTCGGTCGATTGACCAGGGCGCGCGCGATCGCCACGCGCTGTTGCATGCCGCCCGACAGAGTCTTCGGGTAGTTGCTGGCAAATCGCGCCAGTCCGACCATCTCGAGATACTGATCCGCGAGGCGATACGCCTCGCGATCCGAGCGGCCGGCCATGCGCGGACCATGGGCCACGTTGGCGCGGACCGACTTCCAGGGAAACAGACCGGGTTGTTGGAACACCATGCCGCGATCGGCGCCCGGCTTCGTGATGGCTGCGCCATCGAGCGTGACCATGCCTTCAGTCGGCGCCTCGAAGCCGGCAACGGCGTTCAGGATCGTCGATTTTCCGCAGCCGGACGGTCCGACGATGCAGACGAACTCGCCGGGTTTGATGCCGAATGACACACGGTCCACCGCGAGAAATTCTTTGTCGGGCTGGCCGAAGATGACGCTCAGGTTATCGATCGCGATAGAGCCGCGTGCCGGCGCCGGCGCCGCATCTGGCACGATAGGGCCGGGCACGTCTTGTCCCTGCGTCGTGCAGAGGGCGATGTCCAGCGGGCCGGACATCAGCGCCACTTCATCGCATGCCGCGCCCATCCTTCGAAGGCGAGATCCAAGCACGCGGATATAACGCCAAGAACGACGAGGCCCGCCATCATCAGGCCAATTCGCAGGTTTTCGTGAGCGATATCGATCCGATAAGCGACGCCGGCGAACGCGCCGGCCAACTCGGCGGCGACCAGCGTGTAAAACGCCACGCTAAGCGACGTTCGCAGCCCGACGAAGATGTAGGGCAGGGCGCCCGGCAGCAGCAGCTCGCGCAGCATGCGGTGTTCCGGCGTGCCAAGGGCCTGCGCAGCGCGGATCAGCAACGGATCGACCCGCTGCACGCCCAGATGCGCCGATATCCATACGGTGAAGAAAACCGCCCACAGGATGAGGAAGTACTTGCCGGGCTCGTTAAGTCCGAGCCAGAGGATGACGATCGGCACCAAGGCGATTGGCGGGATCGGCCGCAGGATCTGAAACACCGGCGTCAGCAAACTCGACAAGGCCGGATATCGGGCCGTCGCGATGCCGACCGCCACGCCGGCAGTCGCGCCAATGATATAGCCGACGACCACCCGCGACACGCTCATCGCGATGTCGAGCACGAGCTGACCGTGCATTCCCCAGTCGAAGAGCGCTTGGGCGATAACCGACGGCGGCGGAAAGAGAAACTCGTTTACGACGCCGGAGCGCGAGACGAGCTCCCAAGCGCCGAAAAAGAGCGGGATCGATATGACCCGCAACAACCGGTAAATGCCGGCTCTGTTTTCACGCGCACGAGCCGCCATTTACCGCTACCGCGCCAAACGCGACCGGATTATCGCGACGAGACGTTCCACCCGGCGGCCAACGTCACCCGATCGGCTGCGACTGCGCGTAGCGGGGCCGGGAACACGAATTTGGCCAGATCAGGCATCTTGGTCACGCCGACCGGATGATTGCCGGTCCTGAGCCGCCAATTCGTGTTCAGCGTCAGGATGCCAATCTGCTTCTGGTCCAAAGCGACGTGATAGACATAGCCATTCCAGATCGGCGCCAGGTCGGCCGGTTTCATGCCCACCGTGTCGGCGACGTCCGCAATCGCCGCCGTGCGGTGCGCCTTCATCCATGCCTCGGCATCGATCATCGCGGCGAGGAATTTCTCAAGCAGCTTCTCGTGCGTCTTGAGATAATTCTGTGTGACCGCGATGTTGAAGGTCTCCGAATAGATGCCTGCGGCGCTCAATCCTTTGACCTTGGCGCCAAGCGCTTTCTTGCCGTCGTAGATATGCGGCTCCCAGGTGTCGTAGGCATCGATGCTGCCGGTTGCGAGCGCCGAAACCATGTCCTGCGGCCGCAGATTGATCATTGTCACGTCGGCACGCGTCAGCTTTGCCTTTGCGAGAATCATGTCCGTCGTGATTTCGCTGCCGGTGCTGGCGGTATAGCCGATCCGCTTGCCTTTCAGGTCGGCGAACTTGTTGATGTGCGCCGCCACGGCGGTCAGCATGTTGTCGTCGGAATATTCCATGCGTGCGAGGAACGCGACGGGCTGGTTCGCAAGCATGGCCGCCGTGAACGGCGTCTCCGCCGTCGTTGCAATGTCGGCGGCACCGCCCATCACCGTGTCGAGGCACTGTTTGCCGCTCGTGAAGTTGCTGATACTGATGTCGAGGCCGTGCTTGGTGAAGAAGCCTTCCTTCTCCGCCACCAGGACGACGCCCGAAATCGGCGAGAGATTCTGCGCGAGATGGGCGCTCATCGTCTCTGCGGCGTCGGCCGGGACCGCGCTGACGAGCGACGCGACCACGGCTGCGATCAATACGGACAATGATTTCACTGTGGAATCTCCTGCAAAGCGCACGCGTTGCGGCGTCGTTGGACGATGCACGGCGTTTGTTGCAGTGCGAAAGCAACTAATTGCCAATAGCGGCGCACGGCGATCAATCGCAACGGGCTGAAACGTCTCAGCCGATGGCATTCGAGCACCGCGATGCCGTGCGATCGGTGTCAGACGTCGGTGACGGCGCCCTGCGACATAGTGACACGTTCTTGATAGGATGCAGCGAGCGAGGCCAAGGTGTCATCGTTGCCCGCCGGCGCAATCAGCGTGATACCCGTCGGCATCCCGTTCAGCAATCGACCATTCGGGACGGCGTGCGCGCAGAAATCGAGCAGATTGACGAAATAGGAATAGTGGCCGACCTGGCTGTTCGTGCCGATCGGATCGGCGGTGACCTCGGCATGGGTGTATGGTCGCGGCGCCGTCGGCACGACGAGAAATAGCATCTCCGCCAATTGCTCTCGCGTCTCGCGGAGCAATTGCCGAAGTCGGTGTTGTGCTCTGAATACCGCGGCGCCGGAGACGCGCGCACCGGCTTCGAGGATTTGCCGTGTGACCGGCAAGAGGCTGTCCGGATGGGTGGCAACGAAATCGGCAAGGTCGCCATAACGCTCCGCAATCCAGGGGCCGCTGAAGAGTAGCTGGCCCGCCTCGCGAAACGGAGAAAAGTCGATCTCGACCGGGATGCCGCCCATCTTGGCAAGCCGTTCGACCGCCGCGGCGTAGTGTCGGGCGCTCTCGTCAAGGCCGAAAAACTCCCGGTCCCGCGGTGCCAGGACGCCGAAACGGAACCCGGTTCGAGGCCATTCATCCCCGAAGCGGCTGGTTGCAAACTCCGGGCGGGAATATTCGTCCGGCGCCCCGTAGCCGCGCATGACGTGCAGGACCGCGCTTGCGTCCGCGGCGCGCAACGCGAAAATCGAAACGCAATCGAGTGAGCGGCAGGCCGGAACGAGCCCCGTCGTGCTGACGATCCCCCGCGTCGGCTTGAGGCCGACGACGTCGTTATAGCCGGCCGGAATGCGCCCGGAGCCGCCAGTATCGGTGCCAAGGGCAAAGCTAACCATCTGGCGCGCAACCGCGACCGCCGATCCCGAACTCGAGCCACCTGATATATACCGGGCGTCGAACGCCGAGCTGCATGATCCGTATGGCGAACGCGTACCGACCAGCCCCGTCGCGAATTGGTCCAGATTCGTCTTGCCGACCAGGATCGCGCCGGCGGCTTGGCAGGCGGCGACAGCGGGTGCGGACTGTGGCGGCCTATAGGCGAAGTCGGGACAGGCGGCCGTCGTTGGCAGCCCGGCGACATCGATATTGTCCTTGACCGCGAACGGCAGGCCGTAGAGCGGCATTTGATCGGGTCCGCTTCGCGGTGGAATCAGCGCTTCCAGCGCGCCGGCCGCTGCCAAAGCGTCGGCCTCCGGCACGAGCGTAATCCAGATGCCGGTCGCATCGCAGGCGCGCATCCGCGCGTACACCGCGCGCACGATGCCGGTCGGTTGCAATTGGCCCGACTTAAACAGCGCCGCAAGCGTCGCCCGGTCCAGGCTGCCGTGATCCGTCGACCAAGTCGAAGCTTCGCTGGAGACCGCCGCGACCGTCATCCTCGCCCCGATGATGCGTGAAGACGACCATCATGCGGCGACTGCAGTCGGCGGTCGGTCAATTAGTTGCCTGTTCGCTGTCCCACTCCGGCATACGCTCGCCATAGACGCCGGTTTGGCAATTGCTTGACTGACAGGGACGGCCGGCTGCCACAGGCTCAACCGTAGCAGCGCCAGCGCGGCGAACGGTTCGACAGGGGATCACGGATACGATGATGGGCGATATTTCCAGCGGACTTTCGGAAGTCGAATGCGACGTCCTGGTCATCGGCGGCGGCACCGCCGGACCGATGGCGGCCTACAAGGCCAAGGTGAAAAACCCCAAGGCGCGCGTCATCCTGCTCGAGAAGGCCAACGTCAAGCGCTCCGGCGCGATCTGCATGGGGATGGACGGCCTGAACAACGCCGTCATTCCCGGCCACTCGACGCCGGAGCAATACACGAAGGAAATCACCATCGCGAATGACGGCATCTGCGACCAGGCGCCGGTCTACAAGTATGCCGAGCGCTGCTTCGAGATCATCCAGGAACTCGATCGCTTCGGCATTCGCTTCCAGAAGGACCAGAAGGGCGATTTCGACGTCAAGAAAGTGCACCATATCGGCACCTACGTTCTGCCGATGCCGAACGGCGATACCGTCAAGAAGGCGCTCTACCGCCAGCTCCGCCGCGTTCAGCTGCTGATCTCGAATCGCTTCATGGCGACGCGCCTGCTGAACGGCCGCGACGGCCGGATCGCCGGCGCCATCGCGGTCAACACGCGCACCTCGGAATTTCTCGTCGTGCGCGCCAAGGCGGTGATCCTGTGCCTCGGCGCTGCCGGGCGCTTGGGCCTACCGCATTCGGGCTATCTCTACGGCACGTACGAGAATGCGGCGAACGCCGGCGACGGCTACGCCATGGCCTATCACGCGGGCGCCGCGCTCGCGAATCTCGAATGCTTTCAGATCAATCCGCTCATCAAGGACTACAACGGGCCGGCCTGCGCCTATGTCGCCGGGCCGTTCGGCGGCTACACCGCGAACAACGAGGGCATGCGCTTCATCGAATGCGATTACTGGTCCGGCCAGATGATGCTCGAGTTCTATCGCGAGCTCCAGTCGGGCAAGGGTCCCGTCTTCCTCAAGCTCGATCATCTCGCCAACGAGACAATCGACGAGATCGAAGGCATTCTCCATCGGGTCGAGCGTCCGACGCGCGGCCGCTTCCACACCGGCCGCGGCACCGATTATCGCCGTGAGATGATCGAGATGCATGTCTCCGAGATCGGGTTCTGCTCCGGCCATAGCGCATCGGGCGTTTTCGTCGACGAGTTCGCGCGCACCACCGTGCCGGGCCTCTATGCCGCCGGCGACATGGCGAGTGTGCCGCACAATTACATGCTCGGCGCGTTCACCAACGGCGCAGTGGCCGGCGAACACGCGATCGGGTTCGCGGCCGAGACCGAATTTGCGGATTACGATCCGGCCGACGTCACCGCCGAGCGCGCGCGCGTGCTGGCGCCGCTCAAACGCGAGGACGGCGTGCCGCCGAACCAGATCGAATACAAGACGCGGCGGCTGGTGAACGACTATTTGCAACCGCCGAAAATCACCCGCAAATACGAGATCGCCGCCGACCGTTTCGCCGAGGTGCGCGACGATCTCGAGAACGCGATGATGGCGCGCGACTCACACGAGCTGATGCGCGCGATGGAGGCCTCGTCGATCCTCGACTGCGCGGAAATGGCCGTGTGTGCGTCGCTGTTCCGCACCGAGAGCCGGTGGGGCCTGTATCACCATCGGGTCGAATTCCCCGAGCGCGACAACGCCAACTGGTTCTGCCACACGCTGCTGCGCAAGGCGGACGACCGGATGATCTGCGAGAAGCGGCCGGTCGCGCCCTACATCGTGCCGATCGCCGACGAAGAGCGCGCCGCCTACGACAAGCAACGCCTCCGCCGACCGGCTTAACTCCGAGCGAAAGAATCACCATGCCCATCGCCAATACGCCAACCATGGTTCCGGTCGTCGTCGACGAGGACAAATGCATCGCCGACAAGGGGTGCACGGTCTGCGTCGACGTCTGTCCGCTCGACGTCCTGCGCATCAGCGAGCTGACCGGCAAGGCCCACATGAAATACGACGAGTGCTGGTACTGCATGCCGTGCGAGGCGGACTGCCCGACGGGCGCGGTCACGGTCAACATTCCCTATCTGCTGCGCTAGCCCGCGATGAACGCCTTCGAGCCCTTCGACGAAATCGACGACGTGGAAACCATTGCGGCGCGACTCGCCGACGGCGATGCGGGCACCCGCCGCGTGGCGGTGATGGCGCTTGCCGAGACCGCCGATCCGGCGGCTATTGCGCATTTGGCCGCGGCCTTGCGCGACAGCGCACATGAAGTACGGCTCCAGGCGGCGATCGCGTTGGGCGAGTTCGACGGCCTGGAAGCGGCGCGCGCGCTCTGCGGCGCGCTCGTCGATCCGGAACCGACCGTGGCCCAGGCTGCGGCCGACAGTCTCGCCGAATATCGCGACGCCGGCGCGGCCGAAGCGATCCTGCCCTGCGTCGGCGACGCGCGACCATTCGTGCGGCATGCGGCGCTGCGCGCGCTGAAGGAACTGAAACAGGGCGATGCGTTGAAGCCGGCGATCCAGGCGCTCCGGGACGAGGACGCGGAGGTGCGGGCGCAGGCCGTCGGCGTCATCGGCTATCTCCAGCTCGAGGAGTCGCTGCCGGCGCTCATC
>DATLUT010000066.1:0-17162 GCA_035532975.1 Allostellaceae bacterium
AGATGGTGATGCCGGGGGACAACATCCGGATGGAGGTCGAGCTCATCGCCCCCATCGCCATGGACGAAGGCCTGCGCTTCGCCATCCGCGAGGGCGGCCACACTGTCGGCGCCGGCGTCGTCGCCAAAATCATTAAGTAACGAGCGATGGCAACCGAGAATCAAAACATCCGGATCCGGCTGCGGGCCTACGATCACCGCATCCTCGATCAATCGACGAGCGAGATCGTCAACACCGCCAAGCGCACCGGTGCGCGCGTGCGTGGCCCGATTCCGCTGCCGACCAAGATCGAGAAGTTCACGGTCAACCGCTCGCCGCACATCGACAAGAAGTCGCGCGAGCAATTCGAGATCCGCACGCATAAGCGGATCCTCGATATCGTCGATCCGACACCGCAAACGGTGGACGCGCTGATGAAGCTCGACCTCGCCGCCGGCGTCGATGTCGAGATCAAGCTTTAGGGCATTTGAATCATGCGTAGCGGCCTCATCGCCAAGAAAATGGGCATGACCCGGCTCTTCACCGAGGACGGCAACCACCTGCCGGTCACGGTGCTGAAGGTCGACGATTGCCGCGTCGTCGCCGTGCGCACCGCCGAGAAGGACGGCTACACCGCGGTCCAGCTGGGCACCGGCAATGCCAAGGTCAAGAATGTGTCTCAGGCCATGCGTGGCCACTATGCCAAGGCGAAGATCGAGCCGAAGCACAAGCTGATTGAGTTCCGGGTCACGCCCGACGCGATGCTCGAGACCGGCGCCGAGATCAAGGTGTCGCATTTTACCGCGGGGCAATACGTCGACGTCACCGGCACGACAATCGGCCGCGGCTTCGCCGGCGTCATGAAACGGCACAATTTCGGCGGCCTGCGCGCGTCGCACGGCGTATCGGTCTCGCATCGCAGCCATGGTTCGACCGGCCAACGCCAGGATCCGGGCAAGGTCTTCAAGAACAAGAAGATGGCCGGTCACATGGGTGACGTGCGCGCCACCACGCAGAATCTTCAGGTCGTCGCGACCGACGAGGCGCGCGGTCTCCTGATGGTGACGGGCGCGGTGCCGGGCTCAGCCGGCGGCTATGTCCTCGTGCGCGACGCCGCCAAGCGGTCGAAGCTCGGCCGCCCGCCCCTCAAGGCCATCGACCGTCCGGTCGAGAAGACCGCGAAGACCGCCAGGGAAAAGCCGGCAGCCAAGCCGGCCGCCAAGCCGGCCGCAGGAGGCGAGAAGAAATAATGAAGCTTCCGGTCAAGAGCCTCGACAACAAGGCGGCCGGCGACATCGAGGTCGCCGACGAAATCTTCGGCTTGCCGGTGCGCAAGGACATCCTCGCGCGCGTGGTGCAGTGGCAGCTTGCCAAGCGCCGTGCCGGCACGCACAAGACGAAGGGCATCAGCGACATCTCCGGCACGACCAAGAAGCCGTGGAAGCAGAAGGGCACCGGTCGTGCCCGCCAGGGCTCGTTGCGTTCGCCGCAGTTCCGCGGCGGCGCGGTGATCTTCGGCCCGGTCGTGCGCAGCCACGAGTACGGCATCCAGAAGAAAGTCCGGCGCCTGGCGCTGAAGACCGCGTTGTCAGCTAAGCAGGCCGAGGGCAAGCTGGTCGTGCTCGACAGCGCCAAGGTCAAGGATGCGAAGACCAGCGCGCTCGCCAAGACCTTTGCTAAGCTCGGCCTGGTATCGGCGCTGATCATCGACGGCGCGACTCTCGACGAGAGCTTCGCGCGCGCCGCACGCAACCTGCCGAACATCGACGTGCTGCCGCAGCAGGGCGCCAACGTCTATGACATCATGCGACGCGAGATTCTCGTCCTGACGCGCGACGCTGTGCAAGCGCTGGAGGCGCGCCTCAAATGAGCCGCTTTCGCTACATCAAGCGCGAAGTTCCCGCGCTCACCCGCGACCAGATGTACGACCTCGTGCGCCACCCGGTGATCACCGAGAAAGCGACCATGATCTCGGAGCACAACCAGGTCACCTTCCGCGTGCCGCTCGACGCCGACAAGCGCTCTGTCAAGGCCGCGGTCGAGGGCCTGTTCAAGGTCAAGGTCGCGGCGGTCAATACCGTGCGCGTCAAGGGCAAGCGCAAGGTGTCGCGCGGCCGCCGCGGCGAGCGCTCCGATTACAAAAAAGCGATCGTCACTTTGGCCGAAGGGTCGAAGATTGACGTGACGACGGGAGTCTAAACCATGGCGCTCAAGACATTCCGGCCCGTCACGCCGACGCTGCGGCATACGGTGCTGATCGATCGCAGCGAGCTGTGGAAGGGCGACCCGATCAAGGCGCTCACCATCGGCAAGCGCGAGCAGGGCGGCCGCAACAATCTCGGCCGCATCACGCAGCGCTGGCGCGGCGGCGGCCACAAGAAGCGGTACCGCTTGGTCGACTTCAAGCGCGGCAAGATGGACATGCCGGCCGAGGTCGTGCGGCTCGAATACGATCCGAATCGGTCGGGCTTTATCGCGCTGATCAAGTACAACGACGGCGAGCTCAGCTACATCCTCGCGCCGCAGCGCCTGAAGGCGGGCGACAAGGTCGTCTCGGGCGACCATGTCGACGTGAAGCCGGGCAATGCGATGCCGATGCGCAACATTCCCGTCGGCAGCATCATCCACAACGTCGAGATGAAGCCCGGCAAGGGCGGCCAGCTGGCGCGCGCCGCCGGCACCTTCGTCCAGCTCGTCGGCCGCGACGCCGGTTACGCGCTGCTGCGTCTCGCCTCCGGCGAGGTGCGCAAGGTGCGCGCCGACTGCATGGCGACGATCGGTGCGGTGTCGAATCCCGACGAGCAGAACGTGGTCATCGGCAAGGCGGGCCGTTCGCGGTGGCTTGGCCGGCGCGGCAATGTTCGCGGCGAGGCGATGAACCCCGTTGACCATCCGCTCGGCGGCCGCACCCGCGGCAACCGGCATCCGGTTTCGCCCTGGGGCAAGGGCGCCAAGGGCAACAAGACGCGTCACAACAAGGCGACCGACCGCTATATCTTGCGGCGGAAGCGCGACAAGTAGGAGACCCGAGCGTGGCACGTTCCGTGTGGAAAGGACCGTTCGTCGACGGCTATCTGATGAAGAAAGCCGAGAAGTCGCGCGCCTCCGGGCGCAACGAGATCATCAAGACATGGTCGCGGCGGTCGACGATCTTTCCGCAGTTCGTCGGCCTGACATTCGGCGTCTACAACGGCCATAAATTCGTGCCGGTGCTCGTGACGGAGCACATGATCGGCCACAAGTTCGGCGAGTTCGCGCCCACCCGCCTGTTCCACGGCCATACCGCCGGGGACAAGAAGGTGAAGCGCGTCGAGGGAGCTCAGTAACATGGGCAAGCAAGCCGTGCCGCGTCGCCTGCACGAGACCGAGGCCTCGGCCTATGCGCGCGCCCTCAAGACGAGCCCGCGCAAGCTGAACCTCGTGGCGCAGGCAATCCGCGGCAAGGCGGCGGCAGCAGCGTTGAACGAGCTCGCCTTCAACCGCCGGCGCATTGCGCGTGACGTGCGCAAGGTGCTCCAGGCGGCGATCGCTAATGCCGAGAACAACCATCAGCTCGACGTTGACCGGCTCTACGTCAAGGAAGCGACGGTCGGACGCGCCTTCAGCCTGCACCGCGTTCACGTACGCGGCCGCGGCCGCACCGCGCCGGTCGAGAAGTACTTCTCCAACCTGCTCGTCGTGGTGCGCGAGCGTGCGGCCGAGGAGCGCGCCGCCGAAGCGGAGCAGGACAAGAGCGAGGCGGAGACGAAGGCCACTGGTGGCGGCAAGAAGCCCAGGGCTAAGACCAAGGCCGGCGGCAAGGAGAAGGCGTAATGGGCCAGAAGGTAAATCCGGTCGGGCTGCGGCTCGGCATCAACCGCACCTGGGATTCGCGCTGGTTCGCGCGCAAGGACTATTCCAACCTGCTGCACGAGGACATCAAGCTCCGCAATTTCCTGATCGAGCGGCTGCTGCAGGCGGGCGTGTCGCGCATCGTCATCGAGCGCGCCGCCAAGAAAACCCGCATCACCATCCATTCGGCGCGGCCGGGCGTCGTGATCGGTAAGAAGGGCGCCGACATCGAAAAGTTGCGCACCGACATCGCCAAGATGACCAATACCGAGGTCAGTCTGAACATCGTCGAGATCCGCAAGCCCGAGATCGACGCCAAGCTGATCGCAGACGGCATCGCCCAGCAGCTCGAGCGTCGCGTCGCCTTCCGCCGCGCGATGAAGCGCGCAGTGCAGTCGGCGATGCGCCTGGGCGCGCTCGGCATCCGCATCAACTGTTCAGGCCGTCTCGGTGGCGCCGAGATCGCGCGTATGGAGTGGTATCGCGAAGGCCGCGTGCCGCTACACACGCTGCGTGCCGACGTCGATTTCGGCTATGGCACGGCGAAGACGACTTACGGCACCTGCGGCGTGAAGGTTTGGGTGTTCAAGGGCGAGGTGCTCCAGCACGACCCGATGGCGCAGGACAAGCGCGCGGCCGAAGCACAGCCGGCGCGCGCCTGAGGAGAGAGATTTAGGGTTTCATCATGCTGCAACCGGCATTCAGCAAATACCGCAAGGCGCACAAGGGCCGCATCCACGGCCTCGCAACCAGCGGCAACACGCTCGCCTTCGGTACCTACGGCCTCAAGGCGACCGAGCCGGGCCGCGTCACCGCGCGCCAGATCGAGGCCGCGCGCCGTGCCATCACGCGCCACATCAGGCGCGTCGGTCGCGTCTGGATCAATATCTTCCCCGACGTGCCGGTGTCGCGGAAGCCGGCCGAAGTGCGCATGGGCAGCGGCAAAGGCAGCCCGGAGTTCTACGTTTGCCGGGTCAAACCGGGCCGCATCCTGTTCGAGCTCGATGGCGTGCCGCACCAGCTCGCGCTCGAGGCCTTCGGTCTCGCTGCCGCCAAGCTGCCGATCAGTACCCGCTTCGTCACCCGCTTGGGTCACGCGGAGGAGCCGAGCGCATGAAAGCTACCGATATCCGCCACAAGACCGACGACGAGCTCCGTGGCGAGCTCGATCAGCTGGCGAAGGAAGCGTTCAATCTGCGCTTCCAGCGCGCCAGCGGCCAACTCGAGAACACCGCACGCGTGCGTCAGGTGCGCCGCGACATCGCGCGCATCAAGACGATCATGGGCGAGCGCACCCGCAAGGCCTCCTAAGGACAAGAAACCATGCCGAAACGCATTCTACAGGGGGTCGTCACCAGTGACGTCATGGATAAGACCGTGACAGTGCGCGTCGACCGCCGCTTCCAGCACGCCGTTTACAAGAAATTCATCACGCGCTCGAAGAAGTACGCCGCGCATGACGAAGAGAACGCCTACAAGGTGGGCGACATCGTCCGCATCGAAGAGACGCGTCCGATCTCCAAGCGCAAGCGCTGGCGGGTGATTGAGGCCGTCACGCGCGCACCGACGCCGTCGGCGCCGCGTGCCGCCGATCCGGTGTCGGCGGAGGCGCCGGGCGGCCGCAAGCGCGTTCGTCGTGGCAAGGCCGGTGCGGCTGAGGCGGCGCCGCAGAAAGCAGAAACGCCATGATCCAGATGCAGACCAATCTCGAGGTGGCGGACAATTCCGGCGCTCGCCGCGTGCAATGCATCAAAGTCCTCGGCGGCTCGATGCGCCGCTGGGCGACCGTTGGCGACATCATCGTCGTCTCGGTGAAGGAAGCGATTCCGCGCGGCCGCGTGAAGAAAGGCGACGTGCACAAGGCGGTGATCGTGCGCACGGCGCAGGCGATCCGTCGCGCCGACGGCAGCGCAATCCGCTTCGACCGCAATGCAGCGGTGCTGATCGACAACCAGAACGAGCCGATCGGGACGCGTATTTTCGGGCCGGTGACGCGCGAGCTGCGTGCCAAGAAGTTCATGAAGATCATGTCGTTGGCGCCCGAGGTGCTGTGATGTTGAAGATTCGCAAGGGCGATAAGGTTTTGGTCCTGGCCGGCCGTGACAAAGGCAAGGAGGGCGAGGTTCTGCGTGTGCTCGCCGAGGATAATCGCGTCGTCGTTCAGGGCGTGAACATGGTGAAGCGCCACACGCGGCAGCGGCCCGGCGAGCCCGGCGGCATCGTCGAAAAGGAAGCGGCGATCCACATGTCGAATGTCGCGCACAAGGATCCGAAGTCGGGCAAGCCGACGCGTGTCGGCTTCAAGGTCCTGGCCGACGGCAAGAAAGTGCGCGTCGCGCGCGCCTCGGGTGAGGTGCTCGATGGCTGAGTTGCGCCTGACCCCCCGCCTGAAGGAGCACTACGAGAAGGTGGTGCGCCCGGAGCTCATGAAGGAATTCGGCTACAAGAACTCCTTCGAGGTTCCGCGCCTCGAGAAGATCGTCGTCAACATGGGCGTCGGCAAGGAAGCCGTCGTCGATGCGAAGAAGACCGACGCCGCGGCCAAGGAGATGGCCGCGATCACTGGCCAGAAGCCGGTCGTCACGCTGTCGAAGAAATCGATCGCCACCTGGAAGCTGCGGGAGAAACTGCCGATCGGCTGCAAGGTGACGCTGCGGCGCGAGCGGATGTACGAGTTTCTCGACCGGCTGGTGAACATCGCGCTGCCGCGCGTGCGCGATTTCCGCGGCCTTTCAGGCAAGAGCTTCGACGGGCGCGGCAATTATGCGCTCGGCCTCAAGGAGCAGCTCGTGTTCCCCGAAATCGATTATGACCAGGTCGACACGGTGCGCGGCATGGACATCATCATCGTCACAACCGCGAAGACCGACAAGGAAGCCAAGGCGCTGCTGCGCGGCTTCCAGTTGCCTTTCGTCAACTGAGGACAGCGATATGGCGAAGACCAGTTCGATTTGGCGCAATCGCAAACGCGAGCGGATGGTGAAGCAATTTGCCGCCAAGCGCGCGAAGCTCAAGGCGATCGCGAACGATATGTCGCTGACGCCGGAGGAGCGGTTTGCTGCGCGGCTGAAGCTCGCCGAATTGCCGCGCAATTCCTCGGCGGTGCGCATTCACAACCGCTGCGAGCTGACGGGGCGGCCGCGCGGTTATTACCGCAAGTTCAAGCTGTCGCGTATTGCGCTGCGCCAGCTGGCCTCCGCCGGGCAGGTGCCCGGCATGGTCAAATCGAGTTGGTAAGGGAGAAGACGGTATGATGACCGACCCCCTCGGCGATTTGCTCACGCGCATCCGCAACGCGCAGCAGGCGCGCAAGGCCACAGTGCAATCGCCGGCGTCGAAGATTCGCGCCAACGTGCTCGAGGTTCTGCAGCGCGAAGGCTACATCCGCGGCTTCTCGCGCGAAGAGGTTCGCCCCGGCGTCGCCGAGCTGACGATCGAGCTCAAGTACGTCGATGGCGAGCCCGTGATCCGCGAAATCACGCGCATCTCCAAGCCCGGCCGTCGCGTTTACTCGCGAATTACCGACTTGCCGCGCGTCTATAACGGGCTTGGCATTTCGATCCTGTCGACGCCGAAGGGCGTCATGTCGGACAACGAAGCCCGCGTCGCCAATCTTGGCGGCGAAGTCCTCTGCCGCGTGTTCTAGGGAGCGCAACGTCGATGTCGCGCATTGGCCGCAATCCGGTCGCAATCCCGCAAGGGGTGACCTTCGAGGTGTCGGGCGATAAGCTCACCGCCAAGGGCAAGCTCGGCAATCTCAGCATGCCGCTTTCGACCGAGGTCAGCGCCACGGTGAAGGACGGCAAGGTGTCGTTCGAGCCCAAGGGCAACTCGAAGCGCGCGCGCATGCACTGGGGCACGATGCGGGCGCTGGCGAACAACATGGTTGCCGGCGTCTCGCGCGGCTTCACCAAGAACCTCGAGATTGAGGGTGTCGGCTATCGAGCCGCCGTGCAGGGCAAGAACCTGGTGCTGCAGCTGGGCTACAGTCACGAGGTGACCTTTGCGATTCCGCCCGACGTCAAGATCACGGCCGAAAAGCCGACCAGCATCACCATCACCGGCGCCGACCGTCAGCGGGTTGGCCAGGTCGCCGCGGTGATCCGCGCGTACCGCATGCCCGAGCCCTACAAGGGCAAGGGCATCCGCTACGCCACGGAGACCGTGCGACGCAAGGAAGGGAAGAAGAAATAGGTGTGCCGATGAGCAGCAAAGCCGTCGATCTCTTCACCCGCCGCCAGGCCCGCGTCCGCTATCGCATCAGCCGCACGGTGCGGCGCCAGCCGCGCTTGACCGTGTTCCGGTCATCGAAGCACATCTATGCTCAGGTGATCGACGACGCGAACGGCCGCACGCTCGCGGCGGCGTCCAGCCTCGACAAGAACCTCAAGGAAGGCATCAAGGGCGGTGCCAACAAAGACGTCGCTGCTGCGGTCGGCAAGCTCCTTGCCGAGCGCGCCAAAGCCGCCGGCGTCACCGGTGTCGTCTTCGATCGCGGCGGCTATCTGTTCCATGGCCGGGTCAAGGCCCTGGCCGACGCCGCCCGCGAGGGCGGATTGCAGTTTTAGGAAGAAACATCATGGCACGCACACCCGGATCACGCACGGCCGGCGGACCGCCCAAACAAGGGGGCGGCGACCGTCCGCCACGCGAGCGTCGTCCGCGCTCCCGCGATAGCGACGGCGCGGGCGAAGGTGAATTCATCGAGAAGCTGGTCGGCATCAACCGCGTCGCCAAGGTGGTGAAGGGCGGCCGGCGGTTCGGTTTTGCCGCGCTCGTGATCGTCGGCGACCGCAAGGGCCGCGTCGGCTACGGCTCAGGCAAGGCGCGCGAGGTGCCGGAGGCGATCCGCAAGGCGACCGAGCAGGCCCGACGCGCGCTCGTGCGTATTCCTCTACGCGAAGGGCGCACGCTCCATCACGATATCATCGGTCGCTTCGGGGCGGGCCGCGTCGTACTGCGGGCGGCGACCCCGGGCACCGGCATCATCGCCGGCGGTCCGATGCGGGCGATCTTCGAGGCGCTCGGCGTGCAGGACGTGGTCGCGAAATCGATCGGAACGTCCAATCCACACAACATGATCAAGGCGACGTTCCAGGCGCTGACGCATTCGGTTAGCCCGCGGTCGGTCGCCCAGCGCCGCGGCAAGAAAGTGAGCGAGATCCTCGGCAAAGGCGCCACGGCGGTGGCCGAGGCGCGGGAGTAGCGCATGGTCGAGCAGGGCAAGGCGAAGCGGACGACGAAAAAGGCCCCGGCCGCTGCCGGCAAGGGCATCCGCATCACCCAGATCGGCAGCCCGATCGGCCGGCCGGACTGGGCGCTGGCGACACTCAAGGGGCTCGGCCTCAACAAGCGTCACCGTTCGAGTGTGGTCGTAGATACGCCGGCGGTGCGCGGCATGATCGAGCGCGTGAAGCATCTGTTGCGGGTCGAAGCGGCGTCGTGAGCCCGCGATTGCGGGACCGGCTTGCGTTTTGCGATAATTGGGTGAGCGGACAATGAAACTCAACGAGATCAAGGACAACCGCGGCGCCCACTACCGCGCCAAACGGCGCGGCCGCGGCATCGGCTCGGGCAAGGGCAAGACCAGCGCCCGCGGCGGCAAAGGTCAGACGGCGCGCACTGGCGTCGCCCTCAACGGCTTCGAGGGCGGTCAGACGCCGCTGCATCGCCGGCTGCCAAAGCGTGGCTTCAATCGTGAGCAATTCCGCAAGCGCTACGCCGTGATCAATCTCGGCGCTTTGCAGCGTGCGGTCGATCAAGGCGTGCTCCAGAGCGGTGCCACCGTGAAGGGCGAGGATCTGGTCAAGGCCGGTGTGCTGCGCCGGACGTGGGACGGCGTGAAGCTTCTCGCCAAAGGCGAATTGAAGGCGCCGTTGACGTTGGAGGTCGCAGGTGCGTCGAAGGCCGCGGTCGCCGCGGTCGAAAAATTGGGGGGCAAGGTCGTTCTACCCGCCGCCAAGGCCAAGGCGCCGGCGGTGACGCAACCCCAGCAAGGTTAAGGTCCGATGGCTTCCGCGGCCGAGCAGCTTGCCGCCAGTCTCAATCTCGGTGCTTTCGCGAAGGCGACCGATCTCAAGAAACGCATCTGGTTCACGCTCGGTGCGCTGATCATCTATCGTCTGGGCACCTATATCCCGCTGCCCGGCATCGATCCGCAGGTCTTCGCCGAGATCTTTCAGCGCAATTCCGGTGGCATCCTGGGCATGGTCGACATGTTTTCGGGCGGCGGACTCGGCCGGATGGCGATCTTTGCCCTCGGCATCATGCCGTATATCTCGTCCTCGATCATCGTCCAGCTGATGACGGCGGTCTCGCCGCAGCTCGAGGCCCTGAAAAAGGAAGGCGAGCTCGGCCGCAAGAAGCTCAATCAATACACGCGCATCGGGACGGTGGTGCTGGCGTTAATCCAGGCCTATGGCATCGCCGTCGGCATCGAAAGCTTGCACAGCGGCGCCGGTGCCGCAGTGACCAATCCCGGCCTGTTCTTCCGTTTGACGGCGGCGCTGACGCTCACCGGCGGAACCATGTTCCTGATGTGGCTCGGCGAGCAGATCACGGCGCGCGGCGTCGGCAACGGTATTTCGCTGATCATCTTTTCGGGCATTGTCGCGCGCATGCCCTCGGCGCTGGCCGCATTGCTCGAATTGGGCCGCACCGGCGCGCTGTCGACCTTCTTCATTCTGATTTTCCTGGTGCTGGCGATCGGCGTGATCACCTTCATCGTCTTCATGGAGCGCGCGCATCGCCGAATCCTGGTGCAGTATCCGAAGCGCCAGGTCGGCAACAAGATGTTCGGCGGCGAGGCATCGCACCTGCCGCTCAAGCTCAATACGTCGGGCGTCATTCCGCCGATCTTCGCGTCGTCGCTGCTGCTGCTGCCGGCCACGGTTGCGAGCTTCGGCGCCAACCAGGTCGGCTTCCTGGGCGAGATGGCGGCCTTCCTCGGCCACGGCCACCCACTCTATATCGCCCTTTACGTCGTGTTGATCGTGTTCTTCACGTTCTTCTATACGGCGATCGTCTTCAATCCGACCGAGACGGCGGACAATCTGCGCAAGTACGGCGGCTTCATTCCGGGCATCCGGCCGGGCAATAGCACCGCCGATTATTTGGACTACGTGCTGACGCGCCTCACCGTCATCGGTGCGCTTTATCTGGCCGGCGTCTGCGTCCTGCCCGAGATCCTCGTCTCGCAATATTCGGTGCCCTTCTATTTCGGCGGCACCAGCCTGCTCATCGTGGTCAGCGTCACCATGGACACGGTGGCCCAAATGCATTCGCACCTGCTCGCCCATCAGTACGAAGGCTTGATTAAGAAGGCGAAGCTGCGCGGGAGAAGCGGGTGAACCTGATCCTGCTGGGGCCACCCGGCGCCGGCAAAGGGACCCAGGCCAAACGTCTTGAGGAACGCCACGGTTTGATCCAGCTCTCGACCGGGGACATGTTGCGCGCCGAGCGCGCGGCCGGCAGCCCGGTCGGCAAGAAAGTCCAGGCGATCATGGATTCGGGCCAGCTGGTCTCCGACGAGATCATCGTCGATCTCATCGCCTCGCGCATCGACCGTCTGCCGAAGGGCAAGGGCTTTATCCTTGACGGCTTTCCGCGCACCCAGCCCCAAGCCGAGGCGCTCGACGCCATGCTCGCCCACAAGGGTTTTAGGCTCGATTACGTCATCGAGATGAAGGTCGAGGAGGCGGCCCTGATCGAGCGGATCGCCGGCCGCTTTTCCTGCACCAAATGCGGGGCCTCTTATCACGACATCCACAACCGGCCGAGGCAGGAGGGGGTCTGCGACGTCTGCGGCAGCCGCGACTTCGTCCGCCGGCCCGACGACCGGCCGGAGACCGTCAAGGCGAGGCTCAAGACCTATCGCGAGCTGACCGCGCCGATTCTGCCCTATTACCGGGCTAAAGGGGTGCTACGGACGGTCGACGGCATGGCGCCGATCGACCAGGTCGCCGCCCAGATTGAAACCGTTTTAGAGAACGCGGGAGCCGCCCCGAATGGTTGACTTTGAGCCTCGGATTTCTATAATCCGCGCCCTCGGCCTGGAGCGGGCCTGGGTCGTGTCCAACATCGCAAGCTGAACGGAGAGCGCAGTGGCGCGCATTGCCGGCGTCAATATTCCGAGTCAAAAACGCGTCCCCATCGGATTGATGTACATCCATGGCATCGGGCGCACGACGGCTGAGAAGATTTGCAAGGAACTGGCCATTCCGGCGGCGCGGCGGGTGCACGAGCTCACCGACGGCGAGGTCCTGCGCATCCGCGAGATGATCGACAAGAACTTCACGGTTGAGGGTGATCTGCGCCGCACCGTGGCGCAGAACATCAAGCGCCTGATGGATCTGGGTTGCTATCGCGGGCTGCGCCATCGCAAAGGCCTGCCGGTGCGCGGCCAACGCACCCACACCAACGCCCGCACCCGCAAGGGTCCGGCGAAGGCGATCGCCGGCAAGAAGATGGCGCCGAAGGGCTAAAGGAAGGAACGAAATCGATCATGGCGAAGCCTGCTGCTGCAGCTCCCGCGGCCCCGACTGGCGCGGCTGCGACCGGAACCGGCGCCACCGGCACGGCCGGCGCGCCGCGTATCCGTCGGCGCGAGCGCAAGAACATCACCGCGGGCGTGGCGCACGTCAACGCGACCTTCAACAATACGATGATCACGATCACCGATGCGCAGGGCAACACGATTGCCTGGTCGTCGTCGGGCACGATGGGTTTCAAGGGCTCGCGCAAGTCGACGCCCTATGCCGCGCAGATGGCCGCCGAAGATGCTGGCCGCAAGGCGATGGATCACGGCATGCGCACGCTCGAGATCGAAGTCAAGGGTCCGGGATCGGGCCGCGAATCCGCGTTGCGCGCGCTGCAGGCCGTGGGCTTCACGGTCACCTCGATCCGTGACGTGACGACGATACCGCACAACGGTTGCCGACCGCCCAAGCGGCGGCGTGTTTAACAGGGGATTCTAAGGGAACAGTGCTGCCTCGGCCCGTGGTGGGTCGTCGGCGCGCTCGCAGGAAATGGCCAAGGGCGGCTGGTCCGCAACGGCAAAGGAAAGACTCGTGATTCAAAAGAACTGGCAAGCGCTCATCAAACCGAAACAGCTCGCAGTCGAAGCGGGTGACGATCCGGCCCGGATGGCAACCGTGGTCGCCGAGCCCCTCGAGCGGGGCTTCGGTCTCACTCTCGGCAACGCGCTGCGGCGCGTGCTGATGTCGTCCCTGCAGGGCGCGGCCATAACCTCGGTCCAGATCGAAGGCGTGCTGCACGAATTCTCGTCGCTTCCCGGCGTGCTCGAGGACGTGACCGATGTCGTGCTCAACATCAAGGGCATTGCGCTCAGGATGCACGGCGAAGGGCCGAAGCGCATGCGGCTGCGGGCCGGCGGACCGGGCGAAGTGCGCGCGGGTATGATCGAGGTCGGTCACGACATCGAAATCATGAATCCCGACCATCTCATCTGCACGCTCGACAGTGGCGCCAAGATCTCGATGGAGTTCACGGTCGAGACCGGCAAAGGCTATGTCCCGGCGAGCCAGAACCGGCCCGAGGACGCGCCGATCGGCCTCATTCCGGTCGATGCGCTGTTCAGCCCGGTGAAGAAGATCAGCTACAAGGTCGAGAACACCCGGGTCGGCCAAGTAACCGACTACGACAAGCTGTCGATGCGGATCGAGACCAACGGCGCGGTGACGCCGGAGGACTCCGTGGCGCTCGCCGCGCGCATCCTCCAGGACCAGCTCCAGCTCTTCATCAACTTCGAGGAGCCGCGGGCGCCCAGCGCGGAGGAGCGTCCATCCGAGCTGCCGTTCAACAAGAACCTGCTGCGCAAGGTCGACGAGCTCGAGCTGTCCGTCCGTTCGGCCAACTGCCTCAAGAACGACAACATCGTCTATATCGGCGACCTGGTGCAGAAGACCGAAGGCGACATGCTGCGGACGCCGAATTTCGGCCGCAAGTCGCTGAACGAGATCAAGGAAGTGCTGGCGCAGATGGGGCTCCATCTCGGCATGGAGATTCCGAACTGGCCGCCCGAGAACATCGAGGAGCTCGCGAAGCGCCTCGAGGAGCCGTATTGAGCCATGCGCCATCGTATCCGCGGCCGCAGCTTCAGCCGCAAGTCCGCCCATCGCAAGGCCATGTTCGACAACATGGCTCACGCGCTGCTGAAGCACGAGCAGATCACCACCACGCTGCCCAAGGCGAAGGATCTTCGCCCGGTTGTAGAGAAGCTGATCACGCTCGGTAAACGCGGTGGCCTGCATGCGCGACGCCAGGTTCTGGCCGCGTTGCAGGATACCAAGATCGCCGAGAAGGTGATGACGACGCTGGCCGAGCGCTACAAGTCGCGCGCTGGCGGCTATTGCCGCATTCTCAAGGCGGGCTTCCGCCACGGCGATGCCGCGGCGATGGCGGTGATCGAGTTGGTCGACCGTGACGTCGCCGCCAAGGGCCTGGATTCGGGTCCGGTCATGGCCGAGACCGAGGCCGAAGAAGCGCCGGCCGCCTGAACGCGAGCGCGGCCGCAAGCGCCACGTTCGCCACGCCCAGCACCAGGAAGATCGCCGGCACGCCGGTCCCGAGCTTGAGCATGATCGCCGAGCCGCCGCCGGCGACGACGATGAACAGCGCATTGAGAATATTATTCGCCGCGACGATACGGGCGCGCTCGGCCTCGTCGCTGCGCGCCTGCATGATCGCGTAGAGCGGCACGACGAAAATTCCCGCCGCCATGGTGACGCCGACGAGGTCGCCGAGTATCCGCCAGTTGTGCGGCACGGCGAGGAACGCCACCACGCCGGTCAGCGCGGCAGCGTTTTGCGCCGGCGGGCTGGCGAGCCACAAGTCGAAGGTGAAGGCTCCCATGGCAAGTGCGCTCCACGGCACGAGCCGCGCACTGATCTCGCCGCGCAGGATGCGGTTCGCCGAGAGCGATCCGGCGCCGACGCCGATCGAATTGAGCGCCAGGAACAGCGTCACGACGTGATTGTTGCCGGCGAGATATTCCTTCGCGTAGTTGGGAAACTGCGAGATTAGCGCGGCGCCCACCAACCAGAACCACGAAATGCCGAGCACGGCGCGCCACACCGCAGGACGCTCGCGCGCCTGGCCGGCGATCTCCCACGTCGAAGCCAGAATGTTGGCGCGCAGGCGCACCTTCGGTTGTGCCCAGCGCGTCGCCGGGATGAACCAGCTGGCGCCATAACCGAACAGCGCCAGCGCAAGCAGCGCCCCGCCGGTCGCAATCCGCCCGCCGGGCACCAGGATCAGCAAGCCGCCGACGATGGTGCCGATGAGGATGGCGAGGAATGTGCCGGCATCGACCAGGGCGTTGGCGGCAAGCAGTTCGCTCTCCGGCATCAGTTCCGGCAATACGGCGTATTTGACGGGTCCGAAGACGGTGGCTTGCGCGCCCAGCAAGAACAGCACGCCCAGCTGCAGCACGATGTTGTCGCCCAGCAGCGACAGTGCGCCGAGGCTGACGACGCCGATCTCGGCCAGCTTGGTTTGTCGCAACAGCCACGATTTCTCGTACTTGTCGGCGACCTCGCCGGACAGCGCCGAGAACAGGAAATATGGGAGGATAAAGACCGCCGTTGCAATGGTGACGATCAACTCGCTTGCTTGGCCCGACTGGGCTTGGCGATAGGCGACCAAGATGACATAGGCGTTCTTGAGCAGGTTGTCGTTCACCGCGCCGGCGAACAGCGCCCAGAACAGCGGTCCGAGCCGCCGTGTCGGCAGCAGGCGAAGCACTGCTCCCCCCGTCGCCACGCCTCAATCCGTCGGCAGATCGAGGAAATCGGCGGAGCCATCGTCATCGGCCGGGCTCTGGCGCACGTCGATCACCTGTGCGAGCGACGGGCCGAGTCGGCACGCCACCGCCATGGCCGTCACCGCGTCGGCCTCGCCGATAATCAGCGCCTCGACGCTGCCGTCGCGACGGTTGCGCACCCAGCCGCGTAAATGCCGGCGCATCGCCTCGTGCACGGCCCAGGCGCGGAAGCCCACACCTTGAACGCGTCCGATAATCGAAAGGCGCAGCGCAGTCACGGCATCGCTGACGGTGCGTGGGCCAGCACCGTCGCGTCGGCGAGCGCGGGAGCCAAGCCCAATGCCAGGGAAAGCACGGCACGACGCATGGCGGAAATCTAGGCACGCCCGTTGTCCCTGTCCATGGCGCCGGCGGTCACAATTCATTCAAATTCCAGGATCACCTGATCGACCGCGAGGCTGTCGCCGGGCTTGGCGACGATCCGGCCGACACGACCGTCGCGCTCGGCGCGAAGCACGTTCTCCATCTTCATCGCCTCGATCACGGCCAGCGCCTCGCCAGCTTTGACGTCCTGGCCAGTCGCGGCGACGATCGAGACCAGCAGCCCGGGCATCGGTGAAACCAGATGACGCGAACGC
Source organism: Allostellaceae bacterium (assembly GCA_035532975.1). Lineage (GTDB taxonomy): Bacteria > Pseudomonadota > Alphaproteobacteria > ATCC43930 > CGMCC-115725 > REEB95. The sequence continues at coordinate 16,231 of DATLUT010000066.1, forward strand.
TCTGCCGGCGGCTTTGGCTTCATGCGGCGCAGCAGGGTCGCGGCGTGCCGCGGGACCACCATGATCTCGAATGTCGCGCCGCGTCGCGACAGATGCCAGCGCAGGCCGCGGCGCTCGATCCGGAACACCGTTTCAGTCTTGCCGATAACCGCTTTGAAGATGGGCTGCGCCGGCCGCCAGGCAGTCCGCACTGTTTGGGTGCGCCGTTTGCGCGCGATGATCGCACCGTCGGGTACACGCCGTGCGATGACCGGATAATCATCGCCGCCAATCATCACGCACAGCGACCCGTCGCCAAGGCGCGGCGAAGCAATGGCTTGCGCTGCCGCTCCGGCCAGCACCGCCAATTCGGTCTCCTCGCGTGTCGGCTTGACGCCGTCGAAACCCTCCGGGAATTCACGGGCGATGAAATCGGTCGACAGCTTGCCGGCACAAAAACGTGGGTTGCGCAAGATCGCGGCCAGGAAATCGACGTTATTCGAGACGCCGGCGACAACAAAGCCATCGAGCGCCTGTGCGAGGCGCGCCGTGGCGGCGGACCGGTGTTTGGCGTGTGCAGCCACCTTGGCGATCATCGGGTCATAGAAGATCGGGATCTCGGCCCCTTCGTAAACGCCGCCGTCGACGCGCACGCCGTCACCCGCGGGCTCGGCATAGCGCACGAGCCGTCCGGCGGAAGGCAGGAAGCCGCGGCGCGGATCCTCGGCATAAACGCGCGCTTCGATCGCCGAACCCGACAGCCTCAGGTCCTTTTGCGCGAACGGCAGTCTCTCGCCGCCGGCAATCCGGATCATCAGCTCGACCAGGTCGAGCCCCGTCACCATCTCGGTCACCGGATGCTCGACCTGGAGCCGCGTGTTCATCTCGAGGAAATAGAAGTTGCGCTTGCTGTCGACGATGAACTCGACGGTGCCCGCCGAGCGGTACTTGGC
>DATLUT010000067.1:0-2544 GCA_035532975.1 Allostellaceae bacterium
AGCTGCATCAGGTCCTTGTCCGACGAGACGATGGTGACGCGCGCGCCCGCGCGCACCGCTTCGTCGGCATAGGTCGCGATCAAGTCGTCGGCCTCGAAGTCGGGCTGCTCGATGCGGCACAGGCTGAACGCGTCGGTCGCCTCGCGGACGAGCTGGAACTGCGGCACAAGGTCGTCGGGCGGCTCGGGCCGATGCGCCTTGTAGTCCTTGTAGAGCCGATTGCGGAAGGTAGTGCGCGCCACGTCGAACACCACGGCGATGTGGTCGGCATCGGTCTCGCCGACCAGCTTGAGGATCATGTTGCAGAAGCCCAGCACCGCGCCGACCGGCGTCTTGTCCGCCCGCGTCAGTTTGGGCATGGCGTAATAGGCGCGGAAAATGAAGCCCGAGCCGTCGATCAGGTAGACGTGCTTGGGCTTGGCGGCGCCGCGCACGGCGTCGCTTGTTTTGGCTTTCATCCTAGGTGCCGGCTTGGCACGCGTATCGGGCATGCCAGGAATTCTTCACCACAAAGCCGCGAAGTGCACGGACAAAGAACGTAGTCGGGCCGCGTGCCTACGCCGTCTTGCTGGTCTGGTTGGGTGGATACGCCGCCGGCGCGCCGCGCTTGACGAAGAGGCGCGAGCAGTAAGGGCACTCGACCCGACTGCCGGGGCCAAGATTGAGATAGACCTTGGGATGGCCGCCGACCAATCCGCCGCCTTCGCCTGCGCATGCGACGACGGTGGTGTCGACCGTCACCGTCTCGAAAGGCTTGATCTCTGCCATGGCCCCGCCACTCGATTGACCCGCTTGCGGCGCGGATGATACGCATTACGCCGGTACAATCAATGACCAGCCGCAACGCGTTCGCGAGCGCACCGCCTGCCCCGGCGGTCGATATCAAAGGCCTGACGAAGTTCTACGGCGGCAACGGCCAGGGCAAGCCCGCGCTCGATCGCATCGACCTGGCCATTCCGCGCGGCGTCATCTTCGGGCTCCTGGGGCCCAACGGCGCCGGCAAGTCGACGCTGATCAACATCCTCGCTGGCCTGGTGATCAAGTCGGCCGGAACCGCGCGGATCTGGGGCATCGACATCGACGCCGATCCGCGCAACGCACGCGCCGCCATCGGCGTCGTGCCGCAGGAGCTCAACATCGATTCGTTCTTCACGCCGCGCGAGCTCCTCGACGTGCAAGCCGGTCTCTACGGCGTGCCAAAGAGCGAGCGTCGCACCGGCGAGCTGCTGGAGCTCGTGGGATTGACCGAGAAAGGCGATGCGCTGGCGCGCACGCTGTCCGGCGGCATGCGACGGCGGCTGATGATGGCCAAGGCGATGGTGCATTCGCCGCCGATTCTGGTGCTCGACGAGCCGACCGCCGGCGTCGACGTCGAGCTGCGGCTCCAGCTCTGGACGACGGTGCGCGAGCTTGCCGCCGCCGGCACCACCGTGCTCCTGACGACGCATTATCTCGAGGAGGCAGAAGAACTCTGCCGCACCATCGCGATCATCGACGAGGGGCGCCTGGTCGCGTGCGACGAGACCCAGGCGCTGGTGCGCAAGGTCGACGAGAAGAAGCTGTGCCTGACATTGACGGCGCCGGTGACGGAATTGCCGGTGACCCTGCGGACGCTGGGCCTCACGCTCGAGGCGCCCGACCGCGTCGTCTTCCATTACAAGCCGAGCCGGGCGCAGGTCGGCGATATGCTGGCGTCGGTGACCGCCGCCGGGCTTGCTATCCGCGACGTTTCGAGCGAGGAAACCGATCTTGAGGACATCTTCCTACGCCTCACCCGGCCGGGGACGGCGTCGTGAAGCTGCGCCTCGGCTGCGTCGCGGCACTGATACTCGCGATGTCCCTGGTTGGTTGCGCCGGAGTGCCTGACGTGCCGCCCCATGCTCCCGACATCGTGACGCCTGCGCTCGACGGCGACTTCCTGCGCGCCGACGACGGCATGAAGCTGCCGCTCTATTCGTGGCTGCCCGCGGGCCCGCCGCGAGCGGTGGTCCTTTACGTCCATGGCTTCAACGACTACGCGCACGGCGTCGCGGAGCCGGCAAAGGCCCTCGCCAAGGACGGCATTGCGACCTTCGCCTACGATCAGCGCGGCTTCGGTCGCGCGCCGGACCGCGGCCGCTGGGCCGGCGTCCGGCGCATGGCGCAGGACATGGCCGAGGCGAGCCGCCTCGTGCACGCACGCCATCCCGGCGTGCCGCTGTTCATCTTCGGCGAGAGCATGGGCGCCGCCGTCGCCATCGTCGGTGCCACCGGTGCGGCGGGTGCCGAGAAGCCGGTGGCCGACGGCTACGTCCTGCTGGCGCCGGCAGTGTGGGGCCGCGGCGAGATGAATGTCTTTGAGCGCGGCGCGTTATGGCTCGCCGATACGTTCATGCCGAACGCGACCTTCACCGGCCAGAGCCTGCACATCATGGCGTCGGACAACATCGAGATGCTGCGCGAACTCGCGCGCGATCCGCTGTTCATCAAGGCGACGCGCGCCGACACCATCGAGGGCCTGGTCAATCTGATGACGCTCGCACAGGACTCAGCGCCGATCTTCGA
>DATLUT010000068.1:0-19911 GCA_035532975.1 Allostellaceae bacterium
GGGGATGCTGTGGTGCCCAGGAGAAGACTCGAACTTCCACGACCTTTCGGCCACTAGAACCTGAATCTAGCGCGTCTACCAATTCCGCCACCTGGGCAATCGGTCTGTGAATTAGAGGCAGGGTCCCGCTCTGTCAATGGATTCTCGGATTTTTGCGGCCGCGGGCGGGCTCGCCTGGTGCGCCCACGTGTTGTAGAACTGCGCCGCAACCAGCGGGCGGAAACCATGCGGTATCGCCGTTTCGTCGTCGTTGGCGCCTCGGGCTTCGTCGGGCGCTACATCGTCAAACACCTCGCGGCCGAAGGCGCCGTGATTGCCGCCGTCAGCCGTATGGCGACGGCAGCCGGCTTTCTCCGGCCCATGGGTGACGTCGGCCAGATCGCGCTGATCGACGCCAGTATCATGGACCGCGATCGCCTGGCGCCGCTGCTCAACGGCGCCGAGGCGGTGATCAACGCCACAGGCATTCTCTATGAGCGCGGCGCGCAGCGCTTCCGTACGCTGCATGAAACCGGGCCGGCCGGCCTCGCGGCGCTCGCCGCATCCGCGCGCGTGCGGCGCTTCGTGCACATTTCGGCGCTTGGCGCCGATCCGGCATCGCCAGCGCTCTATGGCCGTTCGAAAGCCGCCGGCGAGGCGGCTGTGCGCGCGGCCTTTCCCACGGCGACAATTCTGCGACCGTCGCTGATCTTTGGTCCGGAGGATTCGTTCTTCAATCGCTTTGCTGCGATCGCACGCCTGTCGCCGGTGCTACCGCTGATCGGCGGCGGCCGGACGCGTTTCGCGCCGGTCTTCGTCGGCGACGTCGCGGCGGCCGTGGCTGCCGCGCTCGATCGTGACGACGCGGCTGGGCAAACTTACGAGCTTGGCGGACCAAACGTCGAAACGCTGCGCGCGTTGTTCGAGATCATCCTGCGCGAGACCAATCGTCGGCGGCTGTTGCTGCCGGTGCCATTCGGCTTGGCTTTCGTCCAGGCGGCGCTGCTCGAATTCACAGCGCAGGTTCTCTATGGGATCGGTTTCACCGCGCCGCCGCTGCTGACACGCGATCAGGTCCGCCTGCTGCGGCGGGACGCCGTGCCGGCGCCGGACGCGCCCGGCCTGGCGGCGCTCGGCATCGAGCCAACCGCGCTCGATCTCATTCTGCCGACCTATCTGGACCGATTCCGCCGCGGCGGCCGCGCTGCCGGCGTGCACGCGGTCTAGAGTCGTCTCGATCGCCGCCGCGGGCGACTGACGGCGCGCGCCGAATGGCGCTATCATGCGCCATCATGCGCGTGCTTTATCACCTCTGGCTGTCGCCGTTCGCGCGCGAGATTCGGCTCGTGCTGGCGGAGAAAGGCCTCGACTTCTCCATGAAGGTAGAGAAGACGTGGGAGCGTCGGCCCGAATTTCTCGCGCTCAATCCGGCGGGTGAAGTGCCCGTGCTGATCGAGCCCGACGGCACGGTGCTCGCCGGCGCGTCGCCGATCGCCGAATTCCTGGACGAGGTTTATCGCGACAAGCTGCTGATCGGGCTCAATCCGGTGGACCGCGCCGAGGTCCGCCGCGTCGCCGCGTGGTTCGATCACAAGATGAACAACGAGGTGACCGACGGGCTCGTCACCGAGAAGATCATGAAGCGCTTCCTCGGTTTCGGCACGCCCGATTCGACGGTGCTGCGCACGGCGAAGTCCAACCTCGGCTATCACCTCGAATACATCACCTATCTGGCCGAGCGGCGGCGGTGGCTCGCCGGCGATCATTTCTCGCTCGGTGACGTCGCTGCCGCCGCGCACCTTTCGGTCCTCGACTATCTCGGCGACGTGCCGTGGGACGCGCATGAGCCGGCCAAGGAATGGTACGCCCGCGTCAAGTCGCGTCCGTCGTTTCGGCCGCTGCTGGCCGATCACATTCCCGGCGCGCCACCGCCGAAGCACTACGCCGATCTGGATTTCTAGGCGGCTGCGCCGTCAGTGCGCCGGCGCAGGCGCCTGCGGATTGTCGGTCAAAAGCCGCGCCGCCGCCGGGGTCTCGTCGATATGCGCGAGATTGTATTGGGCATAGCGCGCCGCTTGCGATTGGGGCGCAAGCGCGATGACGCGCTGCCAATCGGCCTTGGCGCCGGCGGCATCGCCGCGCAAGCGCCGGATGTTGCCGCGCTCGAGCAGGCCCGGTACCGAATCGGGCGCCAGCTTCAGCGCGCGATCGGCATCGGCCTGAGCAAGCTCGAGGCCGTCGGCGCCGCCGACATGGCGGTAGGCGGAAGCGCGGAAGACCAGCGCATCGACGCTGTTCGGATCGATTGCGAGCGCGCGGTTGAGATCGTCGATCGCCTCCCAGTAATGCTCCGCATCGGCGAGCGCCTCGGCGCGATCGATCATGAACTCGGCCCTGTGCGGTTCGAAGCCCAGTGCAGCGTCGAACGCGGTCTTGGCGCGGTCGGGCTGATCGGCGAGCAGCCACGCCTGGCCGGCCTGATCGAGCGCATCGCCACGCAGCTCCGCCGGCTCCGTCATCATCGCGCCGGCGAGGGCCTCGAGCCGTTGCGCCGCCTCGGGATATTGCTTGAGTTCGACTAGCGCGATCGCGGCGCAGTGCTCGGCCGGGAAACCGCCGCCGGCCTCGCGCCAGATTTGCGCCGTCTTGAGCGCCGCCTTGGGATCGCGCCGGGTCTGCGCCAGACAGGAATCGTATTGCTGCGACGGTGGACCAATCTGGATCACCGGCGACTTCGGTGCCGCCGCCATCAGCAGCGGCAGCGCGAACAGCAGGGCCGCTCTATTCGCCCGCTTGCGGCGCATGGTCCCGGTCGAGCGCTCCGCCAGGCGTCGGTGCCGGCGTCGCATGAACCGGCGCGAACCACAGGCGCACCTTCTCAAGATAGAGATAGATCACCGGCGTGATGAAGAGCGTGAGAGCCTGCGACACGATCAGGCCGCCGACCACGGCCAGGCCCAGCGGCCGGCGCAGCTCGGAACCGGCGCCGAAGCCAATGGCAATCGGCAAGCCGCCCATGATCGCCGACATGGTGGTCATCATGATCGGCCGGAAGCGCAGCAGGCAGGCCTCGAAGATCGCCTGATCCGCGGTCGTGTCGCCCGCGCGCTGCCGTTCGAGCGCGAAGTCGATCATCATGATCGCGTTCTTCTTGACGATACCGATCAGCATCACGATGCCGATGATGGCGATGATGCTGAGGTCTTCGTGGAACAGGATCAGCGTTCCGAGCGCGCCCAATCCTGCCGCCGGCAGGCCGGACAGGATGGTGATTGGGTGGATGTAGCTCTCATACAGGATGCCAAGAACGATATAGATCACCAGGATCGCTGCGATTAGGAGCAGCCCTTGGCCCTTGAGCGCGGCCTGAAACACCTGGGCGTTGCCCTGGAAGCCGGTGTTGACCGTGACCGGCAGATTGTCCTGCCGTTCGAGCCGGCTGATCTCGTTGACCGCCGTGCCAAGCGAGACGCCCGGCGCCAGATTGAACGAGATGGTCACAGACGGCAGTTGGCCCTGGTGGTTGACGGTCACCGGACCGACGCCAGACGCGATCGTCGCGACCGCGCCAAGCGGCACCGATTGCCCGTTGGCGCTCTTCAAATAGATCTTCGACAGGTCGGAGGGCGATTGCTGGAAGCGCTTTTCGAGCTCGAGGATGACCTCGTAATCGTTCGACGGCTCATAGATAGTCGAGATCTGCCGTGCGCCGAACGCGCTATAGAAGGTGTTGCGGATCTGATCCATCGTGATGCCGAGCAGCGCGGCCTTGTCCTGGTCGACGTGGATGATGGCCTGCCGGTTGCGCAGCTGCAGGTCCGAATTCACGTCCTGGAATCCCGGCAGATGCGCGATGCGGCCTTCCATCAGGGTCGCGTAGTGATAGAGCTCGTTGGTATCCGCGTCCTGCAGCGTGTATTGATACGTGCTCTTCGACAGCCGGCCGCCGAGCCGGATGTCCTGTAGGCTCTGCAAGAACGTCCGCATGCCGGGCACCGTCGCGAGCTTCGGCCGCAGCTCCTGGATGACCTCGTCGGCCGAAAGGCTACGCTCCTCGAGCGGTTTCAGCTGGATGAACAGCCGGCCGTTGTTGAGCGCCGGGCTGAAATTCGTCGCGCCAATGATCGAGCTGACATCGGACACGTTGGGATCGTCCTTGATGATCTGCGCGACCTCCTGCTGGTGGTCGACCATCGATTGGAACGATGCGTCCTGCGGCCCTTCGGTGAAGGCGAACAGGTAGCCGCTGTCCACGCTGGGGAAGAACCCCTTGGGCACGACCGTGAACAACACGGCGCTCAGAATGACCGACAGAATCGTGACACCGAGCATCGCGCGCCGATGGTGCAGGACCCGGACCAATCCCCATTCGTAGCCGGCGCGCATCTTATTGAAGATCGCCTCGGACCAGCGCAGCACGACGAACTGTTTCTCGCCTTCGCGGTGCGGCTTCAGCAGCCGCGAGCACAGCATCGGCGTCAGCGTCAACGACACCACGCCCGAGATCAGGATCGTCAGGCTGATGGTGATGGCGAACTCGCGAAAGACGCGGCCGACCACGCCGCCCATGAACAGCACGGGGATGAACACCGCCACCAGCGAGAACGTGATCGATATGATGGTGAAGCCGATCTCGCGCGAGCCGCGGAACGCCGCATCCATCACGCGTTCGCCGCGCTCGACGTGGCGCACGATGTTCTCGAGCATGACGATGGCGTCGTCGACGATGAAGCCGACCGACAGCGTGAGCGCGAGTAGCGACAGATTGTCGATGCTGTAGCCCATCACGTACATGCCGGCGAACGTGCCGATGATCGACACGGGCAAGGCGAGCGCGGGGATGATCGTCGCCGTGACGTTGCGCAGGAACAGGAAGATCACCAGAATCACCAAGCCCGCCGTCAACAGCAGGGTGAACTGGACCTCGTTGACCGAATTGCGGATCGACACCGAGCGGTCGCTCATCACGTTGAGTTCGGCGGCGGCCGGCAATTGCGTCTCGAAGACCGGCAGCAGCCGCTTCACCGAATCGACCACCTCGATGGTGTTGGCACCGGGCTGCTTCTGGATGCCGAGGATGATCGAGCGCTGACCGTTGTACCAGGCGGCGATCTGGTCGTTTTCGACGCTGTCCGCGACGTTGGCGACGTCCTTGAGCCGTACCGGTGCGCCGTCGCGGTAGGCGATGATGATCGGCTTGAAGTCGGCAGCGTGGTGGTACTGCTTCATCTGCAGCGTGAAGCTCTGATTGGGCCCCATGATGGTGCCCACCGGCGTATTCGAATTGGCCGCCGCGACGGCGTTCTGCACGTCCGCGAGGGTCAGGCCCTTGGCCGCCAGCGCCTCGGGATTAACCTGAACACGCAGCGCATATTTCGCAGCGCCGAAGACGTTGACCAGTGCGACGCCGGGCAACGTCGAGATGCGCTCGGCCATCATCGTCTCGGCGTACTCGTCGAGCATCGACAGCGGCAGCGTGTCGGAATGAAGGGCCAAAAGGATGACGGAAAGGTCGGCCGGGTTGACCTTTTGGAAGCTGGGCGGCGTCGTCATCTCGACCGGCAGTTGCTTCGCCGCCGTCGTCATCGCCGCCTGGACGTCGAGCGCAGCGCCGTCGATGTTGCGGTCGAGATCGAACTGCATGGTGATGCTGGTGACGCCTTGGCCCGAGGTCGACACCATGGAGTCGAGACCGGCAATGGCGGAGAACTGGCGCTCGAGCGGCGTCGCCACCGACGACGCCATCGTCTCGGGCGAGGCACCCGGAAGCTGGGCCGAAACGACGATGGTCGGAAAATCGACTTGCGGAATCGCCGCCACCGGCAGCAGCCGGTAGCCGAACATGCCGAAGATCACGAACGCCATCATCAGCAGCGTCGTCATCACCGGACGACGGATGCAGGTTTCCGGCAACGTCATGATTGGGCGTCCGGCTTCGCTCCGGGACTGCGAATCTCGACTTTGCTGCCGTTGGTCAGGCGCAGCTGGCCGTCCGTGGCGACCTGGTCGCCGGCGGTGAGGCCCTTGGTGATCACGCTCTCGCCGTCGATGGTGCGCGCCACTGTGACGGGCTGCATCTGCGCGGTCTTGCCGTCCTTGATGACGTAGACATAGGTCGTATTCTGGCCGATGAGCACCGCCGGCGCCGGCACGGTGAGCGCGTCCGGATCAACCCGTTCGGTCACCGACACATTGACGAATTGCCCGGGCCAGAGGCGCTGCTGCGCGTTGTTGAAGATCGCTTTCGCCGCGATGGTGCCGGAATTGACGTCGACGGTGTTGTCGAAGAACGCGAGTTTGCCCGCAATTGGCGCGCCATTGTCGCCGCCGGGCTTCACGTCGACCGTCACGGGCCCCTTCGCCATCGCCTCGCGCAAGCCGGGCAGCTCGCCTTGCGGCAGCGTGAAGCCGACATAGATCGGCGAAATCTGGTTGACGGTGACGAGCGGCAGATCGTTGGCCTTGATGCTGTTGCCCGTCTTGATGTTGATCGTGCCCGCGCGGCCGTCGATCGGCGCGATGATCGTGTAATAGCTCAGCTGCGCTTGCAGATTATCGACCTGCGCCTGGAGTGCCGCTTCGTTCGCGACGGCCGTGTCATAAATCTGACGCGACACGAAGGCTTGAGCAACGAGCGGCCGATAACGCGCCACGTCGCGCTTGGCATTCTCGAGTTGCGCCTTCATCTGCTCGAGCTGCGCGCGTGCGGCGCGATCGTCGAGTTTGAACATCACCTCACCGGCTTTGACGAACTGTCCATCCTTGATGAGGACATCGGTGATGTAGCCGTCGACGCGCGACTTGACGACGACATTGGCGATCGTCTGCACCGCGCCGATGGTATCGACGCGCACCGGCATCGGCCGGCGCGTGACGGTGGCGACCATGATTGGAACTGGCGGGCGCGCGGGTGCGGTAGCAACGCGCGGCGGCGCGAAGGCGGCGTAGCCGATGGCGGCCACGGCCGCGACCGCCGCGATTGCGCCCAACCACACGACACGGCTGCGGCGACCCGCTTTCTCGACGACTGTCATGCCGCGCAACCGGGAAAAGCGCCCTTGGCGCCAATAGTTTAACATTAGGCCGCACTATACTTGCCCATCCAGTCATATGCCAGAACCGGCGTGGCTATCCCTCGAAAATCCGCCACCGCGGACGCGTCGGCCCGCGCGTTGCGACGACTGCGGCGCGGCAAATTTCGTGTGAGATTCATGTGAGCATGGTGACCGTCACCGGCCCGAGACGCGGCGGTCGTCGTCGCGTCGGCACGCAATCGCGCCGGTCGCCGCGTCATGGCAGACGCGCGCTCTTGAGTCTTGTCGCGCGTCGGGCGCGTGCTCTAGCGTCAACGCCTCTGGCGAGGAGTTCCCCATGACGCATGCGAATTACCATGAGCTTGCGGCCGATGCCTATCGCGCGCTCCGCGAGGTCAACAAGCTGATGAAGATCTCGTCCATCGAGCCGGCGTTGGTCGACCTCATCTATTTGCGCGTGTCGCAGCTCAATGGCTGCGCGTATTGCGTCGATCTCCACACGCACGATCTGCTCGTCGCCGGCGAGACGCCGCAGAAGCTCTACAACATGACCGTCTGGCGCGAAGCTCCATTTTTCTCGCCGCGCGAGCGGGCGGCGCTCGCCTGGGCCGAAGCGCTGACGCGGCTGCCGATCGAGCACCCGAGCGCAGCGCTGCACGAGGAAACACGACGCGCGTTTTCCGACAAGGAATTCGCCGACCTGACGTTCGCGGTCGCGACAATGAACGCGTATAACCGGCTCGGCGTCGGGTTCGAATTGCGGCCCGGTCCGCGCAACTGACGGTCAGTCGAGCAGAGCGGTCAGCGTCCGCATCAGCAGCGCAAGATCGGCATCGCGCGACAGCCGGTGATCGCCGTCCTTTACGAGCACGACCTGGACGTTGGCCGCGGTGAGGCGCTCGGCGAGCGCGAGGCTGCGCTGCCACGGCACGTCGGCGTCGCGCATGCCATGCAACAGCCGTACGGGGCCGGTGAACGGGATGGGCGATCGCGTGACGAGATGCCGACGGCCGTCCTCGATCAGCGTGCGTGTAATGAGGTATCCCTGATCGCTGTACGCCGAAGCGATGCGCACGGCGCCGTCGCGTTCGATGCGCTGCCGGACCTCCGTCGGAAACTGTGCCCACATCAAATCCTCGGTCGCGTCGGCCGCCGCGGCGATGCCGACAAGCGCCTTGGTGCGCGCCGGTCGCGCGCTGCCGAGCAGGAGCATGATCCAGGCGCCAAGGCTCGATCCGACCAGCACCTGGGGACCTTCGGTGAGCCCGTCGAGAACTGCGAGCGCGTCGTCTCGCCAGCGACTTACGGTCGCTTCGGCGAAAGCGCCCGACGAGCGGCCATGGCCGAAATAGTCGAAGCGGATGAAAGCCTGACCGCGCGCCGAGCAGAAGCGATCGAGCGCAAGCGCCTTCGTGCCGCTCATGTCCGACATGAATCCGCCGAGAAACACGACGCCGGGCGCGCGGCCGGCGCGCCGATGGTAAGCGATTGTGGCGCCGTCCTCGCGTGTTAAAATAGACGGTGAAAGATTTTGGATTTCAGTCATCGTCGATCCGGTGAATGCGGCATGAAGGATACCGAGCCTAGCATCCGGGCTGCGGGCGCGGAACGGCGCCCGGCCGTGCTTCAGGTTCTGCCCGCGCTGGTCGCGGGCGGCGTCGAGCGCGGCACAATCGACGTCGCCGCGGCGCTCGCCGCCGCCGGCTGGCGCTCCCTGGTGGCGAGCGCAGGCGGCGCGATGACGCGCGAGCTCGCCCGCGCCGGCGCGACGCATATCACGCTGCCGCTCGCGTCGAAGAATCCGATCGTCATGCGCGCCAATGTCGCGCGCCTCGCAGCGCTTATTCGCGAGCATGACGTCGACATCGTGCACGCGCGCTCACGCGCGCCGGCCTGGAGCGCGCGGGTCGCGGCGCAGCGCACCGGCGCGCATTTCCTGACCACGTTCCACAACGCTTACGGCGGCAAGTCCTGGCTCAAGCGGCGCTACAATGCCGTGATGGCCGGCGGCGAGCTCGTCATCGCCAACTCGAATTTCGTCGCCGACCACGCCGCCGCGACCTACGGCATCGCGCGCGAGCGCCTGCGCGTCATCCATCGCGGCGTCGATGTCGCGCGTTTCGATCCGGAAAAAGTCAGCGCCGAGCGCATGGCGCGGCTGGCGCAGGAATGGCGTCTGCCCGACGGCGTACCGGTGGTGATGCTGCCTGGCCGGCTGTCGCGCTGGAAAGGCCATTTCGTGCTGATCGAGGCGATGAGGCAGCTCAACCGGCCGGAGATTCACACGCTCATCGTCGGTGGCGGCGCCGCCGGATATCGGGCCCGGCTCGATGCCGCCGTTGCGCGCGCCGGATCGGCCGTCACCTTCCGCGTGCTCGACGAATGCCGCGATATGCCGGCAGCCTATATGTTAGCGGACGTCGTGGTATCGGCGTCGACCGAGCCCGAAGGCTTCGGCAGGGTCATCGTCGAGGCGCAGGCGATGGGCCGGCCAGTGGTGGCCACGTCGCATGGCGGGGCGGTCGAAACCGTCGTGCCGGGAGAGACCGGATGGCTGGTGCCGCCGGGCGATGCCGGTGCACTCGGTCATGCCATCGCGGAAGCGTTGGCACTCGATGCGGATACTCGCAGCCGGCTCGCTGCCCGCGCGATCGCCCATGTCCGCGCCAATTTCACCACTGCGGTGATGGTCGCGCGCACCATCGCGGTCTATCAGGAGGTGCTCGGCACCAATCCTGCGCCGGCCACCGCGACGGTCGCGGCATAGGCGGGCCTGACCGGGTGACGGAGCGAATCCTCGTTATCAAGCTTGGCGCGCTGGGCGATTTCGTTCAGTCCTTGGGACCAGCTGCAGCGATCCGGCGCCATCATCCGGACGCGCAAGTCACCTTGCTCACGACGCCGCCTTATGCCGAGCTCGCCCGGCGCGCGCCTTACTTCGACGCCGTCTGGGTAGACGAACGGCCGGGCTGGACGCGGCCGTGGGCGCTGCTGTGTCTTGCACGGCGGTTGCGCGCGGCGCAGTTCGACCGCGTCTACGATCTACAGACATCCGATCGCTCTAGCCTCTATTTCCATCTGCTGTGGCCGGAACGGCCGCAATGGTCCGGTATCGCCATCGGCGCGTCGCATCCCCACGCCAATCCCGACCGCGACCGGATGCACACCATCGAGCGGCAGCGCGACCAGTTGGCGATGGCCGGTGTCGCCGACGTACCGCCGCCGGATCTGTCCTGGGCGGCGACCGACATCGCACGGTTCGACTTGCCGCCGCATTTCGTGCTGCTGGCGCCGGGTGGCTCGAAGCACCGGCCCGACAAGCGCTGGCCGGCCGGTCGCTATCTGCGGCTGGCGGCGTTCCTGGCCGATATCGGCCTGCCACCGGTGCTGGTCGGCGGACCGGACGACGCGGCAGCCGGCGCCGAGATCGCGCGCGACTGCCCGGGGGTGCGCAATCTGATCGGCCGTACCGGCCTCGGCGATCTGGTGGCGCTCGGGCGCGACTGCTTCTACGCCGTCGGCAACGACACCGGACCGATGCATCTGATCGTCGCCGGCGGTGCACCGGCCACGGTGCTTTATTCGGCGGCATCGGATCCCGGATTGACCGCGCCGCGCGGTGCGCGCGTCGTCATTCTCCGCCGCGACGATCTCGGCGATCTCCCGGTGGAGGAGGTTGCCGCGACGCTTTCCTTGCGATAAACCGGCGCCATGCCCGACGCCAAAGCCGCCGACTCGATCGCCGTTACGCTGCCCGACGGCGCGGTGCGCAGCTTTCCGCGCGGCGTCACTGGCGCCGAGATCGCCAAGGCGATCGGCCCGGGTCTCGCCAAGGCGGCGCTCGCCGTTGCCGTAAACGGCACGCCGATCGATCTCGCGGCGCGGATCGAACATGACGCCAAGGTCGCGATCCTGACGCGCGACTCGCCGCCTGCCCTTGAGATCATCCGCCACGATGCCGCGCACGTCATGGCCGAGGCGGTGAAGGAACTCTATCCCGAGACCCAGGTCACATTTGGCCCGGCGACCGAGACCGGGTTTTATTACGACTTCGCCCGCGACACGCCGTTCACGCCCGAAGATCTCGGCCGGATCGAGCAGCGCATGCACGCAATCGTCGACCGCGACGAGACGATCACGCGCGAGGAGATGGCGCGCGACATGGCGGTGCAATTCTTCGCCGACCAGGGCGAGAAATACAAAGCGGAGTGGATCCACGAGATTCCGGCGGACGAGGCGATCAGCCTCTACCGCCAGGGCGGCTTCGTCGATCTTTGCGTCGGGCCGCATCTGCCGTCGACCGGCAAGCTCGGTCACGCCTTCAAGCTCACCAAGGTTGCCGGCGCCTATTGGCGCGGTGACGCGCGCAATGCGCAGCTCCAACGCGTTTACGGCACCGCCTGGGCACACGAAAAGGACCTGAAGCAATACCTGTTTCAGGTCGAGGAGGCGGAAAAGCGCGACCATCGCCGCCTCGCGCGCGAGCTCGATCTTTTCCATCAGCAGGAAGAGGCGGCCGGCAGCGTCTTCTGGCATCCGAAGGGCTGGACGCTCTACCGCGTCATCGAGAACTACATCCGCATGCGGCTCGGCCGTGCCGGCTACGTCGAGGTGCGCACGCCGCAGCTCATCGACCGCAAACTGTGGGAGGAGTCGGGCCACTGGGAGAAATTCGGCGAGCACATGTTCACGGTCGAGAACGCCGACAAGGAGACCGGCGTCAAGCGCGTGCTCGCGATCAAGCCGATGAACTGTCCCGGCCATGTCCAGATCTACCGCCAGCATCTCCATTCCTATCGCGACTTGCCGCTGCGCATGGCGGAGTTCGGTTCGTGCCACCGCAACGAGCCGTCGGGCGCGTTGCACGGAATCATGCGTGTGCGCGCCTTCACGCAGGACGACGCGCACATCTTCTGCACCGAGGACCAGATCACGGCAGAGAGCGTCGCGTTCTGCGATCTCCTGCGTTCGGTCTATCGCGATTTCGGCTTCGAGGATGTTTCGGTCAAATTCTCCGACCGGCCGACGAAGCGCGCCGGTGACGACGCGGTCTGGGACAAGGCCGAGGCGGCGCTCAAGACCGCCGTCGAGGCGGCGCAGCTGCCGTACACGCTCAATCCGGGCGAGGGCGCGTTCTACGGGCCCAAGCTCGAGTTCGTGCTGCGCGATGCGATCGGCCGCGACTGGCAGTGCGGCACGCTGCAGGTCGATTTCGTGTTGCCCGAGCGGCTCGACGCGAACTACATCGGCGAGGACGGCCAGCGCCATCGGCCGGTGATGCTGCATCGCGCGATCCTCGGCTCGCTCGAGCGTTTCATCGCCATCCTGATCGAGCAGCATGCCGGCCGCTTTCCGCTGTGGCTGGCGCCGGTTCAGGCGGTCGTCGCCACCATCACCTCGGACGCGGACGCCTATGCCGCGACCGTGCTCGAGGCGTTAACCAAGGCCGGCCTGCGTGCCGCGGCGGACACGCGTAACGAAAAGATCAACCTCAAGGTACGCGAGCACAGCCTGGCCAAGGTGCCGCTGCTACTGGTCGTGGGTGCACGCGAAGCCGAAACCCAAAGCGTTGCGCTGCGCCGGCTGGGTGGAAAAGAGCAGGAAATCCTTGCGCTTGGCGAGGCCATTGCTAGATTGAAAGGCGAGGCAGCCGTGCCATCGGCGGCGCCCGTCTCTTAGGCAATTCAAAGGAGCGTGTTGGAGGTGTTTCATACCGCCTAGACTACCCCCCGCCGTTGCACCGCGAGGCGCCGCGCATGATGGTCCTCGCGTCAATGACGAGATCGCCGCGGCGCGTCTGCGCCTCGTCGATGAACGTGGCAACATGGTCGGCGTCGTTACCCGACACGAAGCCCTCGTCCGCGCACAGGAAGCCGGCCTCGACCTGGTCGAGGTCGCTCCGCAAGCCGATCCCCCCGTGTGCAAGATCCTCGACTTCGGCAAGTTCAAATACGAGGAGCAGAAGCGCAAGAGCGAGGCGCGCAAGAAGCAGAAGGTCATCGACGTCAAGGAGATCAAGCTCCGCCCGGGCATCGACGATCACGACTACGACGTCAAGATGCGTCAGATGCTCAAATTCATCGAAGAAGGCGACAAGGTGAAGATCGTCATGCGCTTCCGCGGTCGCGAGATGGCGCACCAGGAGATCGGCATGAATGTGCTGATGCGGGTCAAGGACGGCCTCGACAAGATCGCCAAAGTCGAGCAGTCGCCGCGCAGCGAAGGCCGGCAGATGACCATGGTGATGTCGCCCAAATAGGGCCGCGCGCAGCCGGTACCTTTGGTCCTGCCCGCTTGCCATTCCATGACGTGGATTGTATAACCCGCGCCGAACCGGGCGGCGGGCTTGCGGGCATGCCTTGACCGCCCTTTTCTGCACAACGGACTCTTTTTCGGAAAGGCAATCAAATGCCCAAGCTCAAGACCAAATCCGGAGCGAAAAAGCGCTTCGGCCGCACCGCCTCGGGCAAGATCAAGGCGGCCAATGCGCACAAGCGCCATCTCCTGATCAACAAGTCGAAGCGCGGCAAGCGCAACGCCAAGGGCACGATGACGCTGACTAAGGGCGACGCCAAGCTGGTGTTGACCTACATGCCCTATATGAGGGGCTAGCACGCCATGGCACACGTCAAACGCGGCGTTCCTGGCCGCGCGCGCCACAAGAAAGTGCTCGGCCTGGCCAAAGGTTATCGCGGCCGCGCCAAGTCGTCGTTCCGCATCGCGATCGAGAAGGTCGAGAAGGGCCTGCGCTATGCCTACCGTGATCGGCGGGCAAAAAAGCGCAACTTCCGGGCGCTTTGGATCCAGCGCATCAACGCCGGCGCCCGCGAGGAAGGCCTCACGTATTCGCAGTTCATGAACGGTTTGCGGCTCGCCGGCGTCTCGCTCGATCGTAAGATGCTCGCCGACATCGCGATGCGCGAGCCGGCGGCGTTCAAGGCCATCGTTGCCCAGGCGCGCGACGCTCTGCCCAAGGCCTAGGCCGCCGCGCCGGCCCCTGCGTAATATGCCGGAACGGACCGTGCCGGCGCCGAGCGGGCGCCGAACGGCCCCTTCTGCCTGAGGAGCGTGCACTCGGCGATGGAAAGCCTCGATCACATTCGCGACGAGCTCCTGCGCCTCGTCAAGGGCGCGACCGATCTCGAAGGCCTGGAGCAAGTTCGCGTCGGTGCGCTCGGACGCAAGGGCCGGCTCACCGCATTGTTGAAGGAGCTCGGCGCGCTCGCGCCCGATGCGCGCAAGGCACGCGGCGCGGCCCTCAACCAGCTCAAGGACGCGGTCGAGGTGGCGCTGGCCGAGGCGCATGCGCGCTTGAGTGATCGCGCGCTCGACGCCCGCCTGGCGCAAGAGCGCGTCGACGTGACCTTGCCGATTGAGGCGGCGCCGGCGGGCCGCATCCATCCGGTCAGCCAGACGACCGACGAGATCGTCGCGATCTTCGGCGCGATGGGCTTCGTCGTCGCGGAAGGCCCGCATATCGAGGACGATGTCCACAACTTCACCGCGCTCAACATTCCGCCCGAGCATCCGGCGCGACAAGAGCAGGACACCTTTTATCTGGCGGCGACCGCCGTCGACGGCAGCCGCAAAGTGCTGCGCACCCACACCTCGCCGGTGCAAATCCGCACGATGCTCCGCCAGCCGCCGCCGATCCGCATCATCGTGCCCGGCCGCACCTTCCGATCGGATCACGACGCGACCCATTCGCCGATGTTCCATCAGGTCGAGGGCCTGATCATCGACCGCACGACGCATATGGGTCATCTCAAGGGCTGCCTGATCGATTTCTGCCGCGCCTATTTCGGCATGGCCGATCTGCCGGTGCGCTTCCGGCCGAGCTACTTCCCCTTCACGGAGCCGTCGGCTGAAGTCGACATCGGCTGCTCGCGCGAAGGCGGCGGCCTGAAGATAGGTGCCGGCGCCGACTGGCTCGAGATCCTGGGCTGCGGCATGGTGCATCCGAAGGTGCTCGTGAACTGCAACATCGATCCCGACGAGTACCAGGGCTTCGCCTTTGGCATGGGGATCGAGCGCATCGCGATGCTCAAATATGGCATTCCCGATCTGCGCACGTTCTATGAGAGCGACCTGCGCTGGCTTCGGCATTACGGCTTCCTGCCCTTGGACGTGCCGACCCTCGCGGGAGGCCTGGCCGGATGAAGACGACCCTCGGCTGGCTCAAGACGCATCTCGAAACCAGCGCCACGCTCGACGCCATCGTCGGCAAGCTGGTCATGCTCGGCATCGAGGTCGAAAGCGTCATCGACCGTGCCAAGCCACTGGCGCCTTTTGTCGTGGCGCGGGTGGTCGAGGCCAAACGCCATCCCGACGCCGATAAGCTCCAGCTCTGCCTGGTCGATACCGGCCAGGCGAAGGTCGAAGTGGTGTGCGGCGCGCCCAATGCGCGGGCCGGCATGCTGGGCGTGTTCGCGCCGCCGGGTGCGGTCATCCCGCGCTCGGGCCAGGCGCTGAAGGCGAGCAAGATCCGCGGCGTGACGTCGAACGGCATGCTGTGCTCGGGCTACGAGCTCATGCTGTCCGACGATCACACCGGCATCATCGAATTGCCCGAAGGTCCGCAGCCGGGCGAGAGTTTCGTCAAGGCGGCCGGCCTCGACGATCCGGTGCTCGACATCAAGATCACGCCCAATCGTGCCGACTGTCTGAGTGTGCGCGGCCTGGCGCGCGATCTTGCGGCTGGCGGCCTCGGCAGGCTCGAGGCGCTCGATGCGGCGCCGGTCGCCGGCACGTTTGCGTGTCCGATTGCGGTTCATCTTGCCGGACCGGACGACAAGGCGTGTCCGCTGTTCGTCGGCCGCGTCGTGCGCGGCCTCAAAAACGGACCGAGCCCCGTGTGGCTGCAAGAGCGGCTGACGTCGATCGGTCTGCGCCCGATCTCGGCGCTGGTCGACATCACCAATTTCTTCACCTTCGATCTTGGCCGGCCGCTTCATGTCTTCGATGCCGACAAGCTCGAAGGCGATCTCGCGGTGCGCGGTGCGCGTCCGGGCGAGCATCTCGCGGCGCTCAACGGCAAGGCCTACGAGCTCGAGCCGGGCATGACGGTGATCGCCGACGCCAGGGGCGTTCTTAGCCTGGGCGGCGTGATCGGCGGCGAGTCCTCCGGCTGTACCGAGTCCACGACCAACGTCTTCATCGAAGCCGCGCTGTTCGATCCGGTCCGGACCGCGGCAACGGGCCGCAAGCTCGCGGTTCAGAGCGACGCGCGCTACCGTTTCGAGCGCGGTCTCGATCCGGAGTTCGTGCGCCCGGGGCTCGAGATCGCGACGCGGCTGATCCTCGAGCTCTGCGGCGGCACCGCGTCCGAGATCCGCGTCTCCGGTGCGGCGCCCGAATGGGGCCGGCGGATCCGTTTCCGTCCGGATCGCGTGCGTAGCCTCGGTGGCGTCGCAGTGGCCGCGACCGAGCAGCACCGCATTCTCCAGTCGCTCGGCTGCGCCGTCCAGGAGACCGGCGATCACTTCAATGTGGAGCCGCCGTCGTGGCGCGCCGATATCGAGGGCGAAGCCTGCCTGGTCGAGGAAGTCTTGCGCGTGCACGGCTACGATGCCATTCCGGCGGAATCTCTGCCGCACGCCGGCGCCGTGCCGGTGCCGGCGCTCACGCCGGCGCAGCGGCGCGCCGGCATGGTTCGGCGCACGCTGGCGGCGCGCGGGCTGGTCGAGGCGGTGAGCTTTTCATTCCTCGCGCTCAAGGACGCGATTCTGTTCGGCGGCGGCGATCCCAATTTAAAGCTGATGAATCCGATCAGCGCCGATCTCGACGTGATGCGGCCCTCGATATTGCCGAATTTGCTCGCGGCGGTGCGGCGCAACGCCGATCGCGGCCTGCCGGACGTCGCGCTCTTCGAGCTCGGTCCGCGTTATCGCGACGACACGCCGGAAGGCCAGGACCTGATGGCGAGCGGCATTCGCGCCGGTGCGGTCCGGCGCAAGAGCTGGGACGAACCGCCGCGGCCGGCGAGCGCCTTTGACGCCAAGGCCGACGCGCTCGCCGCCTTGGCCGCCGCCGGCGTCAGTGCCGAGACGGTTCAGCTCGAGGCTGCGGCGCCTGCCTGGTATCACCCCGGCCGGTCCGGCACCCTCCGACAGGGCCCAAAGGTGCTCGCGACCTTCGGCGAGATCCATCCCGCGGCGCTGCGGTCGATGGCGGTCGAGGGGCCCGTCGCCGGCTTCGAGGTCTTGCTCGACGCCGTGCCCGAGCCGCGGGCCAAAGGCAGCGCGCGGCCCTTGCTCAGGCTCTCGCCATTCCAGCCGGTGAGCCGCGACTTCGCCTTCGTGGTCGACGAAGCCGTGCCGGCCGAGACGCTGCTGCGCGCGGCGCGCGGCGTCGATCGCAAGCTGGTGTCCGAAATCCGCCTGTTCGATCTCTACCAAGGCAAGGGCCTGCCCGAAGGCAAGAAATCGCTGGCGATCAGCGTCACCTTGCAGCCGGTCGAGGCCACGCTCACCGATGCCGAGATCGAAGGCTTCGCGGCCAAGCTGGTCGCCGCAGTCGAAAAGGCAACCGGCGGAAGCCTCCGCCGGTGAACGACACGTTGCAGGCGATGACCGACGACCGTCTAGTCTTCGACCGGCCGCCGCTTCGCGCAAAACGCTGCCGTCACGGCATGATGCTTTACCTCGCGACCGATCAATACGTCGGCGGCTCGCTGGATCGTTACGGTGAGTTTTCGGAAGCTGAGGCAGCGCTTTTCGCGCAGATCGTCAAGCCGGGCATGACGGTGCTCGATTTGGGCGCGAACATGGGCGCTCATACGATCTGTTTTGCCCAGGCCGTGGGTGCCGGCGGCCGCGTCATCGCCTTCGAGCCGCAGCGCATCATCCACCAGATTCTCTGTGCCAACGTCATGCTGAATGTGTTGCCGAACGTGTTCGCGCACCAGGCTTGCATCGGCTGCCAGGCGGGCACAGTTCTGGTACCGCCGTTGAATTACGGCGCCGTGAACAACTTCGGCGGACTGGCACTCGGTGCGTTCACGGCGGGCGAATCGGTGCCGCAGGTGACGCTCGATTCGCTGGCGTTCGACCAATGCCACTTCGTCAAGATCGACGTCGAGGGCATGGAGGTCGAAGCGCTCGAAGGCGGCCGCGCGACACTGGCGCGGCACCGGCCGGTGCTCTATGTCGAGAACGACCGGCCGGAGAAATCCGCCGCCCTGATTACGCTGCTGTTCGATCTGGGCTACCGGCTTTATTGGCACCTGCCGCCGCTGTTCAATCCAGCCAATTTCTTCGGCGCGCAGGAGAACGTTTTCGGCAATACGGTATCGGTGAATATGATCGGCGTGCCGAATTCGACGAATATCGCGCTCACCGGCTTCCGAGAGATCACATCGCCGGCCGATCAATGGCGTGCATAGTCGTCGCCCCATGACAGATCTCGCGCATATCCGGAACTTCGCGATCATCGCCCATATCGATCACGGCAAGTCGACGCTGGCCGACCGCCTGATCGAGCGCTGTGGCGGCCTCGAGGCGCGCGAAATGCGCGCCCAGGTGCTCGACTCGATGGACATCGAGCGCGAGCGCGGCATCACCATCAAGGCGCAGACGGTTCGCCTCAGCTACACGGCGAAGAACGGCGAGGCCTACGAGCTCAACCTGATGGACACGCCGGGCCATGTCGACTTTGCCTACGAGGTCAGCCGCTCGCTCGCGGCGTGCGAGGGCTCGCTGCTGGTCGTCGACGCGAGCCAGGGCGTCGAGGCGCAGACGCTGGCGAACGTCTATCAGGCGATCGATGCCGGACACGAGATTGTGCCAGTGCTGAACAAAGTCGATCTGCCGGCGGCCGAGCCGCAGCGTGTCAGGGAGCAGATCGAGGAGGTGATCGGCCTCGATGCCTCGGGCGCGGTCGAGATCTCGGCCAAGACCGGGCTCAACATCGATGCCGTGCTCGAGGCGCTGGTGGAGCGCCTGCCGCCGCCGAAAGGCGATGAAACGGCGCCACTGAAAGCGCTGCTGGTCGACAGCTGGTACGATTCCTATCTCGGCGTCGTCATCCTGGTGCGCGTGAAGGATGGCGCGCTAAAGCCCGGGCTCAAGGTCCGCTTCATGGCAACAGGCGCGGCGCACGCGGTCGAGCGCGTCGGTGTATTCACCCCCAAGGCGGTGCAGATTCCCGCGCTCGGCCCGGGCGAGATCGGCTTCATCACGGCGGGCATCAAGACGGTTGCCGATTGCAAGATCGGCGACACCATCACCGAGGACCGGCGGCCGGCGGCCGAACCCTTGTCCGGTTTCAAGCCGTTGCAGCCGGTGGTGTTCTGCGGCCTGTTTCCGGCCGATGCCGCCGATTACGACCATTTGCGCGACAGCCTCGCCAAGCTGCGGCTCAACGACGCGAGCTTCGAATATGAACCCGAGACCTCGGCGGCGCTGGGCTTCGGCTTCCGCTGCGGGTTCCTGGGATTGCTGCATCTGGAGATCATCCAGGAGCGGCTCGAGCGCGAGTTCAACCTCGACCTCATCCCGACCGCGCCCTCGGTCGTCTATCACGTCCATCTGACCGACGGGTCGATGGTGGCATTGCACAACCCCGTCGACATGCCCGATCCGGTCAAACTCGACCACATGGAAGAGCCGTGGATCAAAGCGACCATTCTGGTGCCCGACGAATATCTCGGCAGCGTGCTGAAGCTCTGCGAGGAGCGGCGCGGCGCGCAGAAGGACCTGACCTATGCCGGCCGCCGCGCGATGGTGGTCTACCGGCTGCCCTTGAACGAAGTCGTCTTCGACTTCTACGACCGGCTTAAATCCGTCAGCCGCGGCTACGCCAGCTTCGACTATCAGATGGACGGCTACGAGGCCGGCGACCTGGTGCAGATGAACATCCTGGTGAACGGCGATCCGGTCGACGCGCTCGCCACCATCGT
>DATLUT010000069.1:0-14892 GCA_035532975.1 Allostellaceae bacterium
GGCGCCGCGCCGGCGCTTTGCAGAATGCGTCCGCCGCGGCCGGCGTCGACGATGCCGCGCCGGACGGCCTCGGCGAACTCGGGCACGCCGACGTTGTGCGAACACGACGCGATGAAGAGCAAGCCGCGCGGCGCAACGACGGCGGCGGCGAGACGCGCCAGTTTGCGGTAACCGCGAAGGCCGGCGCCGAGATCCTTCTTCGATTTGACGAAAGCCGGCGGATCGGCGACGACGATGTCGAAACGCTCGCCAGCCGCTGCCAGGTGTTCGAGCTCGGCAAACGCCTCGGCGCGCCCGAAGCGGCAGCGTGCCTCGACGCCGTTTGCCGCCGCCGCCCGGCCGGCGAGCGCGAGCGCCCCTTCCGACCGATCGATCGCGACGACCTCGCGGGCGCCAGCGCGGGCCGCCGTCACCGCAAAGCCGCCCGCGAAGCAATAGGCGTCGAGCAGGCGGCAATCTTTGGCCAGAGCGGCGACCGCGCGCCGGTTCTCGCGCTGGTCGTAGAACCAGCCGGTTTTCTGCCCGCCTAAGAGATCGGCGAAGAACCGCGCACCATTCTCGGTAAGCTCGACCGGCTCGTCGACCGCGCCTGCGGCGACGCGGATTTCCTCGGCCAAGCCCTCGAGCTTGCGTCCGGCGCTATCGTCGCGCAGTATCACGGCCCTCGGCGCGAGGACGGCGCCGAGCGCCGCAATGATCTCGCCTTCGAGCCGCGCCATGCCGGCCGTGTTGAGCTGCGCGACGACGACGTCGCCGAAGCGATCGACGACCAGCCCCGGCAAACCATCGGCCTCGGCATGCACCGCGCGATAGAATGGCTCGGGATACAGCCGATGGCGCAATCCGACGGCGGCACCAAGCCGCGCGGCGATGAAATCTCGGTCGATGACGCTTGTCGGATCCCGATCGACGATGCGCGCCGCGATCAGCGTGTGCGGATTGAACGTCGCCACGCCGAGTGGCCTGCCCGACGCCGCGGCGAGCTGAACGATGCTGCCCGCCGGCAGCCCCTTGGCCGCCGCGTCCATCTGGACCTCGTTGGAATAGACCCAGGGATGGCCCTGCTCGGCGCGCTTGTGCCGGCCGGGCGCCAACGTCACGACCGGGTAATCCGCCGCGCTCACCGCTTGGCGCCGCGCGCGTTCGCGATCGGTGGCACGAATTGCGGTTCGATGTCCCAGGGAAACAGGATCCAGGTGTCCTGGCTGACTTCCGTAATGAACGTGTCGACGAGCGGCCGGCCTTTGGGCTTCGCATAGACCGTCGCGAAATGCGCCTTCGGCAGCATGCGGCGCACCACCTCGGCGGTGCGGCCAGTATCGACCAGATCGTCGATGATCAGATGATCGGCGCCGTCGCCGGCCGCGCTCTTCAACACCTTCACCGGCCCCTGCTCGCGATCGTCGTAGCTCGCGACACAGACGGTGTCGACCAAGCGAACGTCGAGCTCGCGCGCGACAATGGCAGCAGGCACGAGGCCGCCGCGGGTGACGGCGATGACGCTGCGCCATGGGCCGAGGTCGAGGAGTCGCCAAGCGAGCGCCCGCGAGTGGCGGTGCAACTCTTCCCACGAGACCGGAAATGTCTTGGTGAATTGCTGCGGTGCGGTCATACCGCACGATAGCGCGTCGGACGAACGCCGCCTAGCGGCGCACCGTCAGCGGACGAAGACGCGGACTTCGTTGCTGTGGACGTCGCCGCTCGTCGTCGCCGAGAGCGTCACGCGATCGGCCGGCAGGCCCATATTGGTCAGCGACCGCATCACGTTTTCCGCGTTGTGCTTCGACGCGTTCGAGTTGACCGCGACCTGGGCCGCGGTGCCCGAGCTCGGCGCGACCGCAACGAGCTCGAACGTCGCCGATGGCTTGCGCTCGAGTGCGCGGCTGACCGCGGTGTAGAGTGCCTCTTCATAGGTCACGTTGGGACGGTCGAAACGGATCACGACGAGCGGCCGATTCCTGGCTGCGGCCGTCGCCCGCGGTGCGGCTTGCGTACGCCGCGCCGGCAGCGGCATCCGCGCCACTGGCGCCGGGGCGAAGGCGCGGCTCGCCAAGCTCGGCCCAAAAAGGCGACCGTTCTTGATCGCCTGCGACAAGGTGATCAGGTTGTCGCGCTCGTTGGCGACGTAATTGCTCTGCCGCGCGATCTCGTCGCTCACCGCGTTCAGCAAGGAATCGAGCTTGACGCTCGTCGCGTCGACGTCGGTCTGGATCTCGGAAAGCTGGCGATGGTCCTCTTCGACCGCACCCTGCAGTGCGAAGGCATCGCGCGCCGCGTTGGAGAGATACGACGCAAACGACGCATCGGCCGCGGCCTTAGTCGAAACCCGGTTGAGCAGGCCGATATCACCGCTCATACGATCGAGCGAAGTCTGCGCCTGATTCCACTGGGCGATGAGGTTCGGATTGCCAGGCGTAGTGCCTGTTTGGAGTCGCGAATTGATGCGCGCGATGGTATCGAAATAGGACTGCGAGTCGCGCTGCACCGAGCCGCGCGCGGCGCTGAAATCCTGTTGATGCTGTGCGACATTGCCCTTGAGCCGCTCGAGGTCGCCGCGCAGGCTCTGGACCTTCTGGCCGACGATGGTGCCGGTCGAGGCGCCGGCGGCCGGTGAGCTCATGCCGGCCGTCGCCATGGCGTTGGCCTCGGCGGGCGATGGCGGGATAGAATAACTGGTAGTCTGTGCCGGCGGTGCGCTGCTCGCGCTGGGATGCTCACCGGACCAGTTCGTACCGAATAGGTCGTCGGCATAGGCGCAACCGCCAAGCAGCAACGCCGTCGCAAGGATAGCGCAATGGCTCGCACGAATCGACATGTCGGAATTGCCCCCGTTACGTCCTGGCAGTCTACGCAAGGCGGGAAACCCCGACAAGCATTTAGCGACCGCGGACCGGCGCGTGATCGGCCCGGCGCGCCGGCTTGCTATCGTCCCTTGATGCCGCTAGCTTGCGCCCCGATTTAAGCGAAACACGTTCGGCTGCGGCGCCCGTAGCTCAACTGGATAGAGCACCAGACTACGGATCTGGGGGTTGGGAGTTCGAATCTCTCCGGGCGCGCCATTACATGCTTTCCCGCAATCTCGCTAAATGCGCGCGGCCTGAGAGACTCACGGGTCGGCCGGACCGGCCGGCCGACACCCGACATCTTCGATGTGCCGGGCGGCGTCGCGATCGGCGGTGGGCACTGAGCACGCAGCCTTGCCGGGCGTGGCGGGAAGGCGCTAAGAGAGCGCCAGCCTCTTTCCGCGAAAGGTCTCGTCCGTGGCGCGCGGTCCCTCGGTCACCATCGTCACCGCCGGCGATGCGGGCTATTTCGGTCTGCTGACCGACCTGCTCGCGTCGTTGCGTCGTGGCCTCGGCGGGGGGCTTTATCCGCTGTCCATCCTCGATATCGGCTTCACCGAAGCGCAGCGCGAGAACCTCAAGCGCGAATACGGCGCGACCATCGCGCCGCTCGGCTGGGATCTGCCCTATCCGCCCCGCTCGCATCCGCCGAATTCCTTCAAGGTACTCGCCGGTCGGCCGCATTTGCCCAGGCATTTCCCCGGCTACGATATCTATCTCTGGATCGACGCCGATTGCTGGGTGCAGGACGCCGGGGTACTCGAGCTCTTCATCCGGGGTGCCACCCGCGGCAACCTTGCGATCGTGCCCGAGATCGACCGCGGCTATTGGACCATCCATAAGCGGCCGAAATTCTGGGGCCAGAATCAGAAGGCCTTCGCCTGGGCCTTCGGACTGCGCGAGGGCTATCGCTACGGCCGCAACGCCATTCTGAATGCCGGCGTCTTCGCGCTCAAAGGCGACGCGCCGCATTGGCGCCTGTGGTCCGACAACTATGCGCGCGCACTGAAGCGATTCCGTCTGGGCCCGCGCGCTTACCGGGGCAATATCAGTTTCTTCCTGTCGGACCAAACCTCGCTCAACCGCGCCGTTTTCGTGCAGGGTGCGCCGGCGACGCTGCTGCCCGCCTATTGCAATTGGTTCTGCGGCAAGGGCACACCGATATTCGACGCCAGGAAAAACCTGGTGGTCGAGCCGCATGAGCCCCATCGGCCACTGGGCATCGTCCATCTCGCCGGCGAAGGCATGAAAGAACGCGTCTGGACGCTTAAGACGCTGCAAGGCGGCACGGTCGAGACGCGCCTCACCTACGCGGCAGTGGCGGCGCTGACCCAGCCGGCGAAGGCAGCAACCAAGGTCACCGCACGCAACTGACCGCCTCCGCAATAGCTAAGACGCAAAAAAAGCGCGCAAGGTGGCGGCCGTCTCGTCGGGGCATTGCTCGGGCACGTAGTGGCCGCACGGCAACGCCTTGGCATCGCGAATGTCGCTCGCGTAGCCGCGCCAGACCTCCGCCGGCTTGTGATTGCGGCCAACGCCGCCGGTCGCGCCCCACAGCAACAGAACGGGGCAGCCAATCTTCCGTCCGGCCGCGAAATCGGCATCATCCGTCGCCAGATCGACGCCAAAGGTGGCGCGATAATCCTCGCACATGCCGCGCACCGTCTCCGGACTCTTGAAGCAGCGCAGATATTCGGCGAGCGCCTCCGGCGCGAAGAAGCTGAGACCCTCGGGACCCTTGCCCAGCTTCTTGCGCAGATAGAACTCGGGATCGGCCAGCATCATGCGCTCGGGCAGGTCGTGGGGCTGCGCCATGAAGAACCAGTGCCAGGAGAACAGTCCCCAGGCGCGCGATACGTGATTGAGCAGATGATGCGTCGGGATGATGTCGATGATCGCCGCGCGCGAGACTTTGTCGGGATGATCGAGGCACATGCGATGCAAGACGCGGGCGCCGCGATCATGTCCGGCGGCGGCGAAGCGCGTGAAACCGAGCCTGCCCATGACTTCAACATTGTCCTGCGCCATGGCGCGGAACGAATAGTTGGTGTGGTCGGCGACCGATTCGGGCTTCGATGAATCGCCGTAGCCGCGCAGGTCGGTGCAGACGACGGTGAACTCCTTGGCAAGCGCGGGCGCGACACGATGCCATGAGACATGGGTGAACGGATTGCCGTGCATCAGCAGCACCGGCGGTCCCTTGCCGCCGTGGACGGTGACGATGCGTGCGCCGCCGGTCTCGATCGTCGTGCGCGTGAAGCCGTCGAACATCGGGTCCGATCTCCCGCGGCGCGCCGTTCGGGTGCGCCAATGGCGCAGCATAGTGTGTCGGAAACGCCGCAGCGAGCTACTGGCTGCGACTCGGCGCGACCAAATCCCTAGCGGTCCGTCGCCGATGAACCCCTAGGTATGGTTGAGGATATACTTAAAGAGAGGTTAAAAACCCCTTGATTTGCTTAGGAAATTAATCCTAGGTTAACCACGTCTCCCGCGGTCGCGTCACGGGAGCAGCGCTTTTCCCGAGAACCGGGGGACGACATGACAACGGTAACGCAGCTCGCCGATCTGGTGCAGGACCGCTTAGCCGCGGCACGCACCGCCGATGTCGAACAACTGCCCGATCCGGTCGAGGCCGCGATATCCGGTCAGCGCTTCAGCGAGTTCGAGCTCGCGTACGACCGCGAGAAGAAGATTCTCTTTTGTTATTTCAAGTACACTGGCCGGCCGTGCTTTACGCCGGCGCTGTTGCGCGAGGCGCAAGCGATCCAGCGCCTGGTGCGCGGCTTGTTCGGTGACCGCGTCATCGGTGAGCCGCCGTTGCGTTATATGGTGCTCGCCTCGCGCACGCCGCAAATCTGGAACCTGGGCGGCGATCTCGAGTTGTTCTCGACCCTGATCCGTAACCGCGATCGCGCCGCGCTCCGCCGCTACGCCCACACCTGCTGCGAAATCGGTTTCACCAATGCCACCGGGCTTGGCTTCGACCTGCCGGTCATTTCCGTTGCGCTGGTACAGGGCGACGCACTGGGCGGCGGCTTTGAGGCCGTGCTGAGCTCGAACCTGATCGTCGCCGAGCGTGGCGCCAAGTTCGGTTTGCCGGAGATCTTGTTCAATCTGTTTCCGGGCATGGGCGCCTACAGCTTCCTGGCGCGCCGCATCGCACCGGGCATTGCCGAGCGGCTCATCATGGGTGGCGAGATCTATACCGCCGAGCAGCTCCATGCCCTCGGCGTCGTCGACGTGCTGGCGGCCGACGGCCAAGGTGTGCAGGCGTTCTACGATTTCATCGGCCGGCGCGAGCGCCGCTATGCCGCTCAGCGCGCTCTCTACCGCGCCCGACGCTTGGTCAATCCAGTGACCTTCGAGGAAATGACGCGCATTGCCGATCTCTGGGTCGAGGCCGCATTCAAGCTCGAAGAATCGGACCTCAAGCGGATGGAACGGCTCGTAACCGCGCAGGAGCGGCGCGGCGCGCACGCTTAGGGTCCCGGCCAGCGAGCAGACCCTTCAGAACGACCGCCTGGTTGTGGCGCTCGTCGCGGGCGCTGTAGACCAGCGTGATGCACGCCGTCTTCGCCATCGCCCGTAGTCGCACCAAAGCTTCCGATCGGTGTTTCAGCTCGGCGCGATAACGCCGGCGAAATTCACTCCAGCGCGCCGGATCGTGACCGAACCATTGGCGCAGCGTCGTGCTCGGAGCGACGTCCTTGAGCCAGACATCGATGCGCGCTTCTGCCTTGCGCACGCCGCGCGGCCAGATACGGTCAACGAGAACGCGCGTGCCGTCGCGCGGTGACGGCGGATCATAGGCTCGCCTCAATTGCAGATCGTTTCTCGCGATACGTGTTGCCATGGCTGACCCCTCAAAGCGGCCGGGCCGCGGCGCCGCTGACGCGCGGCGTCGCCAACGGCCGGCCATACAGGAAAACAAACAACCCGAAAGCGCCGCTCCAGGCTGCGCCAGCGAGGCTCAGGAGCAGCAAGTAGTCCGCACCGGCCAGCGGCGCCAACAGGCGCAGCAGCGCGGCAACCGTAACCAACGCATAGATCGTCGTCGTCCCGCTTCCCGCGACCAGCGGCCGGCCGGTATGGCCGAGCGAGGCGCGGGTCATCACGCCAAGCGTCATAGTGCCGATCGCGCCGACGGTCAGCGCGTGCAGCGCCGCCGTCGCCGGCACCAGCGGCATGATCCCGTTCACTGCAAGAAGCAGGAAGCCGAGCGCCAGCCATCCGTAGCCGAGATGTAAAACCCACAGCAGCGGCTCGCGCCAAGCGCCGGCGCCGCGCCAGCGCACCAGCCGCATGCCCAGCGCCAGTGCGGCAATGAGCTCGACCCACGGCGTCCACGGCGCAGCGGGCACCGCCACCCAGTCCGCCAACGCGAGTGCAGTGGTCAGAAGCGCCGCACGGTCGATCCAGCCGAACGACGCCGGCGTAGCAGCGCCCGGAAGGTTCTTGGTCAGCCAGTTGCGGGTGAAGCTGGGCACGATGCGGCCGCCGACCAGGGTGATCAGCATGAGCAGGGTGGCGATACCGAGGCGATTACCGAGTTCGCCGGTTTCGGCCCAACCGAGTGCCTCGAGGTGAACCAGACTGTTGCCCACAAGCAGAAGCGTCAGCGCCGCCACCATCGGCAGATTACGCCAGTTCCGGCCGGCGACGATCTCGCGCGCGACCGCGACGAGGAACGCGACCGGAAAGCTGAGATCGAGTACGGCCGCAGCGGGCGCGCCGATCCGTGCGGAAACGAACTCGGCGACACGGCCGGCGATCCACAGTCCGACGAGCGCGGCAAGCGGTCCACCCTGCAGCGGCATGCGCCCGGTCCAGTTCGGAATCGCAGTCAGCAGGAAGCCGGCCACCGTCGCCGCGGCATAGCCGAAGACCATTTCGTGCGCGTGCCAGATCGGCGGAGGCAGCAAGGTCGGGACCGTGCCCGCGCCGGCGAGGAACGCGAGCCAGAGCGGTACCGCCAGCGCCGCCCAGGTTGCTGAGAGCAGGAAGAACGGTCGGAAGCCGGCCGACAGCAACGCCTGCCCCGCATGCGCGCGATAGCGTGGAATGGCCACCACAACCTCAGACTTTCATCGACGATGGAGCGACAATCTTGCGACGAGCTTAGAAGCACGCCTCACGACGAGACAACCGTAAGGTTCTTGGGTGTTTTTCGAATCAGCCGCGTCGCTCCGCCCGCGTCAACTGCTCGAGACTCGCGTCGAGCCGCGAGAACTCGTTGACGATCTTGTCGAAATAGGCTGGCCCGGTTCGCGATAAATCGTTCGCGGTCACGTCGCGCATCGCCGTCAGCGTCTCGCACAATCGCACGCCACCCACGTTTGCCGCGCCGCTCCTGAGCGAATGCGTCACGTCGCGGAAGTCGCGCAAATCGCCGTGCTCGACCGCCTGGCGCAAATCCTCGATCAATCGCCGCGCATCCTTGCGGAACGTGTCGATCACCTCGGCGATGAATTCGCTGCCGCCCAGATTTCGGAGCGCCGCGAAGGTGTGCTCGTCGAGCACGCTGCCGGCGTCGGGCACGAAGCGCGGATGAGCCGAGATCGGGGTCACCACGGGCGGCGCGATCATCGCGCGTCGGTCGCCGGATTCCACCTTGGCATGGAGCTCGGCAAGCGCGGCAAGCAGCTGGGCCGGCTCCATCGGCTTGGTCAACACCGCGTCCATACCGGCTTCGCGGCAAAGCCGTTCGGTCTCGCTGGTGACGTCGGCGGTGAGCGCGACGATCGGCAGCCGCCATTCGCCGACATGGCTCATGCGATAGAGCTTGGCGACCTCGTAGCCTGTGACGTCGGGCATGTTGATGTCGAGCAGCGCGAGATCGAAGCGCTCGCGCTCAAGCGTCGCCAGCGCTTCTTCGCCGTCGCCGACGACGACCGCCGTGTGCCCCGCCATCTCCAGAACCTTCTTGAGGATCTTGCAATTGGCGGCATTGTCGTCCGCGACCAACACCTTGAGCGAACGCGCCGCCTTCGGCGGTGTCACCGGTGCCGGCACCGCCGGCGCTGCGGCCCGCAACGGCGCCGGTGGCACGAACGCGGTTTCGACCGGCGCTGCTTCAACGCGGCGCTGGCGCGGATCGCTGGCGAGAGCGCTCATCAGCGCGCTGGCGAGCGCCTCGGGTCGCACCGGTGCCTCGATTACCGATGCGAGCTCGGAACCGCCGATGCCGGCGACGGCGTCGCTGCCTCGCTCAGGCGCGATGAAGACGACACCCGGCCCCTCGACGGTGTCCGTCGTCAGGCGGTGTACGAATGCCAGCGCCGCCATCGGATCGGCGCGGCCGTCGAGCACCACCAGCGCGACGGTGCCGGCGCTCGCCCCAAAGTCCGCAAATGCAGCCTCGTTCTCCTGGTGCCAGCGCAGCTCGCCGTGCCAAGCACGCACGCGCTCCTGCACGAGCGCCGCAAGCTCGCCATCTGGCGAAACCAGCGCGAGCTGCCGCCCGGCAAGCTCGGGCGCCGACATCGGC
Organism: Allostellaceae bacterium; assembly: GCA_035532975.1. Lineage (GTDB taxonomy): Bacteria > Pseudomonadota > Alphaproteobacteria > ATCC43930 > CGMCC-115725 > REEB95. The sequence goes on from DATLUT010000069.1 coordinate 9,331, forward strand.
GCCGACGCATCGGCGTCGAGGGTCAACGTCACCGCGAAGGTCGAGCCCTTGCCCGGCTCGCTCGTGACCGCGATCGTGCCTCCCATCAGGTCGACGAGCTGCTTCGAGATGGCGAGGCCGAGGCCCGTGCCGCCGAAGCGGCGGGCGACGGTATCGTCGGCCTGGGCGAATACCTCGAAGATGCGGTCGAGTGCCTCGGGCGGGATTCCGACGCCCTCATCCTTGACCGCGAGGCAAAGCCGCACGTGCCCTTCCGCGCGTTCCACGAGCGATGCGGTCAGCGCGATGCGCCCGCGCGGCGTGAACTTGATCGCATTCGCGACCAAATTGATCAGTACCTGGCGGAGCTGCAGCGGCGCGCCGCGATAGCCGACCGGCAGGCGTGGATCGATGCTCAAGGTGAGCGCCAGATGCTTGGCCTCGGCCTGCGGCCTGACCAGCGCGACGACGCCGCCCAGCAGCTCCGGCAGGGCGAAGCTTTCCACCGCCGGCCGCAGTTTGCCCGCCTCGAGCTTGGAGAGATCGAGCAGGTCGTTGATCAGGCCGAGCAGTGTCTGCGCCGACAGCCGCATCGTGGCGAGCATGTCGCGCTGCTCGGCGTCGAGATTGGTGCGCGCGAACAGCGCACCCATGCCAATGAAGCTGTTGAGCGGCGTCCGCAGCTCATGGCTCATGACCGCAAGGAAACGGCTCTTGGCGGCCGCGGCTTCCTCCGCAGTCGCGCGCGCGACATGAAGGCGGCGAACAAGCGTCGCGGCATAGCTCGGCAGCAGCGCCAGCGCCACGTAGACGCCGGCTGATTCCGCAGGCCGCGCTTGCCAGTAAGGCGTCGTCGCCACCACGACGCCGAAGCCGATCACTGACAGCACCGCGCTGATCGCCAGCTCGCGCAGGCCGTAACGAAAGCCGAAACCGAAGATGACCCAGAGATAGATCGGGAACCATGGCGCCGCATAGCCGTCGCCGACATGCAGGAAGACCGAAATGAAGACGACGTCGCTGAGCATGGCCGCGAGTCGTCGCGGCGACGCGGCCTGGGGATCGGCCACGAGATGGACGAAGAGCAGCCAGGCGACGAGGACACCCGGAACGTCGACCGCCAGCAGCGGCAGCAAAATATGAGGACCGATGCCGAGGCCGGCGAGCGCGGCGAGATAGACGAGCACGATGCCGGTGAAGAAAACGCGCACCACCGCCTGCTGCGGTTCGGATTCGCGCATGGCGGCGAGCGCCGCCGCGACGGTCGCCATGCCTTTGACGGTGACGACGACCGCCGCCACTCCCGGCCCGAGCAGGACGAGCGCCAGCGCGAGCAGCGCAATCGCAGGATCGACGGCACCGCCGAGGCGGAGCACCGCGATCGCAGCGAGCAACAGAGGCGCGGCAACGGCGAAGAGCGCGAGCGCGATGGTGACGCCCCGCCCCCCTTGTCCGGCGCGTCCGGCGGCGGATGCGCTTGCTGGCTCCAGCCGTTCCGTCATGTGGCTTTTCCGACCCTCCCCCGAATCCAATGCGGGGTCGAATCGTGATTCTGCCGTGGGGGCGGCAAAAAATCTATGGCTAGCTGGTTGGGCCTCGAGTCGCGACGATAACTAGCGCGTCATGCGCTGACCGGCGCCGCGGCAGCCAGGGCGCGTTCGGCCGGCAGCCGGACGTGGACGGTCGTCCCGACGTCTTTCCGGCTCTCGATCGTCAGGTGGCCACCATGCAGCTCGACCAAGCCGATCGCCAGCGGCAAGCCAAGGCCGGTTCCGGCGTGGCGGCGGCTCCAGGTGCTCGCGACCTGGCCGAACCGGGTTACGGCGGTCTGGACCTCGGTCGGGTCCATGCCGATGCCGTGATCTGTGACGGTGACATCGAAGCCGTCGGCGCCGTAGCGAGCCGCGAGCTCGACCCGCCCGCCGGCGTGGCTGAACTTGATCGCGTTGGTGACGAGGTTGAGCAGCACCTGCTTGAGCTTGAGGCCATCGGCACGCAACCTCGGCAGATCGGGCGGCAGATCAGTATCGATAGTGATGTCGATCGCGCGCGCCCGTTCGGCGACGAGCTGGAGCACGTCGCGCGCCACCTGCGGCAGTTCGACCTCCTCCTCGTCGAGCTCGACCTTGCCGGCCTCGAGCTTGGAAACGTCGAGGATGTCGCTGATGATACCGAGGAGATGCTGCGCCGAGGCGCAGATGTCGCGCGCATAGCCGGTGTAGCGCGGACTGCCGAGCGGCCCCATCACCTCGTCGGCCATCACCTGCGAGAAGCCGATGATGGCGTTAAGCGGCGTGCGCAACTCGTGGCTCATGTTGGCGAGGAATTCCGACTTGCTGCGGCTCGCGAGCTCGGCTTCCTCCTTGGCGGCGATGAGCGCGAGCTCCGCTTCCTTGCGCGACGTGATGTCGAGCGCCGCGCTCACCACCAGCATCGGCCGGCCGGCCGCGTCGCGCAGCAGCGCCTTGCTGCTGAGCACGACGCGCTCCTCGCCGTCCGGCATGGTCACCGTATGCTCGAACGAGCCATCCGGCTCGAGCCCGGCGATGATGCGCTTGTCGCGCTCCATCGATTCGCGCGCATAGGACCCGGCGCTCACCGTGACCGGTGTCTGGCCGATGATCGCCGCCGGCGCCTTGCCAACGCTGCGTGCGAACCAGTCGTTGACGAAGACATAGCGGCTGTCGCGATCGGTCGCGACGACGGCGAGCGGCACGGCATCGATCACGCGCAGCAGCAGTTCGTGGCTCTCGCGCAACGCATCGCGGTGGCGGCGCGCGTCTTCGACGATCTTCTCCTCGAGCGACGAGGTGCGCGCCCGCAGCAGCAGCTGCTGTCGGCGCATAGTCAGCAGATTGCGCGAACGCACGCGGAACTCGTGGTGATCGACGGGGCTCAGCAAGAAGTCGGTCGCGCCGGCTTCGAGTGCCTGGTAGCGCAGGTCGCGGTCTTCGTAGGCGGTAACGACGATCACCGGAACGTCGGCGCAAGCGGCGATTTCGCGGAACCGGCGGATGAAAGCCGCACCGTCGAGATCGGGCATGTTGAAATCGGTCAGTACCAGGTCGGGCGGCGACTTCGCGGCGTCGTCGAGTGCCCGCTGCGGATGATCGAAGAGGCGGACATCGACCTGGTCGAGAGACTGGGCAAGACGCTCGAGAATCTTGAGATTGGTCGCGCGGTCGTCGACGATGACGATTGTCTGGCGCTTCGGGATCGAGGTCTCGGTCACGGAGAAATCCCGCACAAATCTTCTCGCTGGCAAAGTATCGGCGCCGCCGGACCGCGCGGCAAGCGGGACGCATCCTCGTAAATCATGGTTAACGTTCGGTAAAGACTCTGTAAAACCCAAGAAAGCCCCGAATCACGCGCCGACCAGGGTCAATTGCGCTTCGCCGAGACCAGTAAAACGGGCGACGACCGGTGCGCGCAGCGGCGCGACATGGAGGCCGGTGTGGCTACCGGTGGTCACGAACATGCCCACGACGAGGGGGCGGCCGCGCTGCGCCAAGTGATTGGCGAGCCAGGCGACAAGGCGTTTCGGATGGCCGGCGGCGTTGCCGCCGACCGCCTTCGCCGCTTCCTGGCCGTCGATCACCAGTCGCGCCTCCGGTTTCGTCAAGTCGACTCGGCGCCAGTTCTCGACTGCGGGACCCCAGCAGAAACCGCCATTCGAGATGTTGTCGGCAAGCACCGCCAAGTCGGGCGCGTGGTTGCGGTCGCGAAAGCGCGAATCGAGGTACTCGATGGCGACGTGCAGGCTGTCGATCGCGTCCCAGGCCTCGTCCTCGGCATAAGGCGTCGCGCGCGCGGGAAGATCGCGGCCCATGCAGAAGGCGAGCTCGGCCTCGACGCCGTTGAGGCCGTCACTCGACGCCAGCAGGTGTGCGGGGCTTTTTGCCACGTGACCGGCGAAGATAGGCGCACAACTCGGCCGCGACACCGGGCTGGCCGCGCCGACCTTCCACGCGCCGACGCGCACGCCGAGCCTGTCGACGACGAGATCTTGCAGCGCATAGGCCGCGTCCTCGTCGGACGGCGCGAGCCCCGGTGGGATCTCGCCGATCCGCTTGCCGGAAATGCGCGCTTGAATCAGCAGGGCGGCAAGCCGCTCCTGCGCCATCTCAACGGCGCGCCGCCGCCACTGCCGGCGCGGGTGCCGACGCCGCCAGCGTATTGCCGCCGAGATAGTCCATCGCCGCGTCGATGCCGCCGCGCTTGATCGGCACGCCGGAAGCAGCCAAGCCGAGCTCAACGCCGCCCAACGTGCCGAGCAGCAGAGTCTCGTTGATGTAGGCGAGATGGCCGATGCGGAAGACTTTGCCCGCGACCTTGCCAAGGCCCGCGCCGAGCGCGACATCGAAACGCTCGAGGATGGTCTTGCGCACCTCGTCGGCGTTGAAGCCGTCGGGAACGCGGACGGCAGTCAGGCTCGGCGTATAGGCCTTGGGATCGGCGCACTGGATCTCAAGACCCCAGCTGCGCACCGCGCGCCGCGTCGCCTCGGCGAGCCGATCGTGGCGGGCAAAGACGTTGTCGAGCCCCTCTTCATCCAGCATGGCGACGGCTTCCTTGAGGCCGAAGAACATCAAGGTCGCCGGCGTGTAGGGGAAATAGCCACTGTCGTTGGCGTCGATCATCGGCTGCCAATCGAAATAGGCGCGCGGCAGTTTCGCCATTTTGCTAGCGGCGATCGCCTTCTTGGAGATCGTGTTGAAGCTCAACCCCGGCGGCAACATCAAGCCCTTCTGCGAGCCGCCAACCGCGACGTCGACGCCCCACTCGTCATGCCGGAAATCCTGGATCGCCAGCGACGAAATCGTGTCGACCAGCAGCAGCGCCGGATGGCGTGCGCGGTCGATCGAGCGGCGGATGCCGACGATGTCGCTGGCGACGCCCGTTGACGTTTCGCTCTGGAGAACGAGGACGGCCTTGATCGCGTGGCCCTTGTCGGCGACGAGCTTAGCTTCGCATTGCGCCGAGTCGGCGGGGTGCCGCCAATCGCCGGGGATCAGGTCCACCTCGATGCCGTGGCGTTGCGCGAGCTTCGTCCACAATGTGGAGAATTGTCCGGTCTCGAAGGCGAGCACCTTGTCGCCGGGCGACAGCGTATTGAGAATCGCCGCCTCCCAGGCGCCGGTGCCCGATGCCGGATAGATCGCGACTGGGCCGGAGCACTTGAACACGCGCTTCAAGCCCGCAACGACCGCCTTGGTGATCGCCGGAAACTCGGGACCGCGGTGGTCGATGAGCGGCTGGTCCATTGCGCGCAAGACGCGATCCGGCAGGTTGGTCGGGCCGGGAATTTGCAAGGAATGCCGGCCGCTTCGAAACGCCATGATGAGGTAGCTCCTGATGGAAAGAGGCGAGGAATTTGCCCGGAATCACCGCTGCGGCGCAAGCACCGGTTGGGGGTGCGACGGTGTGGCTAGCCGAGAACGGCGCCATGGTATAGTTCTTGGGCAAAGCGCCTCAAGAACGCTTGCACAACGAAGAAGACACACTCAACCGTCGCGCCTCCGGGGAGGAAACAATCATGCCTAAATTGCACAAGCTGCTGTCGCTGATTTGCGGGCTGCTGCT
>DATLUT010000070.1:0-3385 GCA_035532975.1 Allostellaceae bacterium
TGCAACCGTGCGGCCGCTGGTCGCGCCATCGGTGACATATTCCGACGAAACTGCCGCGGAGCTCGGCATCCTGCGTGCCGCAGCGGAGATGCAGCGGCGTTACGGCCGTGCGGCGATCTCGAGCTACATCATCTCGAAGGCGGACGGCGTCTCCGACGTGCTCGAGGTGATCTTGCTGCTCAAGGAAGTCGGGCTGTATTGCCCTCACCAACACGAGCTCGACATCGATATCGTGCCGCTGTTCGAGACGATCGACGATCTTCGCCGCTGCGGCGGTATCGTCGAGCGCCTCCTGGCGCTGCCGGCCTATCGACGGCTCGTCGACGGCCGCGGCGCGGTGCAGGAAGTGATGCTCGGGTACTCCGACAGCAACAAGGATGGCGGCTATCTCACTTCGGGGTGGGAGCTGTGGAAGGCCGAAACCGCGCTTGTCGAGGCTTGCCGGCGCCATGGCGTTCGGCTGCGCCTCTTTCACGGTCGCGGCGGCTCTGTCGGACGCGGCGGCGGCCCGAGTTATCAGGCGATCCGCGCGCAACCCGCCGGCGCGGTCGACGGTGCCATCCGCATCACCGAGCAGGGCGAAGTGATCGCCGCCAAGTATTCCAACCCCGAGGTCGGCCGCCGCAATCTCGAGGCGCTCGCCGCCGCGACCATCGAGGCGACGCTGCTGCCGGACGCCGCGGCAACGCCGCCCGCCGCTTTTGTCGCCGCGATGGAAGCTTTGTCGGACCAAGCGTATCGCGCGTACCGCAGCCTGGTTTACGAGACGCCGGGCTTCGAGCGCTACTTCTGGGAAGCGACGGTGATCGGCGAGATCGTCAACCTCAATCTCGGCAGCCGACCGGCCTCGCGCCGGCCGTCGCGCCGCGTTGCAGACTTGCGCGCGATCCCGTGGGTATTCAGCTGGGCACAATGCCGCTTGATGCTGCCCGGGTGGTACGGCTTCGGTTCGGCAGTCCGCGCATGGTTGGCCAATCATCCGGCGGAAGGCCTAGCGACGCTGCGCGCCATGTACCGCGAATGGCCGTTTTTTGCGGCACTGCTCTCGAACATGGACATGGTGCTGGCCAAGAGCGATATCGGCATCGCCGAGCGCTATTCCAGGCTGGTCACGGACGCGACGCTGCGCGACGCGATCTTCGTGCGGTTGCGCACCGAGTGGCAGTCCACTGTCGAAGCGTTACTGGAGATCATGGAACAGAAGTCATTGCTCGAAAGCAATCCGCTGCTCGGCCGCTCGATCCGCAACCGCTTCCCTTATCTCGATCCATTGAACCACGTGCAGATCGAGCTCTTGAAGCGCCACCGCGCCGGCGACAACGACGAGCGCACCGTGCGCGACATCCACCGCACCATCAACGGCATCGCGGCGGGCCTCCGCAACAGCGGCTGAGCCGCGCTGCGGCGGCGTTCCGTCAGACGCGCCGGACCAACCGGATGATGGCGACGAGGATCACTGCGCCGATCGTCGCGCTGATGATCTCGCCGATGAGCCCCATGCCGATGAAGATGCCGAGCGCGCCAAAGAGCCACGAGCCGATGAACGCGCCGACGACGCCGACGACGAGATCGCCGACCAGGCCGAAGCCCCGGCCACGCACGATCTGGCCGGCCAGCCAGCCGGCGACCAGACCGACGAGCAACAGGATGAGAATACCGCCGCCGTGCATCATGCTTTGATCCCCCGAAAGCTTTGGTGCCCCTGGCCGGACTCGAACCAGCACGCCCTTGCGAGCAACAGATTTTGAGTCTGCCGCGTCTACCAATTCCGCCACAGGGGCAGCGGCGGCCACTATAGCCGGGGGTCCCGCGGGGTCAATGCGGCTTCGCGCTTGCGGCGGCAATGGAGTTGCGGCTAGATCGCCGCACTCGTCGCGCAAGGGCGTGCTTAGGTCGTGCCCACCTATCCACGAATGGATTTGAACCGACATGCTCGCCAAGATCGTTCCGTCGCTGGCCGGGTTGATCGTCGGGACGATCTCGGCCCTCGGCTACGGCGGCATCGTCGTCTTGATGGCGATCGAATCCGCCTGCATTCCGCTGCCGTCGGAGATCATCATGCCGTTTTCCGGCTACCTGGTGTTCACCGGTCGGTTCGATCTCGTCCTGGTTGCGACGGCGGGCGCGATCGGCAGCAATCTCGGCTCGAGCATCGCCTACGCGGTCGGGTATTACGGGGGGCGCCCGTTCATCGAACGATGGGGCGGCTATATCATGATGGGCCATCGCGAGCTCGATTGGGCCGATCGATTCTTCGGACGTTATGGCAGTGTGACCGTGTTGGTCGGCCGGATGCTGCCGGTCATTCGGACGTTCATCGCCTTGCCCGCCGGCATCGCCGGCATGCCGCAGCTGAAATTCCAGTTTTATACGTTCGTCGGCTCGTGGCCGTGGTGCTTCGCGCTCGCCTATGTCGGATACAAGCTGGGCGAGCAGTGGGACAGCAATCCCGTGTTCAAGGCGATCATGCAGCGCTTCGATATCGTGATCGTCGGCACAATTGTCATCGGCGTCGGAGGGTATATCTGGTGGCATGTGAAGCATCGCTTGCGGCCCAACGACTAACCTCTCTCCCGTAGAAGCAGCATGAACACCGCGCGTCAGCCCCTTATCATTATCCTCGTGGCCGCCATCGCCGTGATCGGCGCGGCGTTGGTGTCGCAATATTGGGGCGGTCTGCAACCCTGCGAACTGTGCCTCATGGAGCGTTGGCCTTATTACGCGGCGATCATGATCGCGGTCTTGGCCCTGGCCCTTCCGGCGCCAGGTTGGCCGCGCGTAGCGCTGCTGCTGCTCGTGCTGGTATTCGTCGGCAGCGCGGTGCTTGGCTTCTATCATGTCGGCGTCGAGCAGCATTGGTTCCAAGGCCCGACCGCCTGCACCAACAGCGGCCGTGCGCCGCAGACCCTGGCGGAGCTGAAGCAGATGCTGGCGCGGACTCAGGTCGTGCTGTGCGACCAGGTGCAATGGTCGCTCTGGGGTGTCTCGCTCGCCGGCTGGAACGTCCTCGTGTCCGTGCTGATCGCAATGTTTGCGTTCTTTGCTTGGAAGCGTCGCGCATGAGCCGACGGCGCCGCACGAAAACCGCCACGCGCGTGGCGGAACGGTTACCCGGCGATCGCGCCGCCGCCAATCTGGTCGAGCGTATGATCCGGGTCGATCATGCCGGCGAATATGGGGCCGCGCGCATCTATGACGGGCAGCTCACGGTGCTCAAGAGCGCGACGGCGATTGCCGCGGTCGAACGTATGGCCGCACAGGAGCGACGCCACCTCGAGACGTTCGGTCAGTTGGTCGCCGAGCGACGCGTGCGGCCGACGGCGCTGTCGCCGCTCTGGCACACGGCGGGCTACGCGCTCGGCGTGGCGACCGCGCTCCTGGGCGA
>DATLUT010000071.1:0-2817 GCA_035532975.1 Allostellaceae bacterium
GGCCGGGCAGGCTCGGGCGGCGCTCGAAAATCTCGCGCGCGGGCTCAAATCCGTCGGCGCGAGTTTTGCGGACGTGGTGAAAGCCGACCGGTTTGTCACCGACCTATCCGATCAAGACGCGCTCAACCGCGCTTGGGCCGAATATTTCGGCGATGCGAAGCCGGCGACGACGACCGTGCAGGTCGTCCAGCTGGCGACCGATCCACGCTGTCTGATCGAGATCAACGCCGTCGCGGTTGTCGACGATTAGCGGGCTCGTCCTAGAGTCCGAAGCGCCATAGCGCCGCCGTTGCAATCGCGATGGCGAGCAAGAACGCGAACGTCACCGCCCAGTCACCGCCTTGTTGGGCCGTGCGTGCCTGCGGACGGAGTGCGCGGTTTCGCACCGCGGCGGTGTTCTCGAACACGAAGCGGCCGACGATCTGAAAGGGTGTTGCGCGCGTCATTCTCTCCTCGATGGCGACCAGGATCGTGCGTCCGGGCCGCCTCGGCCTTGATGTAGATCAACCGGCCTGTCCTGGCACATGGCCGCCGCCGCGTGGCTCAGGCTTTGACCCAGATCAAGGCCGGTAGGTCGCGAAGCGCCCATGGTTGTTCGGGCCTGTATCATGGACACGCGGCAATGCCCGACACCCAAATTCCTGAAAAGCCTCGCCGGCCGGCGTCTCACGCCGCCGGTAAACCAGTGCCGTCCTCGCCACTGCCCGTTCCCGACGCCTCCCTAATGCCCGACGAGCCGGCGGCCGATACGGCGCGCGCCGAGGTCTTCGATCGCCTCGTGCACGCCTGGCAGGGCCGTTTCACGGCATCGATATCGCCGGCCGCGCTGATGATCGCGTACTTCGACTGGGGCATTCATCTCGCCAATGCACCCGGCAAGCAGGCCAACTTGGTCGAAAAGGCGATGCGGAAATGGGTGCGGCTGGCGCTGTACCTGTCGCGTGTCTGCAAGGGCGTGGACTGCCCGCCCTGCATCGAGCCGCTGATCCAGGACAAGCGATTTGCCGCCCCGGAATGGCAACAGTTTCCTTTTTCGGCGATCTATCAGTCGTTCTTGCTGCAGCAGCAGTGGTGGCACAAGGCCACCACCGGAATTCGCGGCGTGGCACCGCGGCACGAGCGCGTGGCCGCGTTTGCCACGCGCCAAATCCTCGATATTTTCGCGCCCTCCAACTTTCCGTTCACCAACCCGGAAATCCTGCGCCAGACTCTCGCGGAGGGCGGCCAGAACTTCGTACGCGGCGCGCAGAATCTCATTGAGGACTGGGAGCGTGCCGTCGCCGGTCGTAAGCCGGTCGGAACCGAGGCATTTGTCGTCGGCCGCGACGTGGCCATAACGCCGGGCAAGGTCGTCTATCGCAACGAGCTCATCGAGCTCATCCAATATGCACCGACGACCGAAACCGTGCGACCGGAGCCGATGCTGATCGTGCCCGCCTGGATCATGAAGTATTACATCCTCGATCTGTCGCCGGAGAATTCGCTCGTTCGCTACCTTGTCGGGCAAGGCTTCACTGTCTTCGTCGTCTCATGGCGCAATCCGACAGCCGAGCAACGCGATGTCGGCATGGACGATTACCGGCGTCTCGGAATCGGCCACGCGCTCGACGCGATCGGCGCGATTTGTCCAAGCCAGAAGGTGCATGCCTGCGGCTATTGTCTGGGTGGTACGCTGCTGGCGATCGCGGCGGCCGCGATGGCGCGCGATCACGACGAGCGGCTCAAGACCGTCACGCTGTTTGCCGCGGAGACCGATTTCACCGAGGCGGGCGAGCTGACGCTCTTCCTTGGCGACAGCCAGATCGCCTATCTCGAAGACACGATGTGGGAGCAGGGCTATCTCGATACCCGCCAGATGGCGGGCGCGTTCCAGCTGTTGCGCTCCAACGACCTAATCTGGTCGCAAGGCGTGCGCCAATACCTCAAGGGCGAACGCATGCCGATGAACGACTTGATGGCCTGGAACGCCGATGCGACGCGGATGCCCTACCGCATGCATTCCGAATATTTGCGCCGCATGTTCGCGGAGAACCAGCTCGCCGAGGGGCAATATCGCGTCGAGGGACGCCCGATTGCGTTGACCGACGTTCACACGCCCGTCTTCGTGGTCGCGACGCAGAGCGATCACGTCGCGCCCTGGCGATCGGTCTACAAGCTTCACCTTTTGACCGATACCGCATTGACGTTCGTCCTGACGTCCGGCGGGCACAATGCCGGCATCGTCAGCGAGCCGGGTCATCCTGGCCGTAGCTATCAAATCGCGCAGCGCGACGCCGACTGCCGGTATGTCGATCCCGAGACGTGGGCCGCGACGACGCCGGCTGTCAAGGGATCATGGTGGTCGGCGTGGGTCGGATGGCTCGCGAGGCATTCGTCGTCGCCGACGGAGCCGCCGGCCATCGGCGCTACCGACAAGGGATTCCCACCGCTTGCGGACGCGCCCGGACGCTACGTGCTGGAGCCCTGATCTGATGCTCGGGGGTTCCACCGGCGCGCGGCCGGTTGCGGCCCTTGTCCGCCGGTTGACCTGAATCAAGGTGCTCAAGGCCCACCCCGGTAGGCTGGCTTCTCGATCATGCAGGAGAGAGTCATGCGGACCATGAACCAAACCAAAAACCCGGTCGCGCTCAACATCAATCCCGAGAAGGTCGGCTTCATCATCGTCAAGGCACGGGAATTCGACGCCAAGGTCGAGCCGGTCGAGCCCGATCCCGGTTCGAACCCGACCGACGACGCCGACCGCGAAATACTCGAGGACTACGAGGATGATCCGACGCTCGAGGAGCTGCGCGGTGCGATCGATTCGCTCGACGACGA
>DATLUT010000072.1:0-4689 GCA_035532975.1 Allostellaceae bacterium
CGTGCCGCCAATTCTTCGCCCAAACTTGGCCGTGCCCACCATGTGTCGCGTCCGTCGCGGCAAGCCGCGGCCGGGCCTATGGAACAAGGGCAATGCAAGACGATGCGAGCCGGCGCTCGCCCGAAGCGAGCCCAAAAAGCCGCAGAACCCCGACAACCTCCCCCGTTCCCGCACCGACCAGCGGGACGAAAAGCTTCAAGCCTTTCAAGGGCCAAGATAGCGCTGCGGCGGTCATAAAATAAAGCGCAATTTGCCGATTTTGCGTGATCGGGCGAGAATTCGCGGCCGCACTTGCGATGCTGGGCGCGGTCCCTATACTCCGCGCGCGCCGCGCGGCGCCCGCCAGTCACCCGCATTCACCGCACCGGAATTCCGCATGTCCGCCCCTTCGTACGATGTCGTCGGCATTGGCAACGCCATTGTCGATGTCCTGGCGCGGACCGACGACGCCCTGGTGCAGCATCAGACCCTGGCCAAAGGCACCATGACGCTGGTCGATGCCGCCCGCGCCGAGGCGATCTACGCGGCGATGCCGGCCGGCGTCGAGAAGTCGGGCGGCTCGGTCGCCAACACCGTCGCCGGCATCGCGTCGCTCGGCGGCCGCGGCGCGTACATCGGCAAGGTCCGCAACGACGAGCTTGGCGCCGTCTTTGCCCACGACCTCAAGTCGCTCGGCGTGCGCTTCGACACCAAGCCGGCCACGTCCGGTCCGCCGACCGCACGCTGCCTCATCCTGGTGACGCCCGACGCGCAGCGCACGATGTGCACGTTCCTCGGCGCCTGCGTCGACCTGGGTCCCGAGGACATCGATGAGGTCCTGGTCGGCTCGGCCGCGGTGACGTATCTCGAGGGTTATCTCTTTGATCCGCCGCGCGCCATGGAAGCGTTCCGCCACGCCGCCGCCGTCGCGCACAAGGCGGACCGCAAGGTGGCGCTGTCGCTGTCCGATCCCTTCTGCGTCGATCGCCATCGCGCCGAGTTCCGCGACCTGGTCGACCGCCATGTCGACGTGCTGTTCGCCAACGAGCATGAAATCTGCTCCCTCTACGAGACCGAGCACTTCGAGCTCGCTGCTGAAGCGGTGCGCGGCCATTGTGACATCGCGGTGCTGACGCGCAGCGAGCGCGGCTCGGATATCGTGACCAAGAAGGAGATGCTGCACGTCGCGCCGGCGCCGGTCGCGCGCGTGATCGACACCACCGGCGCCGGCGATCTCTATGCCGCCGGATTCCTCTACGGACTGACGCACGGCCGCGACCTCGCGACCTGTGGCCGGCTCGGCAGCCTGTGCGCCGGCGAGATCATCGCCCATGTCGGCGCCCGGCCTGAAACCTCGTTGCAACGTCTCGCCGCCGGCGAGGGCCTTATTTAGCGGCGCTCGGCGCGCCATATAGTGAGTTCATGGACATCCGTAACATCGCGATCATCGCCCATGTCGACCATGGGAAGACGACCCTCGTCGACCAGCTGCTGCGCCAGAGCGGCACGTTCCGCGCCAACCAGCAGGTGGCCGAGCGCGCGCTCGACTCGAACGACCTCGAGCGCGAGCGCGGCATCACCATCCTGGCGAAGTGCACGTCGGTCGACTGGCACGGCGTCCGCATCAACATCGTCGACACACCCGGCCATGCCGATTTCGGCGGGGAGGTCGAGCGCATCCTCTCGATGGTCGACGGCGTGCTGGTGCTGGTCGATGCCGCCGAAGGCCCGATGCCGCAGACCAAATTCGTCGTCGGCAAGGCGCTGCGCCAGGGCCTCAATCCCATCGTCGTGATCAACAAGGTCGACCGGTCCGATGCGCGGGCGCAGCAGGTCCACAACGAGATCTTCGATCTCTTCGCGGTGCTCGACGCGACTGACGAACAGCTCGATTTCCCGACGCTGTACGGCTCGGGCCGCGCCGGCTGGGTATCGGACGATCCGGCCAAGCCGGGACCCGACCTAGCGCCGCTCTTCGGCCTGATCCTGCGCCACGTCAAGCCGCCGGTCTCGGAGCCGGGTGCGCCCTTCGCCATGCTGGCGACGACGCTCGAATACGATTCCTATGTCGGCCGCGTGCTCACCGGCCGCATCCATAAGGGCACGGCGCGGGTCAACATGCCGCTGAAGGCGCTGTCGCCCGATGGCAAGGTGATCGAAGTGGCGCGGCTCACCAAGCTCCTGGCATTCCGCGGCTTGGAGCGTAGACCGATCGAAGAGGCTCAGTCGGGCGACATCGTCGCCATCGCCGGGCTGCAGCAGACGACCGTCGCCGACACGCTCTGCGCGCCCGAGGTGACCGAGGCGCTGCCCTCGATTCCGGTCGATCCGCCGACGCTGGCGATGATCTTTTCGGTCAACGACAGCCCGCTTGCCGGACGCGAAGGCACCAAGGTCACCTCGCGGCTCATCGCCGACCGCCTGCGGCGCGAGGCCGAAGGCAACGTCGCCATCCGCATTCGCGAAAGCGCCGACAAGGATTCGATGGAGGTCGCCGGCCGCGGCGAATTGCAGCTCGGCGTCCTCATTGAGACCATGCGGCGCGAAGGCTTTGAGATGTCGATCTCGCGGCCCCAGGTGCTGATCAAGACCGAAAACGGCCAGCGGCTGGAGCCGGTCGAGGAAGTCCAGGTCGACGTCGACGAGGATTTCGCCGGCATCGTCGTCGAGAAAATGGCGCAGCGCAAAGGCGAGCTGCGCGACATGCGGCCGTCGGGCGGCGGCAAGACGCGCATAACGTTTCTGGCGCCGACGCGCGGCCTGATCGGCTATCAGGGCGAATTCATGACCGACACGCGCGGCACCGGCATCATGAGCCGCCTGTTCCACGGCTACGAGCCGTGGAAGGGCCCGATCGAAGGCCGGCGCAACGGCGTGCTGATCTCGACGGGATCGGGCGAGGCCGTCGCTTATGCGCTGTGGAACCTCGAGGAACGCGGACCGATGTTCATCGTGCCCGGCGCCGCGGTCTATCCCGGCATGATCATCGGGGCTCACTCGCGCGGCACCGATCTCGACGTCAATCCGCTCAAGGGCAAGCAGCTCACCAACATCCGCACCACCGCCAAGGACGAGGCGGTGCGGCTGACACCGCCGATCCTGATGGGCCTCGAGCAGGCGATCGCCTATATCGGCGACGACGAGCTGGTCGAGGTCACGCCGAAGTCGATTCGCTTGCGCAAGCGCTTCCTCGACCCGCACGAGCGCAAGCGCGAAAGCCGCAAGGCGGAGGCCGAGTCCGGCTGAAACTGCGCGCTTGAGAGCGTTTAAGCCGTGGTTAAAGCCGCCGTCTCTAATATACCGGTGCATGAACGGCGACGGGCTCGTCCTCGACCTCAAGTCGTCTGCCCTTCGGCGTCTCCTCGGCGACTGGGAGGCGCGCCGGCGCGGCCGTGAGTTGCCGGCACGTGCCGATTTCGATCCGGTCGATCTCAAATACGTGCTCGGGAATTTGTCGCTTGTCGACGTGACGCATAATCCGCGCCGTTACCGCTTCCGCATTCATGCCACCGCCGTCGCCGAGCACATGGGATTCGACCTGACCGGCAAGGCGCTCGAGGCGATGCCCGACACGCAATATTTGGCCTTGGTGCGGAAGCACTACGACAGCGTGGTCGCTTCGCGTCGCCCGGTCATGCAGTACCGCGATCGGCTGTTGACCGATCAAAGGGTCTGGCATTGCGAGGTGCTCGTGTTGCCGCTCTCCGCCGACGGGCAAACCGTCGACATGCTGATGAGCGGGTTCATTTGGTTCTAGGACAACGTGCGCTAGCGATTCCCAAGCGGCCGCCCGTAGGCTAAGGTCGCACCGTCTTCAACCGGCGGAACGCGACGCAATGAAATCATTCATCCTGGCCGCGCTCGCCACCGCTTTCATCCTGACCAGCGGAGGTCCCGTGAGCGCCGCCAATCCTGAAAACACGATCTATCTCGACGTGCCGAAAGGCCGTGTCGTCATCGAGCTCCGGCCCGATCTTGCGCCCGTGACGGTGGCGCGGATCAAGGAGCTCACGCGCAAGGGCTTCTACGATGGCATCGTCTTCCACCGCGTGATTGCCGGCTTCATGGCGCAGACCGGCGATCCCACCGGCACCGGCACCGGCGGCTCGGGCAAGAATCTCAAGGCCGAATTCAGCGACGCGCATTTCGTTCGCGGCACGGTTGGCATGGCGCGGTCCGCCAGCCCCGACAGCGCCGATAGCCAGTTCTTCATCTGCTTTGCGCCGGCGCCGTTCCTCGATGGCAAGTACACGATCTTCGGCCAGGTCGTCTCGGGCATGGAATACGTCGACGCGATCAAGAAGGGCGATCCGCAAAGCGGCATGGTGCAGGGTCCCGATAAGATCATCCGCATGCAGGTCGCGGCCGACGCCGACAAGAAGCCCTGACGCGGGCGCGCCGGCGTCCTCGCCCATGCGGTCCTGGCTCGCCTCGCTCCGGGTCTATGGCGATCGCCGCATGCTGGCGATCCTGCTCATGGGCTTCTCGAGCGGCCTGCCGCTGGCGCTGACCGCCTCGACGCTCGCCATCTGGCTGAAGGAAGGCGGCGTTTCGCTCACCGCCATCGGTCTCTTCGCCGAGGTGGGCCTCGCCTACAACCTCAAGTTTCTCTGGGCGCCGGCGATGGACCGCGTGCGCCTGCCCGTCGTCGGCCGGCTCGGGCGGCGGCGCGGCTGGGCGGTGACGATCCAATTCGCGCTGGCGGCGGCG
>DATLUT010000073.1:0-3549 GCA_035532975.1 Allostellaceae bacterium
CAGCCGCCGACCAGATTGGCGCCATCCTCGCGCACGAAGCGCGCGATCCACGGCGCGAATTCCGTCGCCGTCAGCGGGTAGTGCGTCTTGCCATCGAGCAGCTCGGGCAGGCCGGCATTCGGCTGGACCGACAATAGGGCCGTCCAGTTCTCGGACAACCACTTGAGGTGCTCCGACATCTCGCGCGGGCCGGTGCCGCAATTCAGGCCGATGAGCGGAACGTCGAGCGCATGGACGATCGTAGCCGCAGCGGCGATGTCGGGCCCGACGAGCAGCGTGCCCGTCGTCTCCACCGTGACCTGAACGAAGATCGCCACGTCGCGATTGGCTTCGGCGCGCGCGCGTTTGGCGGCGTTGACCGCCGCCTTGATCTGCAACGGATCCTGGCAGGTCTCGGCCAGGATGACGTCAACGCCGCCGGCGACGAGACCGGCGGCCTGGATCGCCAACGCGTCCTCGAGTGTCTGATAGTCGACGTGACCGAGTGACGGCAGGCGCGTGCCAGGCCCGATCGAGCCAATGACGAAGCGGTCGCGGCCGTCTTTGGCGCATTCGGCAACGGCCTCGCACGCGATCTCGGCGGCGCGGCGGTTGATCGCGAAGGCCTGATCCGCAAGGCCAAATTCGCCCAATGTGATTGGCGAGCCGCCGAACGAATTGGTCTGCACGATGTCGGCGCCAGCATGGAAGTGGCCGAGATGGATCGCACGGATCACGTCGGCGCGGGTCTGGTTGAGCACCTCGATGCAATTCTCTTTGCCGAGGTAATCGCGCTCGAGATCGAGGGTGTGGCCGTGCACGGCCGTGCCCATGGCGCCGTCGCACAGCAGCACCCGATCACGCATCACGTCGAGAATATGCGCCATGATTCAGACCGCCGGCGCCTTGACCGCGTCGGCCGGTGTCGGTCCGCGCACGCCGATCATGTGGCAGATCGCGACGATGAGGTCGGCGCGGTTGAGCGTGTAGAAATGGAAGTCCTCGACGCCGTAGGCTTGGAGCCGCCGGCATTGCTCGGCAGCGATCGAGGCCGCAACCAGGCGGCGCGTGTCCGGATCGGCATCGAGGCCCTCGAACATCGGCGCCATCCAATCGGGGATGGCGGCGCCGCAGAGCGCGGCGAATTTCTTGACCTGGGCGAAATTGGTCACCGGCAGGATGCCCGGCACAATCGGCACGTCGATGCCCTTGGCGTGGGCCCGGTCGACGAACCGCAGATACGAGTCGACTTCAAAGAAGAACTGCGTGATCGCGCGGTCGGCACCGGCATCGATCTTGCGCTTTAGGTTGTCGAGATCGGCCCCCGGGCTCTTCGCCTCGGGGTGTGTCTCGGGATAGGCGGCGACACTGACCTCGAAAGGACCGATACGCTTCAAGCCGGCGACCAAATCGGCGGCATAGGCATAGCCGTCGGGATGCGGCGTGTAGCGGCCGTCGCCCGCCGCCGGGTCACCGCGCAGCGCGACGACATGGCGAATACCGGAATCCCAATAGAGCCGCGCCACCGCGTCGATCGCATCACGCGGCGCGCCGATGCAGGTGAGATGCGCCGCGGGCTCCAGCGCGGTGTCGGAGCGGATGCGCAAGACGGTCGCGTGGGTACGCGCCCGGGTCGAGCCGCCGGCGCCATAGGTCACCGATACGAAACGCGGGCCAAGCGACTCGATGCGCTTGACCGTCTGCCACAGCTTATCCTCCATCTCCTCCGTCTTCGGCGGGAAGAATTCGAAGGAAACGCGCGGCGGTTTCCGATCGGTGCCGGCAAGCGGATCGGCGGCCAGCAAAGCGCCGACACCACCCCCCGATCTGTTCTGCCGTCCTCGACTCGTTGTCATGGCTCCTAAATACCCCGGAAAATGGGCAGAATCCCACCGGGGATACCGTTCTGCACCATAGCGCGTCCAGCGCCAAAATTGCGACCCTACCTGCGTCCATCGGGGCCTTGTTTGCGGCCGTGCCTGGACCTTATGCTTCCGGTAATCTGCCGGCCGTGCGACGCCGGATTCCAGGTCCAAGCAAGGGGGGGCCATGCTTTCACCGTCTCGCCGTTCTCTATCTGTCCTCGCGCTGGCGACGGCCTTTCTCGTCTGGGCGGCTCCGGTGCGGGCGGCACCGGTCGATCCATCGGCCTTCGTTAATGGGCTGGTGCAGCAGGCGCTTTCCATCCTGCGCAATCCGCAAGTGCCCGATGCTCAGCGCGAAGAGCACTTCAGCACCCTGTTGCGTGCCGGCTTCGACATCCCGCGGATTGCCCGCTTCGTGCTCGGGCGCTATTGGCTCAGCGCCAACGACAAGGAACGCAGTCAATTCAGCGATTTATTCGCGCAGTGGGTGGTACGGACCTACTCGGCCCGCTTCAAGGAATACGGCGGCGAGACCGTCAACGTGACGGGAGCACGCGAAGAGACTCCGACCAGCTACGTCGTGTCGAGCCAACTCGTTCACACGAACGGGGCCCCGCCGACCACGATCTATTGGCACGTGCGTAAATCCGACGACGACCTGAAGATCGTCGACGTCGAGGTCGAGGGCGTGAGCATGGCGCTGACCGAACGCGAGGAAATCGCCTCGGTCATCCAACGCAGCGGCGGCTCGGTTGCAACCTTGAACCAGCAGTTGCAGCAACGCCTCGACAATGGTCCGGTGCCAGCGAGCGGTTCGTTCGCGCCGACACAGGCGCAAAGCCACTAAGCGCTAGCTTCGCGTCAGCGGCTTGTAGCGGATGCGGTGCGGCTGCTCGGCGGCCGCGCCGACCCGCCGCTTCCAGTCGGCCTCGTACTCGGCGTAATTGCCTTCGAACCAGACGACCTGGCTCATGCCCTCGAAGGCGAGGATGTGGGTGGCGATCCGGTCGAGGAACCAGCGGTCGTGGCTGACCACGACGGCACACCCCGGAAATTCGAGGAGAGCCTCTTCGAGCGCGCGTAGCGTGTCGACGTCGAGATCGTTCGTCGGCTCGTCGAGCAATATGACGTTCGCGCCGGTCTTGAGCATCTTGGCGAGATGGACGCGATTGCGCTCGCCGCCCGAGAGCTGGCTGGTCTTTTTCTGCTGATCGGGCCCACGAAAATTGAACAAGGCGCAATAGGCGCGTGCCGGCATCTTGCGGCGCCCGAGGTCGATCTCGTCCGCACCGCCGGAAATCTCCTCGAACACGGACTTGGCGGAATCGAGCGCGTCGCGGCTTTGGTCGACATAGCCGAGCTTCACCGTATCGCCGAGACGGATGCTGCCAGCGGCAGGTTTCTCTTGGCCGACGATCATGCGGACGAGTGTCGTCTTGCCGGCGCCGTTCGGCCCGATGACCCCGACGATGCCGCCCGGCGGCAACCGGAACGAAAGGTCGTCGATCAGCAGGTTTTCGCCATAGCTTTTCGTGATGTGGCTTGCCTCGATCACGGTATCGCCGAGACGTGGCCCCGGCGGCAGGACGATCTGCGCAGTTTCCGGCGCTTTCTCACGACTCTGCGAGACGAGGCTTTCATAGGCGGACAAGCGCGCCTTGCTCTTCGCCTGGCGCGCGCGCGGGCTCTGCTTCACCCATTCGAG
>DATLUT010000074.1:0-6368 GCA_035532975.1 Allostellaceae bacterium
GGCAACAACTCGATCTCGCCTTCCGCCGACAGCCATGCCGCCTGCGTCATGCCGGCGACGAGCGACGCAGCCTTGGGCAAGCGAACGGGACGGGCGACGCCGCCATCGGCACTCATGCGTCGAGCATAAGGCGGCCTTCGCGGAGTCGGTATTCCAATTTGCCGCGCCGGCCAGTAGCGTGCGCGCCGATGCTCGCCTTGACCGACCTCGCGCTTCCGGTGCTGCGTGCGCTGCCGCCCGAAGCGGCGCACCGCGCGAGTCTGTTCGCGCTGAGGACCCTGCCGCACCGTGCCATTGCGGCCGACCCCCCGGCGCTGACGGTGAAGCCGTGGGACCGGGTCTTTCCCAATCCGGTCGGCCTGGCCGCCGGCTACGACAAGAACGCCGAGGCGATCGATGCGCTGTTTGGCTTCGGCTTCGGCTTCGTCGAGATCGGCACCGTGACGCCGCGGCCGCAAGCAGGCAATCCCAAGCCGCGGCTGTTCCGCCTGCCGGAGGACGGCGCGGCGATCAACCGGCTCGGCTTCAACAGTCAGGGCATCGAGGCCGTGGCGCGCCGGCTCGCCGCACGCGACCGTTCGCGCGGCATTCTCGGCGTCAATATCGGCCGCAACAAAAACACCGACGACCCGATCGTCGATTACGAGAAAGGCGTCGCGGCGCTCGCACCCTACGCCGATTACCTCACGGTCAATGTCTCGTCACCCAATACGCCGGGCCTGCGCGACATGCAGCACAAGACCGTGCTGCCCGAGTTCATCGCGCGGCTGCAAGTCGCACGCGCCAAGGCCACGCCGCGGCGACCGCCGCCGCTTCTGCTCAAAATCGCGCCCGATCTCGAGCCCCAGGCGCGCAACGAGATCGCCGAAATCGCGCTGTTCTCCGGCCTCGACGGCCTGATCGTGTCGAACAGCACGGTGGCGCGACCGGTGGCGCTCCGAAGCGCACACGCGCATGAAACCGGCGGCCTCACCGGCAAGCCGCTGTTCGCGCCGTCGACCGCGTTGTTGTCCGAGATGTATCACCTGACCGGCGGCCGTCTGCCGCTCGTCGGCGTTGGCGGCATCGCCTCGGGCGAAGATGCCTATGCCAAGATTCGCGCCGGCGCGACCGTCGTGCAGCTTTATACCGCGCTGACTTACGAGGGTCCGGGCCTCGTCGCGCGCATCAAGGCCGATCTCGTCCGTTTGATGAAACGCGACGGGCTCACGTCGATCGGCCAAGCCGTCGGCGCGGGATGCCGATGAGCCTGCGCCTCCTTCGCGGCGTGCGCGAAATCGCCGGCGATTACGACGCCTTTCTCCTCGATCTCTGGGGCGTGCTGCATGACGGCAGCAAGCCGTTTCCGGGTGTCATCGACGCGCTGACGCGGCTCAAGGCTGCCGGCAAGAAGCTGGTCATTCTGTCCAATGCGCCGCGGCGCGCGGCGATGGTTGCGGGACGCATCAACGAGATCGGCATTCCCGGAACGCTGTACGACGCGCTGCACTCCTCCGGCGAAGAGGCATGGCTCCATCTGCGTCATCGCGACGATCCGTTCTTTCGTGCACTGGGACACCGTTGCTATTTCCTCGGGCCGCGCCGCGACGATCCGCTGTTGTGGGGATTGGATTACGAGCGCGTCGACGATGTCGCGAATGCGGATTTCCTGCTCGCGGTCGGTCCGGAGAACTGGGAAGAGGATCTGAGCGCATTCGAGGCGGTGCTCGACGCTGGTCTCGCGCGCAAACTGCCGATGGTCTGCGCCAATGCCGATCTGGTCGTCATGCACCAGGGCCGGCGCAGCATCTGCGCCGGCGCCATGGCCGAGTACTACGAACGGCGTGGCGGCAAGGTCCGCTGGCACGGCAAGCCTTATCGCTCGGTCTACGACTTCTGCTTCGCGCTCTTCACCGAGTTCGGCGTCCCGGATCGCCGGCGCATCGTCGCGTTCGGCGACAGCCTGCGGACCGACATCGCCGGCGCGGCGGGTGCCGGTATCGATGCCGTGCTGGTGGCGAGCGGCATCCACGCCGAGGAGATCGGCCTGACGGCGGCGACGCCGCTCGATCCGAAGCGGATTACCGATCTTGCCGGCGTGCACACCGCAGTGCCGATGGCGGCGATGCACGATTTCCGCTGGTAGCCGCTCAATGCGCCGCGTGATCGGCGCGATGGAGAACCGTTTCGGCAAGCCCGGTCTCGTAGGCGAGTCCGGACGGCGTCAGCGCCGCAGCATCGGGAAAGAACGACTTGATCAGGCCCTTGCGCTCGAGCACGACCCACACTGCGGGGTTGTACAGGCCGGTGGCGTCACGCGTCGCCACGACCGCGTCGCCGAGGTGGAAGTGATCGCCCTGCATCGGCGGAACGTTGCCGACCAGCAGCGCGCCATCCTCGCCGGCCGGACGGGCATGGCCGGGAATGCGCGCCAGCGCCTGCAGCAGCGTCAAGGTGCGGAGCTGCAGCGGATTGAGGTTGAGCGGATTCTTCTTCGGCGACATGGCCGCGATCTTAGCCGCCGCGCCGCACGTCGGGAAGGCCGCCGGGACCGCTAGCCGAGCGCCGCATTCGCCAGGAACGTGAGGCCGGTGGCGACATAGATCCCGATGACGATGTGCTGAAAGCGGCGCTCGCTCAGCTGCACGCGGACGTGCCGGCCGAGCCACATGCCGATCGCCGTCGGGATCAACATCAGGAAAGACGCGCCGATCTCCGGCACGGTTGCGACGCGATTGACGTAGATGCCAAGCAGCATGCCGAAGCTCGCGACGGTATACATCAGCGAGATCGTCGGAATGAATTCGTCCTTCGGCAGGCGCATGCCGAAGACATAGAGCATGAGCGGCGGCCCGTAGAACGTCGAGATGCCCCCGAGCAGGCCGCTGCAAATGCCGATGAGGGGATTGGCCCAGCGCTCGTGCGCAGGCTTGACTCGAATGTGGGGAATGAAATGCAGGATCAGCGGAACCGAGATGATCGCGACGCCGATGACGAGGTCGAGAATCCGCTCGGACAGCACGACAAGCAGTCGCGTGCTGCCGATGATCGTGACGAAGAGCGGCACGAGCAGCGTCCAGAACCGCTTGGAAAGGTGCGGGAATCGGCCGCCCTGGAAGCTCTGCACGAAATTCGACGCGATGATCGGCACCGTCGTCATCGTGACGGCGGTCCTGAGGTTGACGAGCACGGTCAGGATCGGCACGGCGACCAGCGGCAGCCCGATCCCGGCGACACCCTTTACCGTGCTGCCGGCGAGCAATCCCAGGGCACTGAAGAAGATGACCAATGGCGACACGGGACCTCTGGCGTGCGATGGCCGGTCGGGATGGTTTAGCGCCTGAGCCGCAAGACGTAGTCGCGGAACGCCGCCAGGAACTTGGCAAGATCATCACGCACGCCTTGATCGATGAGCTTGAGATTCGTGTCGAACTTCTTGGCGGCGTCGCCGATATAAATCTGGGGCTGGTTCATGCAGAAGCAATTGAGCGATACGCACATGTGGCGCAAGTGGTACTGCGCGCGCACGCCGCCGAGCGGCGCCACCGACGCGCTCATCATCGCGATCGCCTTGCCGACATAGGGCGGATCGGGAATCCGCGAACCCCAGTCGATCGCGTTCTTGAGGGGCGCCGACACCGAGTAATTGAACTCCGGCGTCGCGAACAGCACGCCGTCGGCGGCACGGATCGTCTCGCGATAGGCATGGACCGCCGGCGGATAACCTTCGACGCGAATGTCGTCGTTGTAGAGCGGCAAGGCGCCGAGCTCGACGATCTCGATCGTCATGCCGGCGGGTGCGAGTTCAATCGCCGCCTTGAGTGCGGCGCGGTTGAACGAGCCCATGCGCAGGCTGCCGGCAATGCCGGCAATCTTCAGTTGTGGACCGTCGCTCATCGCTTTCCCCCGATTTGGACCGATTCCTTAGGTCGGCAGCGCCGCGCCGGGCAAGCGATTTCGCCCGGCGCCGCCTCGGGTCAGGCATGCGCGATCGCGGGCCGACGCTCAGCTGAATCCGGCGATGCCCACGATTGCGGCGGCGCCGAACGCCCAGAGCGGGTTGAGCCGCGTCCAATAAGCGAGCGCGGCCGTCGCCGCCGTCAGCCCGAAAGCGATCGTGTCGCGGTCGGCATCGCGCGCCAGCAGGAAGGCCGACGACGCGACCAGGCCAACGGTGACCGGCGCGAGACCGTTTTGAATCGCCATGCACCACGGCTGGTATTTGAATTTGTCCCAGGCACGGAACACCGCGAAAGTCAGGACCCAGCTCGGTCCCATCATCGCTGCCGTGGCGACGGCCGCGCCGAGCACGCCGCCCACTTGCCAACCGACGAGCGTCACCACCATGACATTCGGCCCCGGCGCCGTCTGGGCGATCGCGAAGAGCGTCGCGAACTGCGCACCGGTCATCCAGTGCTGGACCTCGACCGCCTGCCGCTGCATCTCGGGAATGACGGCGTTCGCGCCGCCAAAAGCGAGCAGCGACAGGATCAGGAAGTTGACCGCGAGCGCGCCGAGCGCGCCGCTCCCTTTCACGGCCGCCTCAAGAAGCTGATGCCCATGCTGACCGGCGCCGCAACCAGCAGGACCCACGGCAACGGCAGCCGGAGCAAGGCGACGGCGACGAACACCGCAGCGATGACCGGCGCGGACTCGAACGGCCGCCGCCGCAGCAGCGGCGTCGCGATCTTGCCAGCCATGGCGAGGATCATGCCCGAGGCCGCCGCCGAAACCGCCAGCAGGCCGCCGCCGACGGCTGGCAGGTTTCCATAGCGGCTATAGAGCGCGCCCAGGATGACGACGATGAAGCACGGCAGCCCGAGAATGCCGAGAAACGCCGCGATCGATCCGGGCAAGCCGCGGAAACGGGCCCCCACCGCGATCGACAGATTGACGATGTTCGGCCCGGGCAGGAATTGGCAGAGCGCGAGGGTATCGAGGAACTCGCGTTCGGTGAGCCAGCGCCGTTCCTCAACCAGCTTGCGCCGCGCCCACGGCAGCACGCCACCGAACGCGACCGCGGAGATCAGCATGAAATGGAGAAACAGGTCCGACAGCGTCGGGCTTTGGACCGGTACGGAACGGGACGGCTGGACCTCGGCGGTCATTCTGGGGATCGCTCTCCGCGCCGCGGGCGCGGTTGTTACCAGTACCGCACGCGCCCGACGTCGATATGGACGAAGTCCGACCGCGGATAATAGCCGACGCCGCCGCCATGCAAGCTCATCGCCACCCGATGCAGGTCGGACAGCGCGCGGTCCGGGACACGCGCGTCGATTGCTTGGCCTCGCATGTGCAAGCTGCTCTTGGCGACGCCTTCGGTTTCGTGCCGCAGCAGCGCGTTGGTCGCGGGCGAGCGGTAGCCGGAAATGACCTGGAATGGATTGGTCGATTCGAGCCGCCGGTTGACCTTCACGAGCAGGTCGAGCAGTTGCGGATCGATCGGATGGACATCGCCGGTGCGGAAGTCCCGCAGCACGTGGTTGATCTGGTGCAGCGCGTCTGGCTGGTACGCTCCGTCCGACCAATAGACGAGATCGAGATTCTCGCCGGTATGGAGGTTGTGGAAGGCGAGCGAGCGGCGGTCGGCGGTAACGCGCGGCGCGGCGATCGCGGGAGCGGCAATCAGCGCCGCAGCTGTTCCGGCGACGAGACTCAAGGCCCGGCGCCGGCTTTTACTAAATTGCACTGGAATCGATCTCCGCTGCCTTGCTCGATCGAACGATTTTTGCGGAAAGCACCGGCGGCGGCAACTCTATTGTCAGTCAGCCTTGGCTGCCCACGGTGACGGCGCGGGGCTGCGATGGCGACAACTGTTCGCTCATGTCGTGCGCCACCAGCGCCTCGTCGAGCCGCTGGTCGCGGCCGTAGACGTCATTGCGGAATTCGACCGTGCCGTCGTCATCGACGTAAGCGGTCCAGTACACGATGCTGACGGGAATCGGATGCGGCAGCGACAGACGCTGGGTCTTGCCGGTGGCAATGGCGGCATCGATGGCGGCCATCGTCCACGCCGGATCGTCGGCCATGACGCGTTGTGCCAATTCGCGCGGATGCTGGAGGCGCACGCAGCCGTGGCTGAGGGCGCGGCGCGTGCGCGTCAGCAGGGCCTTCGCCGGCGTGTCGTGCAGATAGACATCGAACCGGTTCGGCAACTCGAACTTGATCTTGCCGAGCGCGTTCTTCGGTCCTGGTCTCTGGGTGAGCTGCTGGCCGCTGGGACCGTCGTAGACGTAGTCGTTGCGCGCCAGATATCCCGGGTCTCTGCGGGCAAGCGGCTCGATCTCCTTGACCGCAATCGAGGTCGGCACGATCCACGGCGGATTGAGCAGAACGCCAACCATGGTCGCGCCCATCACCGGCGTTGGATGGTTTGGCGCGCCGACGAC
>DATLUT010000075.1:0-10755 GCA_035532975.1 Allostellaceae bacterium
ACGAAGCGTGTTGTCGTGGGTCTCGCCGGCCGGTGTCGAGCGTCCGGCGCCGCGCTGGTCGAAAACTACGATGCGGTAGACCGCGGGATCGAAGAAACGGCGATGCGTCGGCGTCGCACCGGCACCAGGGCCGCCGTGCAGGAACACCGCCGGCAGGCCGGCGGGATTGCCCGATTGCTCCCAATACATGGTGTGGTGACCGTCGAGCGGTAGCATGCCGTTCTGGTAAGGCTCGATCGGCGGGAACAGGTCCTGGCGGCCGATTCGCGGGTTGTCGGGCATGACCTCAGTTTAAGAATCCGGGCCGCGAAGGCAAGGCACGGCAAGGCTTCATTAACCATCTTTCCGCTTAACTCCTGCGATGGCGGTCACCGCATCGCGTCCGGCGGCGAAGAGGCGGTTCGGCGTTTCGCTGCCGCTGCTGGTCGCGCTCGCCGCGTTCGTCACGGTGCTGGCCAGCGGTTCGGGTCGGCTCGGCGACCCCGATACCTATTGGCACATCGTCGTCGGCCGCTGGATCCTTGCGCACCACGCGGTCCCGCATGCCGACATCTTCTCGTATTCGATGGCAGGCGCGCCGTGGGTGCCGCACGAATGGTTGGCGGAGACGATCTTCGCGCCGCTCTACGACCAATGGGGCTGGAACGGGGTGGTGCTGGCGACCGCCGCGTCGTTCGCCGCCACGCTGGCGATCCTGACGCGCATCCTCCTCCGCTGGCTCGAGCCGGCGCACGCGCTCGCCGGCATGGCGACGGCCTGGGGCATGGCGCTGTCGTACCTGCTGGCGCGGCCGCATATCCTGACGCTGCCGATCATGGTGCTGTGGTTCGCCGCGCTGGTCGAGGCGCGCGAGCGCGATCGTGCGCCGCCGCTCTGGCTTGCGACGCTGATGACGCTGTGGGCCAATCTGCACGGCGGCTATGCGCTCGGCTTGGCTTTCGCTGCGATATTCGCCGGCGAGGCGCTGATCCTGGCACCCGGCCGCGCGGCGCGCATTCGCGCGCTCAGGCAGTGGAGCGCGTTCGGCGGTGTGTCGCTGGCCGCGGCGCTGCTGACGCCCAATGGCCTCGCCGGACTGTGGCTGCCGTTTCATGTGCTGAGCATGAAGTTCACACTGTCGGCACTGGTTGAATGGCAGAGCCCGAACTTCCAGACTATTCAGCTGCTCGAGATTTGGCTCGTGGTTGCGCTCGCGCTCGCGCTCGGCTTCGGTGTCAAGCTGCCGCCGACCCGCATCGCCATGCTGCTGCTCCTGCTGCACATGAGCCTGGCGCACCAGCGCAATGTCGAGGTGCTAGGTCTGGTCGCGCCGCTGTTGCTGGCGCCGTCCGTTGGAGAATTCATTCGCGCCCGATCCGCGCGCCGGCACGCGGCGAAGCTCGACGGCGCCCTTGCCGATCTCGCCGGCGCCGCGAGCCTGCGCGGCGCTGCCGCGGTCGGCTTCGTGATGGCCGCCATCACGCTGCTCTTCCTGCAGCATCCGCTCGCGCGCAAGCCCGATCCCTATACGCCGGTCGCTGCGCTTGAATTCGCCGCCGCCCACCACCTGACCGGCCCGGTGTTCAACGACTACAATTTCGGCGGCTATCTCATCTTCACCGGCGTTAAGCCGTTCGTCGACGGCCGCGCCGACATGTACGGCGACGCATTCCTCAAGCGCTACATCGACGCGACGCGCGGCATCACCGACGACCTGCCGGCGATGCTCGACCAGTATCACGCGACCTGGACGCTGTTCGCGCCGAAGAGTCCCGCGGTGACGCTGATGGACCACCTGTCGGGTTGGAAGCGCCTCTACGCCGACGATACCGCCGTCATCCACGCCCGCGTCGAAACGGCGCCTTGAGCCGTTAGCCGCCGAGTTCGGACCGGAGCTTGCGCGCGCCCTTGGCGAGCGCCTCGAGCTTGGCGTAGGCGATCGTCCGGTCGAGCGGCGCCATGCCGCAATTGGTGCAGGGCTGGAGATTCTCGGGCGCGACATAGGGCAGCGCCGTCTTCAGGACCGCGGCAACTTCATCGGGCGTCTCGATCCGGTCGCTGGCGACGTCAATCGCGCCGAGCAGCACCTCCTTGCCCTTGAGCAATCCCAAGAGGCTGACCGGCACCTTCGAATGGATACATTCGAGCGAGACCTGGCCGATCTTGCTCTTGGCAAGCGCCGGGAAGATCGCCTCGTATTGCATCCATTGATTCCCGAGGGACGCTTTCCACTCGATATTGGCCTTGATGCCGTAGCCGTAACAGATATGGACGCAGGTCTTGGCCTTGAGGCCTTGCGCCGCGCGCTCGAGCGCGGCGACGCCCCATTCGCTGACCTCGCGCATATAGACGTTGAAGGCGGGCTCGTCGAACTGGATGACGTCGACGCCGATGGCGTCGAGCTCGCGCGCCTCTTCGTTCAAAAGCTCGGCGAAGCGCATCGCCATCTTGACGCGGTCGCCATAGAACCGGTCGGCGATGGTGTCGACGATGGTCATCGGGCCGGGCAGCGTGAATTTCAGGCGATGGCGGGTGTGGCCGCGGGCGAGTGTCGCCTCCATCTTGTGCACGCTGCCCTTGCGCTTCAGCGCGCTCGTCACCGTCGGCACCTCGGCGACATAGCGGTTGTCGCGGATGCCCATCTTGACGCGCTTCGCAAAATCGATCCCGTCGATGTTGACGAGGAAACCGTGAACGAAATGCTGCCGCGCCATCTCGCCGTCGGTGACGATGTCGATGCCCGCGTCTTCCTGTTCCTTGAGCGCCAAGAGCGTGGCATCGCGCTTGGCCTGTTCCAGTGCCTCGCCCTCGGCGGCCCATGGCGCCCACAGCATCTTGGGCTTTGCGAGCCAGGCCGGCTTGGGCAGGCTGCCGGCGATGGTGGTCTCAAGCATGGCGTTTCTCTCCCAGGCGAACCTTATAGCGCGGCGAGGAAGCCGGCCATCGCCGCAAGCGAGTCGGCTTCTTGATCCCGGTGCGGCGCGTGCATGCAGTCCTCGAGCAGCAGCTTCTCGAAGGATCCCTTGACCCCGCGCGCGACGGCGTTCACCTGCGCCACGGTGCCGTACTGATCGTCGATGCCCTGGATCGCCAGCACCGGGCAGTTCACGCCCGGCAGATATTCCTCGATGTTCCAGTCGCGGAACACCGCCGATAGCCAGATGTCGTTCCAGCCGCGGAACACGCCCTCGACGTCGGCGTGGTAGCGCGCGAGCCGGCGCTTGAGATCGTCGCTCTCGTAGGCGTGCTTCGCCTCCTCGATGCCAGCGATCGAGACATCCTCGACGAAGACATGCGGCGCTTCGAGAATGAGGCCGCGCACCTTCCAGCGGCGGCTGCCGGTGTGGATCAACGCAATCGACGCGCCGTCGCTGTGTCCGACGAGGACCGGATCGTCGATTGCCAGCGCCGCGCGCAACGCCGGCAGCTCGTCGAGCGCCTCGCGATGCATGTAGCGCGGATCGCGCGGGCCGGGAAACCGGTCGGACCTGCCGTACCCCCAGCGCGAATAGGTCACCGTGCGGCAGCCGGTAGCGTGCGCCAGCCTGACCGGGAAATCACGCCACATCGCGAGCGAGCCGAGGCCTTCGTGCAGCAGGATCAGCGTTGGCGCGCCGTCGCGCCTGGCCGCGATGTCGGCGTATTCGATGCGATGTCCGTTGATTTCGACGAAGGCCATGTCAAATCTGCAGCGCCGAAAGTATCGGGCGTATGCGGAAGCGTCCAGCCGTCGTCAGCGCCGGTCGCGTTCGCGCAGCTTGAAGCGTTGGATCTTGCCGGTCGCGGTCTTCGGCAGCTCGCCGACGAACTCGATCCAGCGCGGGTATTTATAGGGCGCGAGACGCGATTTGACGTGTGCCTGCAATGCCTCGGCGAGTGCGGGTGAGCCGCTCTTTCCCGGCTTCAGCACGACGAAGGCCTTGGGCTTGGTGAGCGTCTGCTCGTCGTCGTGGCCGATGACCGCCGCCTCGAGCACGTCGGTGTGAGTCATCAGCGCCGCCTCGACCTCGAACGGCGAGACGTAGTTGCCGCTCACCTTCAGCATGTCGTCGGTGCGCCCGCCATAGGTGTAATAGCCCTGAGCGTCGCGCGTATACTTGTCGCCGCTGCGCGTCCAGGCGCCGAGGAAGGTCTCGCGGCTCTTGGCGCGGTTGTTCCAATAATATGCCGCGCTGGTCGGGCCGGCGATCTGAAGCTCGCCGATTTTGCCGTCCTTGACGGGCTTGCCCTCGTCGTCGACGAGGCGGACGTCGTAACCCGGCACTGGGACGCCCGTCGTTCCGTAGCGAACTTGCCCCGGCCGGTTGGAGAGGAAGATGTGCAGCATCTCGGTCGAGCCGATGCCGTCGAGAATCTCGACGCCGAGCCGCTCGGTCCAGCGCTTGCCGATGTCCTCCGGCAACGCCTCACCAGCCGAGACGCACTGCCGTAGCGCGATCTCGTTGCGCGCCGGCAGTTCGGCGCTCGCCAGCAGTGCGGCATAGAGCGTCGGCACGCCATAGAAGATGGTGGGCTTCTTTTCCCTGAGGATGCGCGACACCGCAGCCGGCGTCGGACGCTCTGCCAGCAGCAGGCTCGTCGCGCCGACGGCCAACGGGAACGTCAGCGCATTGCCGAGCCCATAGGCGAAGAAAAGTTTGGCGGCGGAATAGACGATGTCGCTCTCGCGGATGCCGAGCACCGGCTTGGCATAGAGCTCGGCGGTGAGCGTGAGGTGCGATTGGAGATGGACTGCGCCCTTCGGCGCGCCGGTCGAGCCGGAGGAATAGAGCCAGAAGCAGACGTCGTCGCAGGTCGTCGCGGCGGCGCGGGTTTTGGGCGGCGATTCCGCGATCAGGGTCGCGAGCGACAGGCGGCCGGCCGGCGCCGCACCCGAGATGATCACGTGCTCGAGCGCGGGCTGTGTCGCCAGTGCGGGCGCAATCTTGTCGTAGAGCGCGTCCGAAACGACGAGCGCCTTGGCACGGCTGTCGCGCAGCATGAATTCGTAGTCGCTCGCGGTGAGCAGCGTATTGACCGGAACCGGCACGATGCCAGCCTTGATCGCGCCGAGGAATGCGACTGGAAAATCTACCGTATCGAGCATGCAGAGCATGACGCGCTGCTCGGGCTGCACGCCGAGCCGACGCAAAGCGCCAGCGGCGCGGTCGACGCGCTCAGCGAGCTGCCCGTAAGTCAGGCTGTCGTGATCATCAATGAAGGCGGGCTTCGCCCCGCGACCGGCGGCGAGATTGCGGTCGATCAGGTCAGCGGCGGCGTTGAAATCGCGCGGGATCGCGATCCGCGGCGCGGGCCCGGCCGATCCATCGGCGGTCATGCCATCCTCCCGGCGTGGCGCTTCGTTGAGCTTTGCGGGCGCCTTATGCGTCGATGTTTGGCGAGGGGCGTCGCGCCGTCAAGCGTTTACTGCCGCGGTCAGTTCCACACGAACCCAACCATCAGCATGTCGATATTTTCGCCGTCACGCGCCAACGGCAGTGCCAGGACTTCGCAGTTGAGCGTCAAGCCGCCAGTGAATTGTCCGTCGCGCCGCAGCGCGATGGGCCGGCGCTCGTCAATGGCGCGCAGGTAATGATCCAGGACGATCGAGCGATAGCGCGGGTCAGGATGCTGATCGAGCAGCTTGCCGGTCATGTCGTGGCCGGCGCGCGTCGCGATATTGGTCGCGTGCACGCGGAAAAAGAAGCGCAGCGGGTGACGCCGCACTTCGACCAGCGACAGGTTGCCGAGGATGTATTTGAGGTCCAGCGGATCGAAGTCTGCGCGCGCCGGAAAGTGCCGCGCGCCGCGGCGGCTCTGCCAGTTGGCGTGCAGGCGCAGGAGCACGGGACTCTCCAGCGTGCCGACGTCGATGTATTTCTCGAGTTCGGTTTGCACGCCGGACTATAGGCGCGGCGGCATTAATCGGCCGTTAGGATCGAACGATAGAGCGCGTCGTAGGTCCGGGCGACCGCGGTCATCGAATAGTCGCCGAACGCCTTGGCCCGCGCATTGCGGCCGAGGCGTTCGGCCAGCCCATCGTCCGATTCGAGTCGCCGGACGAGGTCGCGGTACTCCGCCGCGGTGTCGAACAGCAGACCGGTCTCGCCGTCGGCCAGGACGAAATCGGTGACGCCCTCGAGGCGCCGAGCGACGATCGGCAGAGCGTAGGACATCGCTTCGGCGAGCACGTTCGGAAAGCCTTCGACCCACGAAGCAAAGACGAAAACGTCGGCCATGCGATAGAACGGCGCCGGGTCGTCGCGATAGCCGACGAAGCGCAGCCGGTCGCTGATGCCGAGCGCGATGATCGCGGCGTCGAGCTCGGCGCGGTAATCGGGCTCGAGCGCCGGACCGAGCATGACGAGATAGTGCGGCCTACCGTCGACGTTGAGCGCGGCCAAGTTCTCGATCAGGAACAGCACGTCCTTGCGGCGCGAGATGCTGCCGACGTAGAGCTGGACGATCGCGTCGTGCGGAATGCCGAGCGTTGTGCGTGTCGCATCGTCGTCGTCGATCCGCTCTGGCAGGGTGACGCCTTGTGGTACCACGACGACCTGACCCGGCGCGTCCATGAACGGCGCGCTCTCGTCGTAAAGTCGCTGATTGAGGACCACCAGCCGCGCCGTCGTCATGCGCATGGCCCAGGCGACGAAGCGCCAGAGGCTCGGACGGTAAGTCCGCAGGATGTAGGGCGGCGAATCGTCGAGCGTTGCCGAATAGATGAAGCGGACGCCGGCGAGCTTGGCGATCCAATTCGACACGAAGAAGCGGTCGATGTGCGTGCGCGCGTGGATGACGTCGTAGCGGCGGATATTGCGCAGCAGCCAGAAATAATACCGCAATAGCACCGTACGCACCGATTCGGCCTCGGACCGACGCAGATAGATCAGTTGCATGCCGGGCGGTGCAACGTGTGGAATCTCCGGCGGTGCTGGCGTGGTGAAGACCAGCACGTCGTGGCCGCCACCCGCCGCAGCGAGGTACGGCCAGAGCTTTTCGAAATAGAGCCCGTCGCCGGCAAAATTGGGCCGGAACCGCGGAAAGAGGTGAAGGACGCGCACGGCGTTAGCGACGTTCCCGGCGATGACGCGATGCAGCCGTCAAGTTTCCCCCGCTGCTTGACCGGCGGCGAGTATGCACTATCGTCCGCCAAAAGCGCACGCATTGCGCCGCCGGCCGAGCAGGAGGAAGCGTTGATCACCTTCGATACCGCGCCTGAGCGCTATCGCCACTGGCGGCTGTCGGTCGATGGCCCGATCGCGACGCTGGCGCTCGATGTCGCCGAGGACGGCGGCTTGGTGCCGGGCTACAAGCTGAAGCTCAATTCCTACGATCTCGGCGTCGACATCGAGCTTGCCGATGCCCTCAATCGTATCCGCTTCGGGCATCCGACGGTAAAGACCGTCGTCCTGACCAGCGCCAAGGAGCGCATGTTCAGCGCCGGCGCCAACATCTACATGCTGGGAACGTCGTCGCATGCCTTCAAGGTGAACTTTTGCAAGTTCACCAACGAGACGCGCAATGGCATGGAGGATTCGAGCCGTCACGAGGGGCTGAAGTTCCTTGCCGCAGTCAACGGCGCCTGTGCCGGCGGCGGCTACGAGATCGCGCTGGCTTGCGACGAGATCCTGATGATCGACGACCGCTCGTCGACGGTGAGTCTGCCCGAGGTACCGCTCTTGGGCGTGCTGCCCGGCACCGGCGGCCTTACGCGGCTCACCGACAAGCGCAAAGTCCGCCGCGATCTGGCTGACCTGTTCTGCACGACAGCCGAAGGCGTGCGTGCCGACCGCGCGCGGCAATGGGGCCTGGTCGATGCCGCGGCCACGCCGCAGCAATTCGCGAGTGCGGTTAAGGCGCGGGCACTGGCATTGGCGCAAGCCAGCGACCGGCCGGAAAGCGCCGACGGCATCGAGCTGCCGCCGCTCCAACGCGCGATCGACGATGCGGGCTATCGCTATCGCTACGTCGAGATCGCGTTTGATCGCGCAGCGCGCAGCGCGACATTGACCGTTCGCGCGCCTGAAACAGCCGCATCGTCGCTCGCTGCGGCGCTGGCGCAGGGTGCGGCGTGGTGGCCGATTCAGATGGCGCGCGAGCTCGACGACGCGATTCTGATGTTGCGGCTCAACGAGTCCGAGCTCGGCACGCTCGTGCTGAAGACGCGCGGTGACGCTGCGGCGGTTCTCGCGAACGACGTGGTGCTCATGAATGAAAAAGACGAAGCACACTGGTTCGTGCGCGCGACACTCGGGCTCTTGCGCCGCACGCTCCAGCGCTTCGACGTCTCGTCCAGGAGCCTGATCGCGGTGATCGACCAGGGCTCGTGCTTCGCCGGCTCGCTGTTCGAGCTCGCGCTTGCCGCCGACCGGTCCTACATGCTCGACGTCGGGCAGGCCAACGATCCGCCTCGCGTCGCGCTCGGCGCGATCAATTTCGGTGCTCTGCCGATGGTCAACGGCGTGACGCGGTTGGCCACGCGTTTCTGCAGCGCCGGGGCGCCCGTCGCGGCGGCCGAACGGCATATCGGCGAGCCTCTCGCGGCGACGGATGCCAGCGCCCTGGGCCTGGTGACGGCGACGCCCGACGCACTCGATTGGGACGATGAGCTGCGCCTTGTTTTCGAGGAGCGCGCCAGCCTGTCGCCCGACGCGCTCACCGCGCTCGAGGCCAATCTGCGCTTCGCCGGTGCCGAGACGATGGCGACGCGTATTTTCGGCCGGCTGTCCACCTGGCAAAACTGGGTATTCTCGCGGCCCAACGCCACCGGCGACGCGGGCGCGTTGAAGCGCTTCGGCACTGGCGCGCGGCCGCGCTTCAACTGGGAACGCGTCTAGGCATAGGATCGGCCATGGCCATCGACTACCAGGAACGCATCCCCAACAACGTCGACCTCGCCGGCAACGCCACGCTGCAGCGCGCCCTCGAGCATTGGCAGCCGCGCTTCCTCGATTGGTGGCGCGAGATGGGGCCGCGCGATTTCCTCGACGCGTCGGTTTATCTGCGCACGGCGACCTCGGTCGATGCCAAGGGCTGGGCGAGCTGGGGCGCGGTCAAGATGCCCGACTATCGCTGGGGCATCTTTCTCGCCGAGCCGGAGACCGACCGCAAGATCAGCTTCGGCGACGTCATGGGCGAGCCGACCTGGCAGCAGGTTCCGGGCGAGCACCGCACCACGCTGCGTCGCCTCATCGTCACCCAAGGCGACACCGAGCCCGCTTCGGTCGAGCAGCAGCGGCTCCTCGGCCACTCCGCGCCGTCGCTCTACGATCTGCGCTCGCTGTTCCAAGTCAACGTCGAGGAAGGCCGCCATCTCTGGGCCATGGTCTATCTGCTGCATGCCTATTTCGGTCGCGACGGCCGCGAAGAAGCCGAGGAGCTGCTGGCGCGGCACTCGGGCGACGCCGATCGGCCGCGCATCCTGTCGACCTTCAACGAGCCGATCGAGGACTGGCTGTCGTTCTTCATGTTCACCTATTTCACGGACCGCGACGGCAAGTTCCAGCTGATGAGCCTCGCCGAGAGCGGTTTCGATCCGCTGGCGCGGACCTGCCGCTTCATGCTGATGGAGGAGGCTCATCACATGATGGTCGGCGTCAACGGCGTGGCGCGCGTCGTCGCGCGCACGCTCGAAGCGATGCAACAGCTCAAGACCGAGGAACCCGACAAGCTGCGCGAAGCCGGCGTCGTCGACCTGCCAACGCTGCAGCGCTATCTCAATTTCTGGTTCAGTTCGTCGCTCGACTTGTTCGGCGCCGAGGTTTCGACCAATGCGGCGGCCTATTTCGCCACCGGCATCAAAGGCCGACCCGACGAAGGGCGCTTCGAGGAGCACGTCTGCCGCGATTCCGCGCTCGCGGTCGAGACGCCGAACGGCGTCCAGGATGTGTCGCTCCGGAACGCGATGAACGAGGTCACGCGCCAGGCCTATATCAAGGACTGCGACAACGGCGTGCAGCGCTGGAGCCGGATGATCGAGCAGGCGGGTTTTGCCTTCCACCTCCGGCTGCCGAGTCCG
The DNA here is from genome assembly GCA_035532975.1 of Allostellaceae bacterium. Classification (GTDB taxonomy): domain Bacteria; phylum Pseudomonadota; class Alphaproteobacteria; order ATCC43930; family CGMCC-115725; genus REEB95. The sequence goes on from DATLUT010000075.1 coordinate 9,980, forward strand.
CGTTTCCATCGCACCATCGGCGCTTGGGCCGGTCGGCCGGTCGATCCGGCGGGCAACCTCGTCGGCGAATCGCAATGGCAGGCGCGGCGTGACGACTGGCTGCCGTCGGCGGCCGACAAGGCGTTTGTCATGAGCCTGATGCGGCCGGTGACCGAGCCCGGCAAGGTCGCGGGCTGGATCGCGCCGCCGGAGCGCGGCGTCAACCGCTTGCCGGCCGAATACGAATACGTCCGCCTCGCCTGAGGCGGCCTTGCCCCTGTCCATCGCCATCGTCGGCAGCGGCCCCGCCGGACTCGCGGTCGCCGAGCGCATCGCGCACAAGGCGCCGCAAGCGCGCATCGACGTGATCGAAAAGCTGCCGGTGCCGTTCGGCTTGGCGCGTTACGGCCTGGCGCCCGACCGCACGCTCGACAAAAAGCTGGCCGCGATCTTCACGCGGGCGCTGGCGGCAAAATCCGTCGCCTTTTGGGGCAACGTCGCGCTCGGCCGCGAATTCGATCTGGCCGATTTGCGCATGCTCTATGACGCGGTGGTGGTCGCGACCGGCGCCGGTCCCGACCGGCGGCTCGGCGTTCCGGGCGACCAGCTGCCGGGCGTGTGGGGCGCTGGTGCTTTCCTGCGCTGGCTCAACGGCGATCCCGAGATGGCGGCGGAGCCGCCGGCGCTCGATCGCATCCGCAGCGTCATCGTCGTCGGCCAGGGCAGCGTCGCGCTCGAAGTGGCGCGGCTGTTGGCGCGCTCGCCCAAGGAGCTGGCGAAAGCCGATCTCGATCCCG
>DATLUT010000076.1:0-3808 GCA_035532975.1 Allostellaceae bacterium
ATTGACGCTCTTGCGAGGCCAAACCTATGGTCGCTCGGTGGAAACCACGGCATCGGCGACAACGATCGCGGCACGGGCACCGCTTATTGCGGCGACCGGCGTCGCAAAGACTTATCGGACGGCCGATGGCGGCACGATCGAGGCGCTGGCGCCTTCCAACCTGTCCATCGACGACGGTGAATTTGTCGCAATCGTCGGTCCGACCGGCTGCGGCAAGAGTACCTTGATGCGACTGATCGCCGGGTTGGTCGAGCCGAGTGTCGGCCGGCTCGCGCTTGGCGGCAGGCGGATCGCAGGTGCGTCGCGCGAGGTCGGCGTCGCATTCCAGAATGCCACGCTGCTGCCCTGGCTCACGGTCGCCGATAACGTGCGATTGCCCCTGCGCGTGGGTGGGTGGCGCACCGCCGGCAACGATCGGGTGGGCGAACTTCTGGCCATGACCGGTCTCGTCGGATTCGAAAACAAGTACCCCTACGAGCTCTCGGGCGGCATGCAGCAGCGCGTCGCCATCTGCCGCGCCCTGGCGCGCGACCCGAAAGTCTTGCTGATGGACGAGCCGTTCGGTGCGCTCGACGCCTTGACGCGCGAGCGCATGAACCTTGAGCTGCAGCAGCTGTGGTCCGTGAGCGGAAAGACAGTTGTCCTCATCACGCACAGCATCGCCGAGGCGGTGTTTCTCGGTGATCGTGTCGTCGTCATGTCGGCGCGGCCTGGGCGCATCGTCGGCGACCTGCGAATCGATCTGCCGCGACCGCGCAGCTTCGAAACCACGCCCGGTGAGCCCACGTATCTGCGGCTGACGCGTGAAATTCGCGCCCTCCTCGACCGTGGCGCATCGGCGGCAACGCCATGAGCCGGCTCGACGCGGAAGATCTGTCCTTCGAGCGATCGGGCGCGAGCGCCGGCTATGCCCTCGGCCCTCTCTTCCGTTTGGCGCTGACGCTCGCCGGGGGCGTCGCGCTCGTCCTGGTCTGGGAGGGTTGCGTCGATTGGCTGAAGGTGCCGCCCTATATCCTGCCGCCGCCGATCGCGGTGGCGCGCGCATTGTGGTCGGGCCTGGACGTTCCCCTCGACAGCCCGGCCGGATTCTATTTGCCGATTGCCAGCACGCTGTCGAACGCGATCAGCGGCTTCGCCATCGGCGCAGTGCTCGGCATCGCCACCGGTTCGATCATGGCCGAATCCCGCATCGTCGAAATCGTGCTCATGCCTTACGCTTTCGCTCTGCAAGTCCTGCCAAAGGTGGCGATCGCACCGCTCGTCGTTATATGGTTCGGTTTCGGCGACGGATCGAAGATCGCGATGGCGGCGCTGCTTGCGTTCTTTCCGCTGATGGTGAATTCGTTCACCGGCATCCGCATGACCGAGCCCGAGCGGCTCGAGCTCATGCGCGCGTTGTCGGCATCGCGGCTGGAGACCTATCGCGTCGTCAAGCTGCCATCCGCCGCACCCTATATTTTTGCCGGTCTCGACATGGGCATGGTCTATGCCCTGCTCGGCACGATCGTCGCCGAATTTCTGGGCGCGCAGCAGGGCATCGGCGTCACCATCGTACAGGCACAGGCGGCGACCGATGTCGCCAGCGTCTTTGCCGCGCTGATCCTGCTCGGCGTGATCGGCATCATGCTGCATCTGGTGATTCGGTTCGGTGAACGGCGTATCATCCATTGGACCGTCAGGCACAAGACCTGAGGGATAGTCGGGGGAGGAAACCATGCGAGTAACACGGCGCGACGCGATCCTATCGGGCCTGGCCGCAGCGGCGACGTTTGGGTCGCCCGCCCTGGCCCAGGCGCAAGCGCTGCCGACATTGAAATTCGGTGTCGGCCTAAAAATCCTCAACGCCACCTTCATGAACGCCATGATCGGTGAGCGCCTGGGTTTCATGCGCGAGCAGGGTTACCACCTTGAGGGATTGGCGCTCGGCTCGTTGAGCAGCGTCTTCATCGGTCTCGACAAGGGCGACCTCCAATTCGGCGTCATCAGCCCGTCGGTCGCGTTGCCGCTTTACGCCAAGGGGCAGTTGCCGCCGATCCAGGCGTTCTACGAATACACCTATCCGTACAAGTGGGACGTCGCGGTCAACCCGGCTTCGCCGATCAAGGATTACGCCGAGCTCAAGGGCAAGAAGATCGGCGTCTCGAACCTGGGCGCCACCGACTATCCGGTAACGCGCGAAGTGCTGAAGAATATCGGCATCGATCCGGACAAAGACGTGTCGTGGGTCGTCGTCGGCGAAGGCGTCAGCGCCGGCGTCGCGCTCCAACGCGGCGTGATCGATGCCCTCGCCTATTTCGACACCGGCTTCGGCGCCATCGAAGCTGCCGGCATGCCGCTCCGCTATTTGCCGCGGCCGCATCGCGTTCCGTTCATCGGCGGTTTTTTCATCGGCGCGCGACGCGATTACGTCGAGAAGAATCGCGCCGCCTGCGTCGCCTTTGGCCGATCGATTGCAATGTCGACCGTTTATATCCTGGCCAATCCGGCGGCCGGCGCGCGCGCCTTCATCGATATGTTCCCGGGCGCAGCGCCGCGCGGCGTCACGCCCGAAGAGGCAGTCCAGCGCACCCTGAAGGCGGTCAAACGCCGGCTAACGCTCTATCGTTCGCCCTACAAGGGCGCCAAGCTCGGTTCGATCCAAGAATCGGAGTGGCGGGCAGAGGCCAACTTCATCGGCCTCAAGATTCCCGACGTGAAGCCGCTGTTCACCAATGCATTGATCGACCCAATCAACGACTTCGACCACGCGAAGGTGATCGCGCTGGCAAAGTCGGCAAAGCTCTGATCCCTATTTCTTCGGGGTCTCGACGTTGCGTACGGGCGTCTCCGGCGTGAGCCCGCCGCGGCGGCGCGCATAGGTTTCGCGGCCGCTCTCTTCCCAATCGCCGGCTACGGCACGCTGGGCGTAGCGTTCCCAAACGTCGTCCCAATCGCCGAGCGAATACCCGTGCCACGGCGGTGCCGGATTAAGCGTCGGGAGACCAAGCTCCTCCCAGATCGTCTTCGCGCGCTCCATGTATTCCTTGGCCGGCAGCGCCAACGGCGGCATCACATGCTTCAGCGTGGCATCGATCAACAGCGTCGACTCCTCGTTGCGCGGACCCGACTTCGGCGCGTGGCCGCGCGACCGATACGGCATGATGTGGATGTCCTCGATCGGATTGCAGCGATAGGCGATCGACCATAGCACCGCGTCTGTGCTCAGCGGATCGATATCCTCGCTGACCGCGATGACCACCTTGCCCCAATCACCTTTGAGCGACGCGGCACCCTGCAGCGCACGCCACACTTCAGTGTGTGGCGTGTTGTTGGCGAGCTGCACGAAAATCATCGGCCGCAGATCGCTCAACGGCTCATGCATCACCGTCTGTTTGACCTGCTTGATGCCGAGCACGTCCCGCAGATGTGCGAGGAACAGCGGCTCGTACGCGACCTTCTTGATCGTGCTCGATTCGCTCGGCGTGACCTGACTGACGATCGAAACCAGCACCGGCGATTTCTTGTGCGTGATCGCGGTGACCTGCATCGACATGTTGAAATCTTCGAGCGCGACGTGACCGTGGCTTTCGCCGAACGGGCCCTCGGGCTCGAGCAGATCCGGATCGATCAGGCCTTCGACGACGATTTCGGCGTCGGCTGGAACGTCGAGGTCGATCGACACGCATTTCACCATGCGCACGGCTTCGCCGGCGAGGCCGCCGGCAACCGCCATCTCGTCCATATCGAGCGGCAACTTCTGTGGGCCGGTGAAGATGACCACCGGTGCCGCGCCGAGCACGATCGCGCACGGCATCGGCTGCTTGCGCGC
>DATLUT010000077.1:0-26093 GCA_035532975.1 Allostellaceae bacterium
GACATACATGTCGCCGAGGTCGGCCAGTGCAGTGGCGAAGGCCGGATCGTTCTTTTCCTCGCCCTTGTGAAAGCGAAGATTCTCGAGCAGCGCGACTTCGCCGTTGCGCAAGCCCCGGACCACTTGCTGCGCGGACGGGCCGACGCAATCGTCGGCGAAGGCGACGTGCCGGCCGCCGAGGGCCGCGGCCAGTACCGGCGCGATTGGCCGTAGCGACAATTCGGGCTCGTGATTCTTCGGCCGACCGAAGTGCGACATGACGACGACGCGCGCGCCGCGCTTGGCGAGTTCGCTGATGGTCGGCGCCAACCGTTCGATGCGCGTCGCGTCGGTCACCTTGCCGTTGGCGACTGGCACATTGAGATCGGCGCGCAGGAGGACGCGCTTGCCATTGGGGTCGAGGTCGTCGAGGGTCCGGAACCGGGCCATGTGCTGCACGCGCGCCAAGCGCGCTCAGGCGTCGCTGGGCGCGACCCAGGGAATGGTCTGGAACTCGATGCCGTCGTCGGCAAGCGCGCGCGAATCTTCTGGGGTTGCCTCGCCATAGATGCCGCGCGCCTTGGCCGTGCCGTCATGGATGGCGCGAGCTTCGGTGGCGAATTGCGGCCCGACGTTTTCGCAGTGGGTCTCGACGTGCCGGCGCAACACCTGGAGCGCCCGTCGCACGTCCTCGCCGCGCGGCGGCTTCTCGGCCGCGCCGGGAGTTGCCGCGCGCAACGGTCGCGGCGCCATCGGCGCCTTGTCGACCTCGCTGCTGCCGCACTCGGGACAGGCGATTTGGCCGCGCGCGCTCTGGCGGTTGAAGGCGGCGCCGTCCCGGAACCAGCCTTCGAACTCATGTTCGGCAGCGCATTTGAGCTTGAACAGGATCATTCTGGGGTCTTAACCCTTTGATCGGCGCGACGTTCCGCCAAAGGAAGATGGTTTTAGCCACCCCCGGGGTCAAGTGCTAATGCGCCCGCAAACCGCCTTCGAGCCGCCGCCGTCGCCATGGGTCGAGCACTACGTTGGATTGATCCGGGCCGGCGGCAAGGTGCTCGACCTTGCTGCCGGCGGCGGTCGGCATACGCGGCTGCTGTTCGAGCGAGGATATGCAGTGACTGCCGCCGATCGGGACACGGCAGCGCTCGAAGCTGCGGTGGCCGGCCATCCGGCGTGCCGCATCGTCGGCCTCGACCTCGAAAGCGGTCAAGCCTGGCGGCTGGGCGATGGCTACGACGGAATCGTCGTCACGAATTACCTATATCGCCCGATCTTGGCCGATCTCGCGGCAGCGCTGGCGCCCGGCGGGATGCTGATCTACGAAACCTTCATGCTCGGCAACGAGCGCTTCGGCAAGCCAAGCAATCCCGATTTCCTGCTGCGGGCGAACGAGCTGATCGCGGCTTTCGCACCACATCTGACGGTCGTCGCTTTCGAACAGGGAATCGTACGCCGTCCCCGGCCAGCAGCAATCCAGCGTCTTGCGGCGACAAAAGGCGGTATAATAGCGATCGATTGACGCTGGAGGTCGCTATGGCGCGCAAGCTCAACGTTGGCTGGCACGACCGGCTGATTCGTATCCTTATCGGGTTGGCGATCATGGCGGGCATCTGGATCTGGTTCGCCAATGAGCGGTGGCTCGCGCTGATTGGGATCGTTCCGATCCTGACCGCAATCGGCGGTTGGTGCCCGGTCTACGAGGTTCTAGGGATGACCACCGATACGACGGTGACACGCGAAAGCTGAGTCGCGCGGGCCTCGGCGCTGCGGTTAATCGGCCGCGGCGATCGTCGGACGATTGGGCGCGGCGAATAGGCGGTCGTGCGTCAACGATGGCACGGCGCGCCTTGCCTCGGCGCACTTCGCCGGATCGACGGCGGCGGTGATGATGCCGACGCCGTCCTCGGCCTCGGCCAGGATCTCGCCCCAGGGCGCGACGATCATCGCGTGACCGAACGTGCGCCGTCCGCCACCATGCTCGCCACATTGCGCAGGCGCGAACACGAAGCAGCCGTTTTCGATGGCGCGGGCGCGCAGCAATACGTGCCAATGCGCGCGGCCGGTTGGCACAGTGAAGGCCGACGGCACGGCGAGGAAGTCCGCGCCGGCCTTGGCCAAGGCGCGATAGAGATGGGGGAAGCGCAGGTCGTAGCAGACCGTCATGCCGAGGCGGCCCCACGGCAGATCGGCGACGACGGCCTTGTCGCCGGGCTTGTAGGTTTGCGATTCGCGATGCCGTTCGCCCGTCATCAAGTCGACGTCGAACATGTGGATCTTGTCATAGCGCGCCGCGATCTCGCCTTGCGGCGAGATCAAGCAGGAGCGATTGGAAAGCCGCTCGGCGTCCTTGTCGCGCACCACGACCGAACCAAGCAAGAGCCACGCCGCGGTTTCGCGCGCTAATTCACGAAAGGTGGCGATCATAGCGTGCTTGTTTTCCGGCTGCGCCTTATCGAGCGCCAGTGCGCGCTTGGGCTCGATCATGTCGCTGACTTCGGGCGTCATGATCAATTCGGCGCCCTGATCGCGCGCGCGGCGCACCAATTCCGATGCGGCCGCGACATTGGCTTCGATCGCCGGACCGGACGTCATCTGGATGCAGGCGACCGTGAAGCTCTTGCTCATGCGTCGATTCCCAGCAGCGGGTCCAGCTTGCCGTCGCGGTCGAGCGCCGCCAACTCGTCCGAACCGCCGATATGCTGGCCGTCGATGAAGACCTGCGGCACGGTTCGCCGCCCGCCAGCGCGCTCGATCATCTCGGCGCGCTTGTCGTCGTCCATCATCACGTCGATGTCGTCGAAGCTCACGCCCTTCTTTTGCAGCAGGCTGCGTGCCCGTGAGCAATAGGGGCAGAACATCGTCGTATAGAGTTCGACCTTGGCCACGGCTAATTATCTGGTCGGCGTCATGGTTAAATCAACTCACAGATCGGGCCGCATCGTCCGCGCCAGGGTCAGGACGTCGACCGCCTTGGCACCCGAATCGAGCAGGACGCGCGCGCATTCGGTGACCGTGGCGCCGGTGGTCAGGACGTCGTCGACCAACAGGACGCGTCGGCCGCTGACGCTGCGGCCGCGTTTCAAGGCAAAGGCACCGCGGACGTTGCGGCGACGCTCGGCGCGACCGCCGCGGCCCTGCGATGGCGTCGCGCGACGGCGCTGCAGCAGATCGGCCTCCACCGGCGGCCCGCCACCGCCAAGTGCGTGGGCGAGGACTGCCGCCTGGTTGTAGCGGCGCGCGAGCAGTCGCGTCCAATGCAAAGGCACCGGCGCGATCACGTCGCACGTCGCGAGCAGCTCCGCTCCCGCGCGGCGCATGAACAGGCCAAGCGCCGGCGCGAGCTGCAGCTTGTCGCCGTGCTTGAATGCAAGAACCAGAGTCCGGCTCGCCTCGTCGTAACGCATCGCCGCGCGGGCGCGCGCGTAAAGCGGTGCGTCGCGGGCGCAAGCGCCACAAACCGCACCGGCGCCCAGATCGACCTCGAAGGGCAAGCCGCACCGGGTGCAACACGGCGGCTGGAGAAAGGCGATGCTGCGCCAGCATGAGGCACACAACGCGCCATCACCGCCGATCTCGCTGCCGCATTTGAGGCAGCGCGGTGGCAGCAGCAGGTCGAGCAACACCGTGCCGATGCGCCGCAAATCGCGACTGCCAAGGAATCCCTCCATCGCACGATCTCAGGCAACGGCGGCCGCCTTGTCAATCCGTGTCGGCGAAGGCGATGATGCGCCATGAAGCCGGCCGATCCGCTGCGGATTTTCGATGCGCGCGCGGTGCGCTACCATCGCGCGCGTGCCGTTCGTCTGGGTCTCGGCGCCGAATTCCTGTTCGAGCGCGCGGCGGTCGACCTGGCGGAACGCCTAGGCGAGATCAAGCGGCGTTTTCCGGTGGCGCTCGACCTCGGTTGCCGCACCGGCATCATGACGCGCGCGCTCGACGGCCGCGGTGGAGTCAATCGCCTCGTTGCGGCCGATCCGTGCGAGGCGTTGGCGCGCCGCGCGCCGCGTCCGGCCGTTGTGCTCGATCTCGAGGCTCTGCCGTTTGCGCCGCACAGCTTCGATCTCGTGCTTAGCCCGCTGTTGCTGCATTGGGTCAACGATCTGCCCGGCGCGCTGCTGCAGCTGCGGCGGATGCTCAAGCCCGGCGGCTTGCTGCTGGCGACGCTATTCGGCGGTGAGACCCTGAACGCGCTGCATGCGGCGCTGATCGAGGCCGAGCTCGACAGTGCAGGCGGCGCCAGTCCGCGGATCTCGCCGTTCGCCGATTTGCGCGACGTTGGCGGCTTGCTGCAGCGCGCGGGATTCACGGAGCCGGTGGTCGACGCCGATCGCACCGATGTCGAGTATGCCGATGCGTTTGCCCTGATGCGCGACCTGCGTGCGATGGGCGAAACGAATGCCCAGCACGAACGCCGCAAGTCGGCGACCCGACGTCGGACGCTGGCGCGCGCCGCCGAGCTTTATCGCAGGAGCGCGCCGGCGCCGGGCGGCCGCGTCGTTGCGACGTTTCAGACGCTCAACCTCGCCGCGTGGGCCCCGACAAGCTGACGCGCGTCACTCGCACGCATAGAAATACGTCAGTTCGTGCGCGCCGCTGACCTGGCTGCCGCGCGGCACCGACACTTTGCCGTAATGCTGACAATGCAGTGCGGCCATGTTGTACGGATTAATGCCGGCGCCGGTGACAATGATGATGCCGCTTGCATCCGCGCGAACGATCTTCGGTTGGACTCTGTAGTCGCTCGCGTAACAGCCGGCGATCGGCAGCACGGCAAGCAGGCACAACAGACGGGCGACGCGACTCATGGCGGCGAGCGTAAGGTCACGGGTCAAGGCCGGCAAGCCGTTAGAGCAGGTCGCGCAACGCGGCGACGAGCCCTTTGTCGGCCGGCGGCATCATATAATCGTCGAAGCGGGTCGGCCTGACCCAGGTCAATTTTTGTCCTTCGCGCGCCGTCATCAGGCCCTTCCATCGCCGGCAGACATAGAGCAGCAAAACGATGTGCACCGCCGGATAATGATGGGAGGCGAAGGTGAGGGGCGACAGGCAGGCCTCGGCCACGTCAATGCCGAGTTCCTCGTGGAGTTCGCGAACGAGCGCCACCTCGGGTGTCTCGCCTGGCTGGATTTTGCCGCCGGGGAATTCCCAAAGTCCGGCCATCGGCTTACCCGCCGGGCGCTCCGCCAGCAGCACGCGACCGTCCGTGTCGATCAGCGCGACGCAAACCACGGTCACGCTGGCCGCGTCAGCTGCGGTAGCTGCCATTGATGTCGATATAGCGGTGCGTTAGGTCGCAGGTCCAGACCGTCCAATGGCCGCGGCCAATGCCGAGATCAACGGCGAGGCGAATGTCGCGGCCGGCCATGTGGCGCGCCACCGGTCCTTCATCATATCCCGGAACTGGGCCGCCGTTTGCGGCGATGGGAACGCCGCCGACGGCGATCGACAGCCGGTCGCGGTCCGCCCGCTCGCCGGCCTTGCCGACGGCCATGACGATGCGACCCCAATTGGCGTCGCCGGCGGCGATCGCGGTCTTGACCAGCGGCGAATTGCCGATGGCAAGGCCCACCCGCCGCGCGGCGCCGGCAGAGGCCGCGCCAGAAACCTCGATGGTCACGAACTTTTCGGCGCCTTCGCCGTCGCGCACGATCTGCTGCGCGAGATCAACGAGCACCTCGTCGAGCGCGCGGCGGAAAGCTCGGAGCGCGGGATCGGCAGCGCGCGTGATCCGCTTGTTTCCGGCCTTGCCGGTCGCGACCAGCAGCAGCGTATCGCTCGTCGACGTATCGCCGTCGACGGTGATCGAGTTGAACGAGCGGTCATTGCCGGCGGCGAGAATCGGCTGGAGTGCGGCCGCGGCGATATTCGCGTCGGTAAAGACGTACGCCAGCATCGTGCCCATGTCCGGCGCGATCATGCCGGAGCCCTTCGCGATGCCGTTGATCGTGACGAGCGTCCCGCGGATCTCGACGCTACGCGTCGCACCCTTGGGAAAGGTGTCGGTCGTCATGATCGCTTGGGCCGCCTCGGCCCAGAATCCCGGGCGGGCGGCAGCCGCCGCTGCCGGCAGGGCGGCGACGATCTTCTCCGCGGCGAGCGGCTCGCCAATGACGCCCGTCGACGAGACGAATACTTCACGCGGATCGCACCCGAATACTTTGGCCGCCGCAGCCACCGTCTGGCCCACGGCGTCGCGGCCGCGCTGACCGGTAAAGACGTTGGCGTTACCTGAATTGACCACGATTGCCCGCGCCTTGCCGCGCTTCAATGCCTTGCGGCACCAATCGATCGGCGCCCCGGGCGTCAGCGAGCGCGTGAACACACCGGCAACCGCGCTGCCCGGCGCGACGACGGCGAGCATCAGATCAGTGCGCTCCTTGTAGCGGATGCCGCAATGCGCGCTGGCCAGGCTGACGCCGGCAATGGGCGGCAGATCGGGAAAGCGCTCGGGCGCGAGCGGCGAAGCCGCGGCCATGGTAGGGTCTTCGAGTTCGCCGATGCCGCGCCGCTTACTACGGTTTCGTGTTGAGTTTGTCCGGCGCGGTCTCCGGCGCCAGCGTCGGGGCGCCAGGCGCGCCGCCCGAAACGCCACCAGCGGGCGGCTTCAACTTTAAGCCCGGTGCTGCGTTGGCGCTCGGCAGCTTGCTGCCATCGAGCGCGAAGATCTCGACCTTCGCCGCCTTATCAAGCTCGCGCACCCGCTCGCCGATGAGCTTCGAGGCCATGGCCTGCGCCAGGCGCGGCGCTTCCTGCTCATAGGGCAGTGCTTTGCCCGGCCGGCGATCCTCAACCTGGATGACGTGCCAGCCAAATTGGGTATGGACCGGTGTCTCGGTGAACTGGCCCTTCTTGAGCGCAAAAGCCGCCTTCGCAAAATCGGGCACCATCTCGTCCTGCGTAAACCAGCCGAGTTCGCCACCCGAAGCCTTGCCTGACGGATCGATGGTCTTTTCCTTGGCCAGCGTCGCAAAGTCCGCGCCCTTCTTGAGCTGCGCGATAATGTCCCCGGCTTCCTTCTCATTATTCACGAGGATATGCCGCGCCTTGACCTCTTCGTGCTTTGGCGCGTCCTTGGCATACTGGGCGTAAGCCGCCTGCAGCTTCTCCTTGGTGACCTCTTTGTGCGCGATGGAGTTGAAATAAGCATCCTGCAGGATCTGGTCGCGGGCGAGGAAGAGCCGCTTCCGGACCACCGGATCGGCCTCGACCCTGGCCTTCTCGGCGGCCTGCGACGTCACCATCATGGAAACCAGGCGATCGACGATCTGCGGATAGGCCTGCGCGAGCGTGACGTGCTGGCGCACGTCGGGCGAAAGCGCGCTATAGGCGATCTCGACATCCAGCCGGGTCAGCGTCTGGCCGTTGACGCGCGCAACGACGGGATCGCCCGCCGACTTGGTTTTCTGCGCCAGCGCCGGAGTGGCCGCCAAGGCAAGGATCAGGCAGGCGAAAATCGCGTTCCGCGCCGTCATAGCAGGTGTTTCCTTTCGATTCCGACCGCGGCGGCAGGACCGGCCGCGCACGCGCCGCTGATAAAGCACATCGCCCGGTCCAGAACAAGCGCCGGTGAGAGTTAATACACCGTTCCAGCAAGGCTTTTCGGGGCCGGTCGAATTGACACTCGCGGTATATGCCCCTATCTCTCATAACGTCGCCGTGGCGACGTTCGACTTTTCCGCCATCCCATCGAGGTCTTGATGATCGGCGCCCTTGCCCGGCGATTCTTCGGTTCGGCGAACGACCGTTACATCAAAAGCCTGCAGCCGCTCGTCGACGACATTAATGCCCTCGAGCCCGAGCTCGCGGGTCTTTCCGACGGCGATCTGCGTATGCGCACGGACGTCTTCAAAAAGCGGCTCAGCGACGGCGACGAACTCAATGACGTGCTGGCCGACGCCTTCGCCACCGTGCGCGAAGCGGCGAAGCGCGTTCTCGGTCAGCGACATTTCGACGTCCAGCTCATGGGCGGCATCGTCCTTCACCGCGGTATGATCGCCGAGATGAAGACGGGCGAGGGCAAGACCCTGGTCGCGACGCTCCCGGTGTATCTGAATGCGCTCTCGGGCAAGGGCGTGCACGTCGTGACCGTCAACGACTATCTGGCCAAGCGCGACAGCGAATGGATGGGCCAGATTTATAAGTTCCTCGGGCTGTCGGTCGACTGCATCGTTCACGGTCTCGATGATGAGCAGCGCCGCGCCGCGTACGAGGCCGATGTCACCTATGGCACAAACAACGAGTTCGGCTTCGATTACCTGCGCGACAACATGAAATTCTCGCTGGCCCACATGGTCCAGCGGCCGTTCAACTACGCGATCGTCGACGAAGTGGACTCGATCCTGATCGACGAGGCGCGCACGCCGCTCATCATTTCCGGTCCGACCGAGGACTCGTCGGAGCTCTATCGCGCGGTCGACAAGCTCATCCCGAGGCTCGCGCCCGAGGATTACGAGAAGGACGAAAAGCAGCGCGCCGTGACGCTCACGGAGTCGGGCGTCGAGAAGATCGAGGCGGCGCTGCGTGAAACCGGGCTGATGAAGACCGGGACGCTCTACGACATCCAGAATCTGTCGCTTGTCCATCACGCCAATCAGGCATTGCGCGCGCACAAACTTTTCGCGCGCGACACCGACTACATCGTGCGCGATGGCAAGGTCGTCATCATCGACGAGTTCACCGGCCGCATGATGGAGGGCCGCCGCTATTCCGAGGGACTTCACCAGGCGTTGGAGGCCAAGGAAGGCGTCGAGGTGCAGAACGAAAACCAGACGCTGGCGACCATCACCTTCCAGAATTATTTCCGCCTGTTTCCGAAGCTTGCGGGCATGACCGGCACGGCGATGACCGAGGCGACCGAGCTCAGCGAAATCTACAAGCTCGACGTTATCGAGGTCCCGACCAATAAGCCCTGCGTGCGCATCGACGCCGACGACGAGGTCTATCGCACGGCGCGCGAGAAGTACGACGCGATCATCCAGCAGGTGCTCGAATGCCGCGAGCGTCAGCAGCCGGTGCTAGTCGGCACGGTCAGCATCGAGAAGTCGGAAACGCTGGCGGATCTCTTCAAGAAAAAGAAGATTCCGCATGCCGTGCTCAATGCGCGCTACCACGAGCAGGAAGCGCAGATCATCGCGCAGGCCGGCCGCCCCGGCGCCGTGACCATCGCCACCAACATGGCGGGCCGCGGCACCGACATCCAGCTCGGCGGCAACATCGAAATGCGTCTGCGGAATGAGTTGGCGGGAATCAACGATCCGTCGGCGCGCGATCGCCGCGCCGACGAGATCCGTGCCGAGGTTCAGGTGGCGCACGAGCAGGCGGTAAAGGCTGGTGGTCTCTATGTCGTCGGCAGCGAGCGCCACGAGAGCCGCCGCATCGACAACCAGCTCCGCGGCCGGTCGGGCCGCCAGGGCGATCCCGGAGCGTCGAAGTTCTTCGTTTCGCTCGAGGACGACCTGATGCGTATCTTCGGCTCCGACCGGATGGACGGCATGCTGCAGAAGCTAGGCCTCAAAGAGGGTGAGGCGATCATCCACCCGTGGATCAACAAGGCGCTGGAAAAGGCGCAGGAGAAGGTCGAGGGGCGCAACTACGAGATCCGCAAGCATCTGCTGCGCTTCGACGACGTGATGAACGATCAGCGCAAGGTCGTCTATCAGCAGCGCAAAGAAATCATGGCCGCGGCCGACGTCAGCGCGATGATCGCGGACATGCGCGACGAGGTGATCGACAATTTGGTCGCGCGCTGCGTTCCGGCAAATGCGTTGCCGGATCAGTGGGACACGGCTGCGTTGCACGAGGAAGTTCGGCGCGTCTTCAATCTCGATCTGCCGGTCGCCGATTGGGCGAAGGAGGAAGGTATTGCCGACGCCGAACTGCGCGAGCGCATCGGCCACGCCGTCGCCGAAAAAAATGGCCAGAAGGAAGCGCTCTATGGGCCCGACATCATGCGGATGGCAGAGCGCAGCCTGCTGCTGCAGATTCTCGACCAGCAGTGGAAGGACCATTTGCTGGCGCTCGACCATCTGCGGCAAGGGATCAACTTGCGAGCCTATGCGCAACGCGATCCGCTGAACGAGTACAAGCGTGAGGCGTTCGAACTGTTCCAAAGCTTGCTGGTCGCGCTGCGCGAGCAGATCGTCAGTGTGCTTGCGCATGTCGAGCTGCGTGTCGAGCGCGGCGACGGTAATCCGCCGCCCGGACTGGCGCCTGCGCCGGCGCGCGGCGTGGAGACACGCGAAGATCCGGCGCTGGCTCCGGCGCAATCCATGGCGCGTGCTGCCGCCGCCATGCCAGCGCCATGGGCGCGCACGCCACGCAACGCGCCGTGCCCCTGCGGTTCAGGCAAGAAGTACAAGCATTGCCATGGGCGCGTCTGACGCGGCGCGTCTCCTGGTTTCGGGCACAGGCGAGTCGGAAAAAAGCCGCATTAAACCGATTTAATCGTCGGGAAGGGGCCGCGTAATCCGCCGTTGGCCATGGTGTCACGAGTTCTGGGGCGCCGCTTTCGCTCGGTCGGAGCCGATGCTCCCGTCCGCCGTTCTTATCGTAATGGCACTTTCTTTGACACGAGGTCGATCCATGATCCTTTCGACGATTTCCGCCGGCCGTTTGCGCAAGTTGGCATTCGCGGGCGCACTGTCGGGGGCGCTGGTCGGTGCGCCTCTCGCGCTGGCGCGGGCGGACCAGCCCGCGATCGTGCAGATGCCGAGCTTTGCGCCGATGGTGAAGAAGGTGCTGCCGGCGGTGGTGAACATCTCAGTCATCGAAAAGTCGGACGTCGCGAACTCCGACGACGGTGGTCAGGATCTCGGACCGAACACCAACCCGTTTCAAGGCTTTCCGCCTTCGCCATTCGACGAATTTCTGCGTCGCTTCTTTCAGCAGCAGCAGCGTCAGTTCCACCAGGCGCCGGTGCCCGAGGGCCAGCGCGTCGCGCTCGGCTCGGGATTCATCATCGACCCGACCGGCTATGTCGTGACCAACAATCACGTGGTCGAGGATGCGAGCAAGGTGACCGTGATTCTCCAGGACAACAGTCGCCATCCGGCCAAGGTCATCGGCCGCGATCCCAAGACCGATCTGGCGTTGATCAAGTTCGAGAGCAAGGAACCGTTGCCCTACGTGACCTGGGGCGACAGCGACGCCGCGCAGGTCGGCGACTGGGTGCTCGCGGTTGGTAATCCCTTCGGCCTCGGCGGCACGGTCAGCCCCGGCGTGATCTCCGCGCGCGGCCGTGACATCCATGCCGGCCCCTATGACGATTTCCTCCAGGTCGATGCCTCGATCAACCGCGGCAATTCGGGCGGTCCCGACTTCAACCTCGACGGCCAGGTCATCGGCATCAACACCGCGATCTACTCGCCCAATGGCGGCTCGGTCGGCATCGGCTTCGCCATCCCGTCGAGCCTGGCCAAGCCGATCATCGAGCAGTTACGCGCGCGCGGTAAAGTCGAGCGTGGCTGGCTCGGCGTGCAGATCCAGAGCGTGACGCCCGATATCGCCAAAGGTCTTGGTCTCGCGAAGCCCGAGGGCGCGCTGGTCGCGGACGTGACCAAGGGCAGCCCTGCCGAAAGTGCCGGCATGAAGCAGGGCGACGTTGTCCTGAACTACCAGGGGCATGACATCGCGCGGGTTCGCGATCTGCCGATCGCCGTCGCCGAGACGCCTATCGGCCAGGCGGCCGCACTCAAGGTCTGGCGCAATGGCAAGCCGCTGACGCTGCAGGTGAAGATCGGCGAGATGCCTGAGAAGCAGGCGCAGGTCGCCACCACCGAGCAGCCACAGCACGGCAATTCGGCGGAAATGGGTCTCAAGCTGTCGAGCCTGACGCCGGAGCTGCGCCGCCGCGCCCGGGTACCGAAGGAAGTGCGGGGCGTCATCGTCACCGAGGTGGCACCAAACTCGCCGCTCGGCGCGATCGGTGTGCAGCCCGGCGACGTCATCGTCTCGATCAATCGCAAACCCGTGACGACGCCGCACGAGGCTGTGCACGAGCTTGCTCTGGCGCAAAAGGAAAAAGGCGCCAACAAGACGCTGCTGCTGCTGCTCAATCGGCACGGCGTCAACGAATACGTCGCCCTTTCGGTCCAGAACGGCGCCGAAAAAGGCTGATACGGGTGAGGCGAGGCCCGTGCGTATTCTGGTCATCGAAGACGATCGTGAGGCGGCGGCCTATCTCGTCAAAGGCCTGACAGAGAGCGGTCACCGCGTCGATCTCGCGTCGGAGGGCCGTCAGGGACTCGAGCGCGCCCGCGGCGGCAGTTTCGATGCCATGATCATCGATCGCATGCTGCCGGGGCTCGACGGCCTCTCGATTATCGCTGCGCTCAGGGCGGCCAATGATCTGACACCGGTCCTGGTGTTAAGCGCGCTCGGCGACGTCGAGGACCGGGTGCAGGGTCTCAACTCGGGCTGCGATGACTATCTGCCGAAGCCATTCGCGTTCTCCGAGCTCTTGGCACGGCTTGAGGCGCTGACGCGTCGGGGCGGCGCCGAAACCCGGCTCAAGGTCGCCGATCTCGAGATGGATCTGATCGCGCGCGAGGTCACCCGCGCCGGCCAGCCGATCGATCTCCTGCCGCGCGAGTTTCGGCTGCTCGAATACCTGATGCGCAACGCCGACCATATCGTCACGCGCACCATGCTGCTGGAGAGGGTGTGGGAGCACCACTTCGACCCGCAAACCAACGTCATCGATGTCCATGTCAGCCGGCTGCGCCAGAAGATCGATCGCGGCTTCGAGCAGCCTCTGCTGCATACCGTCCGCGGCACCGGCTACGTCCTACGGCCGCCGCGCAGTTAAATCCCGCGCGTGCCGATCTGCAGGAATTTGGCGCGTCGCGCCGCGCGCAGGCTCGGTCCGTCCATCGTCAGCAGCGGCAGCAGTGCCTTCTCGATCGCATCGCCGGTCGCGGCAATCGTCGCTTCGTGCGCACGGTGCGCGCCGCCCAGCGGCTCGGGCACGATCGCGTCGATGACGTTGAGCCGCAACAGATCCTGCGCGGTCACGCGCAAGGCTTCGGCCGCATCCTGCGCATTCTCGGCGCTGCGCCACAAGATGGATGCGCAGCCTTCGGGCGAGATCACCGAATAGATCGCGTGCTCGAGCATCAGCACGACGTTGCCCGCGGCGAGCGCAATCGCGCCGCCCGAGCCACCTTCGCCGATGATCGTGGCGATGAGCGGCACCTCAAGCTGAAGGCACGCCTCGATGGCGCGCGCGATCGCCTCGGCCTGGCCGCGCGCCTCGGCATCGACACCCGGATAGGCGCCGGCAGTGTCGACGAAGGTAAGAACGGGCAGCCTGAACCGATCGGCAAGCTCCATCAGGCGCCGCGCCTTGCGGTAGCCTTCGGGCCGCGCCATGCCGAAATTATGCCGGACGCGGGCTTCGGTGTCGGCGCCCTTCTCGTGCGCGATGGCGATCACGGAGCGACCGCGAAAGCGCCCGAGGCCGCCGATGATGGCGCGATCCTCGGCAAAGGTGCGATCGCCGGCCAACGGCGTGAAGTCCGCGACGAGCCGTTTGAGGTAATCGCTGCCGTGCGGCCGGTCGGGATGGCGCGCGATCTGCACCTTCTGCCACGGCGTCAACTTGGCATAGGTCTGACGCAGGAATTTTTCGACCTTCGCCTCGAGCCGCGCGACCTCCTCGGCGATGTTGAGATCGCCGCCGTTCGAGATATGACGCAACTCCTCGATCTTGCCTTCAAGCTCGGCAAGCGGCTGCTCGAAATCAAGAAAATGGCGCATGGCGGCCTGACCTAGCATGCGGCGCGCGGCCGCGCCACCCTGCGCGACGGGCTATTTCTTGCGCGCGAGCGGATGCGCGTCGTTCATCAGCCGCGTCAACCGCTCGCTCTGCACGTGCGTGTAGATCTGCGTCGTCGCGATGTCGGCGTGGCCGAGCATCTCCTGGACGCTGCGCAAATCGGCGCCGCCATCGACCAGATGACTCGCGAAAGCGTGTCGCAGAACGTGTGGCGAGACCTTGAGTCCGGTCTCGCGTGCCAGCCCCTCGATGAGCTGGCCGCAGCGTCGCCGCGTGAGATGGCCCTCGGCGCCGCGCGACGGAAACAGCCAGCGCGATTCCGCGCCGTCCTTGAGAAAACGGTCGCGCACGGCGAGATAGGCGTCGAGTGCGCGGCGCGCCGGTCGACCCAAAGGCACCAGTCGCTCCTTGCCGCCCTTGCCCCGCACGACCAGGAAGCGCGCGTCACGCCGCGCGGCCGCATGCGTAAGTGCGACAAGCTCCGACACGCGCAGCCCACCGCCATAGAGCAACTCGACCATGCAGAGCAGCCGTACGCCTTCGGTGCCGTCCTTCGCGCGCGCGGCGGCGATGAGCTTTTTGGCGTCGTCTGCCATCAGCACTCTGGGGAGCGGCCGCTGCAACCGCGGGCCGTCAAGCGCCGCCGTCGGATCGTCGCGGCGGACTTTCTCGAGAACCAGGAAGCGATAGAACTGGCGCAGCGCCGATAGGCGGCGCGCTGCCGTTCCGGGTGCCCGCCGGGCGCTCGCCAAGTGCGCGAAATAGCGGCGCAGATCGTCGCACGCAGCGCCGACAAGCGTCGTGTCGCGGTGTCGCAGGAACGCCTCGACCTGTTGCAAATCGTTGCGATAGGCGTCCTGCGTCAGTTTGGCGGCACCGCGTTCGGCGGCAAGCATTTCGAGGAAGGCTGCGATGCGCCGATCCATGTCAGAGTCCGGCATCGAGCGCCGCTTCCAGCGCCAGCGCGTGCGCATCGCTGTCGAGGCCGACAGCGCGCAAGCCCGCCACGGCGCGACCCAGCAACAGCGGCTCTGCCGTCAAGTGGCCATTACTCTCCGCGATCAGCAATGTCGCCAGTACGGCCTGGCCGAGTTGCCCGTTCTGCGCCGCCCGTTGCTGCGAATCCCACAATGCGTCGTTCGGCAGCGCGCCAGGAGCCGGCGGCGCGGCCAACGCCGCCGGCGCGAGGTCAATCAGAATCGTCGGATCGACGCCGAGGGCGGTCAAAAGGCTGTAGACGAGATCGGCACGGGCAGCCGCGGCCGCGGCGCTACTCGCCATCGCCGCGTCGCGGACGAGACCGGCATCGGGATGCGGCACGCCGGGTTGCGCTATCGCGCTCAGCAACAAGGCCGCCTTGTCTCCCGATGCAGTGATCCAAGTCTTTGCGGCGTCTGTGTTGCCGGCGGCGAGCAGGATGCGCGCCGCAATACCGGCGAATTTCGGATCGACGTTGACGCTTGGAATGTCGAGGAGCGTCGGCGCCAGGACGTGGGCCATCGGCACGAATGCACCGCGTTTCTCGGCATCCGCGGCCAGGGCGGCGAGCGCCGTCATGCGCAGCGTGAAGTCGGCGCCGGATTTCGCGAGCGCATAAAGCAACGCGCGGTCGCGCGCATCAGCGGGCAGACGGACCGCCCGGCGCGCGCGCGCCACCTCCTCCGGCTTGAAGCTTATCGCGTCATAGAGTGCCGCGAGCGCCTGGGGTGGTAAGACGCCCAGCGCTTCCGCACGCTCGGCCGCGGCGAGGCGATCGGCTGGCGGTACCGCACCGTTGTTCGCATAGCCAGCGAGTGCCGCTGGATCGGCGACCGTGACCGCTGCTGCTGGCAGCGGTCCCTTGGCCGCCGCCAACAACGCAACGCGCAGCGGCGTCGGATCGCCGAGCCGAGCCATCCGCGCCGGGCGCCGCTGCGACAAGAGGCGAATCAAGGTGTCGAACTCGGGATCGGGCGGCGCCTTCTGATCCGCCAGCAGGCTCTGACCCAGCGCCGCCTTGGCGAAATCGTCGGTGAGCGCTTGGCACGCGATGAGCGCCCGTGCCCACCACGCTCCGGGATAACGGCTGACTCGGTCGTTTACATCGCGACATGCGCCGGCGGTGTCGTTCGCCGCAAAGCGCAATTTGACGCGGTCGCGGTCGATGGTCTCGGTCACCGCACTGTCCGGCAACGAGTCGATGAGCGCGAGGCCGTCGGCGACGAAGCCCAGCGCGTAAATGCGGTCGACGCGTGCCGACAAGAGATCGGCGCCGATTGCGCGGGCGCCGGCGGTATCGCTGTTCGGTGCGATCGCGTCGCTCAGCAACAAGCGTCGCGCCAAGCTGGCCAGTTCCGGCGACGCCACGGGCTGCAACTGGGATAGTGCTGCTGTGACGAAATCCCGGCTGGCGCCGTTCCACATGTCGTGGGGGAAGCCGCCTTTTGAGGCATCGAGTCTGCCGATCCACGACATGTCGACCGGCTGCAGCGGCGCGATCTGGATCGCATCGCCGCCGGCCGTGCTGGGCGTCGGCGTTACAACGGGGGCCGGGCTCGGCGCGGGCCCTTGAGTTGGCGTCAGCGAGATCGGCTGGGCTGCGGCCGACGCAATACCCAGGAGGGCCGCGGCGATCAACCATGCCGCAACGCGCCGCCGCGGCAGCTCAGTGCGGCAGCCGCGCATCGGGTATGGGATGTTCGACGCGCGTCGTCGGCGCCGGCAGATGCCAAAACATGAGGACGCCGCCGCCGCCGACGATCAGAACGACCAACGTCGCGAACGCGATCAGTATGAACTTTCCCATGGACTCCGATTTCCTCGACGAGCCAGCCTGCGCGGGCCGGTTGGCGGCGAATCCCGGCGATATGCTAGGCTCCGACGATGACTAAACACCGGCAGTCTATCGGCGCCGCATGAGCGTTTCAACGCCACACCGGGAGCTCCGCGCGCCCAAAACGATCGCGCTTGTCGGCCTGATGGGCGCCGGAAAGACTTCGGTCGGCCGCCGTCTCGCCCAGCGGCTCGGTGTCGAATTCGCCGATGCCGATGCCGAGATCGAACAGGCGGCCAACGCCACGATCGCCGAAATCTTTGCCGAGCATGGCGAGCCGTTCTTTCGCGACCGCGAGCGCGAAGTGATCAAGCGGCTGCTCGCGAATCCGATTCATGTTTTGGCCACTGGCGGCGGAGCTTTCATGGATCCGGCGACGCGCGTGCTGCTTCGCGAGCGTGCCATCACCGTCTGGTTACGCGCCAGCCTCGATCTCATGTTGGCGCGGGTGGCGCGGCGCGGCAACCGGCCGCTGCTCAAGAACGGCGATCCACGCGCTGTGCTGGAACGTCTCATGGCCGAGCGCTATCCGGTCTATGCCGAAGCGGACATCACTGTTGAAAGCCTCGACGGTCCCCCCGAACTCACGTTCGAGTGCGTGCTCGCGGCGCTTACGCCGTATCTCAGCGTGCCGGTGAGCGCCGCGCCATGAGCGACGCACAGCGTCTGCGCGTTGAGCTCGGCGCACGGAGCTACGAAATTGTTGTCGGTTCGCGGCTGCTCGCTCAGGCTGGCGCGCTGATGACCGGTGTCGTGCGACAGAAGCGCGCGCTGATCGTCACAGACGCGAATGTGGCGCGGCTGCATCTCGATGCCCTGCGCGGCGGCCTCGATGCCGCCGGATTCGCGCACGAGGTCATCGTCCTGCCGCCAGGCGAAGAGACGAAGGACTTCGCGCATTTTCAGACGTTGTGCGAGGACATCCTCGCCACCGGCGTCGAGCGCGCGACGCCGGTCATTGCGCTGGGCGGCGGCGTGGTCGGCGATCTTACCGGCTTTGCGGCCGCGACGCTGCTGCGCGGCCTCGATTATGTCCAAGTTCCGACGACGCTCCTTGCGCAGGTCGACAGCTCGGTCGGCGGCAAGACTGCGATCGACACGCGGCAGGGCAAGAATCTGGTCGGCGTTTTCCATCAGCCGGTGCTGGTCGTGGCCGATATCGACACGCTGGCCACCTTGCCGCGCCGCGAACTGCTGGCCGGCTATGCCGAGGTCGTGAAATACGGACTCATCCGCGACCGCGGCTTCTATGAGTGGCTCGAAACCAAGGCCGTGACGCTGCTCAAAGGCGACGCCGCGCTGCGCCGCGACGCTGTGCTGCGCAGCTGCGCCGCAAAGGCGGCGGTCGTTGCCGCCGACGAGCGCGAAGCCGGCGAGCGCGCGCTGCTCAATTTCGGTCACACGTTTGGCCACGCCCTTGAAGCGGCGACCGGCTTCGGCGATGCGCTGTTGCACGGCGAGGCCGTCGCGCTTGGCATGTGCATGGCATTCGATCTTTCGGCCAAGCTGCGATTGTGCCCGGCGGAATCGGTGAGCCGCGTGCGTCGCCACTTCACGGCCGTCGGATTGCGCACCGAACTCGGCGGCATCGATGCCGACGCGTTGCTCGAGCTCATGCGCAAGGACAAGAAGGTCAAGGACGGCCGCATCAGCCTCATCCTCGTTCGCGACATCGGCCAAGGGTTCATCAGCCGCTACGTGACTTCCGAAGACCTGCGCGACTTTCTGCGGCACGAGGTCAAGACACTGGCGCGGCCGGCACGCGCTTTCTAAATAGGGCGCAGTTTCCGGAGGATTTCGTCATGCCGTTGTCGCTCGCGTCGCCGCGCCAGCCTATCCACACCCGCCAGGTCCATTGCCACGGTTATCGCCGCGCCGACGGTTTGTGGGACGTCGAGGGCCATCTCACCGATACGAAGACGTATGGGTTCGACAGCGATTACCGCGGCCGCGTCGAAGCCGGCGAGCCCGTGCATGAAATGTGGGTCCGGCTGACTGTCGATGACGATCTGATCGTGCGTGGCGTCGAAGCCGTCACCGACAAGAGCCCGTTTCCGGTCTGCCCGGTGATCGCACCGAATTTCATGCGTCTCATGGGCCTGAGCATTCGCCCGGGCTTTCTGTCCAAGGTGCGCGAGCGGCTGGGCGGGATCGAGGGCTGTACCCACCTGGTCGAGCTCATGGGCCCGATCGCGACCACCGCCTATCAAACCATTTATCCCTATCGCCACCGCCTGGCGCGACAAGGCGGTGATGCACCGCCGCAGCCGCCGAAGGCGCGGCCGCGATTGATCGATACCTGCCACGCTTTCCGCAGCGACGGCGAGATCGTCAAGCGGTTGTGGCCGGACTATTACACCGTCGCTCGCGACTGAACGCGTCGGTCAGGCGCGAACGCGAGTTCGGGCGATGCCGTGTCCGGCTCGTATGTGGCCTTCATCCGTCGCGGCCGCCTGGAAGTAGGTCAGCAGAAAGACGCGGATGCCGGCCGTGAGCGTCGACTGGTCGCGGTTGCGCGCGATGATCGTGGCCAACTCGTTCAGAGTCTTGTTCTCGCGCTGACAAATCATATTGAGTGCCTGC
Source organism: Allostellaceae bacterium (assembly GCA_035532975.1). Lineage (GTDB taxonomy): Bacteria > Pseudomonadota > Alphaproteobacteria > ATCC43930 > CGMCC-115725 > REEB95. The sequence continues at coordinate 19,152 of DATLUT010000077.1, forward strand.
CACATCGCCGGTTCGAGGCGAATGCTCGTCCGATGGCCGTCCACGGTGACATTGCGATTGACCAGAGTGGAGTGCGTCGAATTGGCGCGCATCCGATCGCTTCCGGTTCGATCGAGTCCGGCAAGCCTTTGGTCGTCGGAATCCATAAAACAAATGTTAGCGCGATTTACGCGCCTTGCAACCATTAAGAGCGCTAACCGCCGAATATACAACCCTAGATTGTACTGCACCTAACCCGGACTGTTATCCTCGTCCGGTGCCAGGGTCGTCAGCTGCAGGGCATGCACCCCGGCCCGCAATTCATCGGCGAGCAGCGCATAGACGCGACGCTGGCGTGCCACTTGGCTCTCGCCTGAGAACGTGGGCGAGACGATTTCCACACGGAAATGGCTTTCGCCCTCCGGGCGGGCACCGGCGTGCCCCGCATGGCGCCGTGAGTCGTCGTGGATGACGAGCCGCGTCGGGCGCAAGGCAGCCAGTTTATCGCGGATACGTTCGGCAACCGGCCCGGACATGCGATCGACCCTTTAATTCCCCAGAAACGGGCCCATTTTAACGGTATTCCCGGACATCGACAGGCAAGCTTGTCAGGAATCGACCGCCTCTCCATACTATCGGACATCATGCCACGTCCCGTAAGCGCGAGCTATGCCGACCCGGACAGGGCGGCAAACAGCCGCCGCTGCGACCATCCGGGTTGTGCCGGCTCGGGCGAGTTTCGGGCGCCGCGGTCGCGTTCGGCGCTGCGTGAGTACCTGTGGTTCTGCCTCGATCATGTGCGGACCTACAACTCGTCGTGGAACTACTACGCCGGCATGTCGCCGGACGAGATCGAGCGTGAAACTCGGCAGGACACCGTATGGCAGCGGCCGAGCTGGCCCCTGGGGTCGCGTACCCTCCGCTATCAAACGCGGTTCAAGGGCAACGGCATGTTTGATCTCGATGACGACGAGCCGGCGGCCAACGGCAACGGCGCGGCGCGGCATCACCATCCGGCGTCGCCCGAAGCGCGCGCTCTCGCGGTTTTCGACTTGAACGACCCGGTTTCGCTCTCGGATCTCAAGTCGCGCTACAAAGAGCTGGTGAAGCAAAACCATCCGGACGCCCACGGCGGGGACAAGGCCGCCGAAGAGCGCCTCAAAGTCATCAACCAGGCCTATTCGACGCTCAAGGCCTGTTACACCTCGTGATCAGCGGCAGCAGAAAGCGCTTATGACAGTCAGCAACGACACCCGTTCCAACGAGACGCTCGACCGGCCCGATATCACCGTCTCGGTGCGCCAGACCTTCGGCATCGATTCGGACCTGCAGGTGCCGGCGTTTTCGCGGCCGAGCGACCATGTGCCCGATCTCGACGAGGCTTACCGCTTCGATCGCGACACCACACTCGCGATTCTCGCCGGCTTCGCCTACAACCGCCGCGTCCTGATCCAAGGCTACCACGGCACGGGCAAGTCGACCCATATCGAGCAAGTCGCGGTGCGGCTCAACTGGCCGCTGATCCGCATTAATCTCGACAGCCACATCAGCCGCATCGATTTGGTCGGCAAGGATGCCATCGTCCTGAAGGACGGCTTGCAGATCACCGAGTATCGCGAAGGCCTGCTGCCTTGGGCGCTGCAGCATCCGACGGCGTTGTGCTTCGATGAATACGACGCGGGCCGGCCAGACGTGATGTTCGTCATCCAGCGCGTGCTCGAGGTCGAAGGCAAACTGACGCTGCTCGACCAGAACCGCGTCATCCGTCCGCATCCGGCTTTCCGCCTGTTCGCAACCGCCAATACCGTCGGGCTCGGTGACACCACCGGCCTCTATCACGGCACGCAGCAGATCAACCAGGGCCAGATGGACCGCTGGAACATCGTTGCGACGCTGAATTACCTGCCGCACGACGCCGAGGTGGAAATCGTGCTGGCCAAGGCGCCGTCCTACGACAACGAAGAAGGCCGCCGCATCGTGCACGCGATGGTGTCGCTGGCCGAGCTGACGCGCGCCGGTTTCGTCAATGGCGACATCTCCACCGTGATGTCGCCGCGCACGGTCATTACCTGGGCGGAAAACAATCGCATCTTCAACGACTTGGCCTTCGCCTTCCGCACCACCTTTCTGAACAAGTGCGACGAGGTTGAGCGCGCCACGGTGGCCGAGTACTACCAGCGGTGCTTCGGCGGCGAGCTCACGGAAAGCGGCGTTCGCGTCACCGTGAGCTGACGCGCCGGGGCCACGGCCATGCCGGATAACGATTCACCCGTCGAAATCTTCAAGCGGTCGACCGCGGCGGCGCTGCGTGCGATCGCGCGACGCGCCGACATCACGGTGACTTATGGCGCCGAGCCGGCGGGCGCGGCGGGTGCGCGCATTCGGCTGCCGTTGCCGCCGCGCGATCTGGCTGAAAAGGACGCGGCGCCGGTGCGTGGCGCAGCGGACGCGTTGGGGCTGCGGTTGCGCTACCACGATCCCGCGGTGCACGCCCGCCGGGCGCCGGCCGGCGAGACCGCGCGCAACATTTTCGAGGGTGTCGAACAGGCGCGCGTCGAGGCGCTCGGCTCGCGCAGTATGGTCGGCGTCGCCGGAAACCTGGCGGCGATGCTGGACGAGCGCTATCGCCGCCAGGGCTACGAGCAGCTGGCCGAGCGCAACGACGTGACACTGGCCGAGGCGATCCGGCTGCTGGTGCGCGAGCGGCTCACCGGTGCGCCGCCGCCGCCGGCCGCGCGGCAGGTGGTCGAGCTGTGGCGGCCCTACCTCGAGGGCAAGGTTGGGCGCGATCTGCTCGACCTCGAACGTCACATGCGCGATCAGGCGGTCTATGCCCGCACCGCGCGGCAACTGATCCAGGATCTCGATCTCGACCTGGGCGAGGCCGAAGACGAAAATTCCGAAGAAAGCGCCGAGGACGACAGCGACAAGGTCGAGGAAGGCGACAGCGAAAGCGAAGGCGGCGAGGGCGCAACTTCCGGCGCGCAGGGAACGATGGAGGGCGGCGCGCCCGACGAGGAAAAGCACGACGGCGAAGCCGCCGGCGCCGAGGACGTCCAGGGCGAGTTGATGCCGGGCGCGGGCGACGACGATCCGGGCCGGCCGGGCCGGCCAGGGCAGCTGCCGCGCAATCGCGGCGCCAACGACGATCCGCTCGCCTACCGGCCCTTTACCACCCAGTGCGATGAAGTCGTTGACGCGGCAGGCCTGTGCGATCCGGACGAGTTGACGCGACTGCGTGGGCTGCTGGACCAGCAGCTTGCGCATTTGCAGAGCATCATCGCGCGCCTCGCCAATCGGCTGCAGCGCCGGCTCTTGGCGAAGCAGGCGCGCTCGTGGGAGTTCGATCTCGAAGAAGGCATCCTCGATTCGGCTCGGCTCGATCGCGTCGTCACCAACCCGATCTATCCGCTGTCGTATAAGCGCGAGAAGGAGATGGATTTCCGCGATACGGTGGTGACTCTGCTCATCGACAATTCGGGCTCGATGCGCGGCCGGCCGATCACCGTGGCGGCGATGAGCGCGGATATCCTCGCGCGGACGCTCGAGCGCTGCGGCGTCAAGGTCGAGATCCTGGGCTTCACCACGCGGGCCTGGAAGGGCGGGCAGGCGCGCGAGCGCTGGATCGCCGCGAGCAAGCCTCCGAATCCGGGCCGCCTCAACGATCTCCGCCATATCGTCTACAAGGCGGCGGACGAGCCGTGGCGACGCGCGCGCAAGAGTCTCGGCCTGATGCTGCGCGAGGGCATCCTCAAGGAGAACATCGACGGCGAGGCGCTGATTTGGGCGCATGACCGGTTGCTGGCCCGGCCGGAGCAGCGCCGGATCCTGATGGTCATCTCCGACGGCGCGCCGGTCGACGATTCCACGCTGTCGGTGAATCCCGGCAATTATCTCGAGCGCCATCTGCGCGAGGTGATCGGCCAAATCGAACGTGGCTCGCCGGTTGAGCTGACGGCCATCGGCATCGGCCATGACGTCACGCGCTATTACCGGCGCGCCGTCACCATTGTCGATGCCGAGCAGCTCGGCGGCACCATGCTCGAACGCCTGGCGGAGCTCTTCGACGAAGACGGTCCGCAGGCCACGGCGTCGACGCGCTCGCGTCCGCGCCCGCCGCTGCGCACGCGGGCCTGACGTTCAATTACGGATACGCGGCTTCGCGCGACTGCAAGGTCGCGCGTTATTGAGCCGGCGGCTCGCCGGTAGACTCACCACGCGACCGCGCATGACGACCGAGCACGGCGCCGAAGTTGCGCCAGCCGTAGGCGATGGCCTCGACTGGCTGGCCGGCAACCGGAATGGGGCGGTGCATCACCTGCTTGCCGCCAAGTCGTTCATAAAAGTACCGCGCAGGATTGCCGCGCACGACCCAAACCAACGCCGAGCGGTGGCCGGAGGCCTCGAGCCGTTGGAACAGTGCGCCCATCAGCGTGCGGCCGACGCCGAGGCCCTGGAGATCGGGCAACACGTAGAGCGTATAGATTTCACCGCTGTAATCGACGGTACCGTCGCGCTGCGCGCCGCAATTGCCGAAGCCGACCACGCCGATATGCGGGTGCTGCGCGACCCAGACGTCTTCCGGCCGGTGCCGCAGGAAACTGGCCCACGAGGAGGTCTGCCGCCGTTCCGACATATTGAGCAAAACCCGGTCGGGCAGCATGCCCGGGTAAGTCGCCCGCCAAGTATCGATTTCGATCTTGGCGATCGCCTGCGCGTCCTCGAGGCGCGCCTGACGAACGACGCTCATCGCACTGCCCCTCCCAAGGCCAGAGCATCATAGACCGGCCGGCGCGCCGCTTTCGAGAAGTTTTGCGCAACGGGCGGTGATTTTCCTCGGCTCAGATTCGGGTCTCAAGCACAATCTTGCCGGTCGCCTTGCGTTCGCGCAGAAGCCGATAGGCCTTGGCCGCGTCGGCCAGTTTCAGCCGGTGGGAGACCACAGGCCGCAGGCGGCCTTCGGCGTACCACGCGACTAGGCGCGCAAGAGCCGGGGCCAGTAGCTCGGGCCGCCGCTTGCGGTACGAGCCCCACAGAAAGCCCATGATGTCGACATTCTTTACAAGCACGTGGTTGGCCGGGATCTGGGGGACGCTGCCGGCGGCAAAGCCGATGACCAGGATTCGCCCGCCCCAGGCGGTCGAGCGCAGCGCTTGGGCGAAGGCGTCGCCGCCGACCGGGTCGAACACCACATCGACGCCGCGCCCCTCGGTTAGCACGCGGACACGTTCGCGCAAATCCTCGCGGCGGTAGTCGATCGCGTGCGCCGCGCCATGCGCCTGCGTCACGGCGCATTTCTCGGCGCCGCCGGCGGCGGCGATCACATTCGCACCCATGGCGGCCGCGACCTCGACCGCCGCGAGGCCGACCCCGCCTGCGGCGCCGAGCACGAGAACGCTCTCGCGCGGCTTCAGATTGGCGCGCCACGCGAACGCGCCATAGGCGGTGCCGTAGGCGATCGGAAAGCCGGCGGCGGTGACGAAATCCATCGTCGGCGGAATCGGGAACGTGGCATCGGCCGCCGCGACTGCGACCTCGGCATAGCCGCCCCAAGGCAGCGCTGCCATCACGCGGTCGCCGGGTTTCAGCGAGTTGACGCCGTCGCCGACGGCACGAATCACGCCGGCGGCTTCGAAGCCCGGTGTGAAGGGTACGGGCGGCTTTTCCTGGTACTGGCCGAGCACCATCAGCATCTCGCCGAAATTGACGCCGGCCGCATACACGTCGATACAGACTTGGCCGGCGCCGAGCGGCGGCTCGGGCACATCAGCGACGGCGAGATTATCGATCGATCCGTATTCGCGGCAGAGGATTGCACGCATGTAAGGATTCTCCCGCGTGAACTTGTCGCCGCGCGCGACTCGACGCAAGAGCCGTCGCTTGTCGCGCGCACTCGGCTTCGCTATGGTTAATCGATGCAACGACTCCTCGCCGCACTCGTGCTGCCGCTCATCCTCGCCGCGACGGGTGCCGCCGCGCAGGTCAAGACCGTCGCCACCGGAAAGATCTGGAGCGCCTACAGCCTGCCCGCGAAGGGCGGGCCAACCTGCTATCTGGTAGGCCAGCCGAGCAAGTCGGATCCAGCGAACGCGCAACGCTCGCGCGTCGACGCCATGGTATCGCATCGTATCTCGGAGAAGGCGTACAACGTCGTCACCTTCAATCTCGGCTATGCGGTCAAGAAAGACGCGAAGGCGGAACTTGCCATCGACGGCAAGAAATACCCGTTGTTTCTCGACAACGAGGCCGCCTGGACGCCTAACGCGGCGACCGACAAGGCCGTTACCGAGGCGCTGGCGCGCGGCAACACCGCGACGGTCAAGGCGGTTTCGGCACGTGGCGCGACCACGACGGATACCTACGACCTGACCGGTTTCGGCCAGGCGCTCAAGGCGATCGACGCCGCCTGCAAGATCAAGCGGTAAGGCTGGCGCCGCGGCTGCCGCGGACCTATATCTTGCCGGTGATGCCGGCCCCGAAAACCCTGATCGGTCTGTCGCGCGAGGAGCTTGTCGCCAAAATGGCGACGCTCGACGCGGCGCCGTTCCGCGCCCGTCAGCTCTGGCACTGGATCTACCATCGCGGCGCGCGCGATTTCGCGGCGATGACTACGCTCGCCAAATCGTTCCGCGCGCAGCTCGCCGAGCGCTATAGCGTCGCGCGGCCGGTCGAAAGCCGGGCCCAGGTGTCGAGCGACGGCACGCGCAAATGGCTGTTGGCGTTCGCCGACGGCCAGGAGGCCGAGTGCGTGCACATCCCCGAAGAGGATCGCGGCACGCTCTGCGTTTCGTCGCAGGTCGGCTGCACGCTAACCTGCAAGTTCTGTCACACCGGAACGCAGCGTCTGGTGCGTAATCTGGATGCGTCGGAAATCGTCGGCCAGATCATGGTGGCGCGTGACGCGCTCGGCGAATGGCCGTCGCCCAAGGATGACCGACAGCTCACCAACATCGTGCTGATGGG